>NZ_JBFAWU010000026.1:0-121526 GCF_040680455.1 Streptomyces sp. NPDC052052 | reverse complement strand
TCCTGGACGAGTTGTTCGGACTTCTCGTTGACACTGGCTTCGAGGTCGTCGAACTTTCCCGCGAAGTCCTTCGCCGCCTCCTGCCCGAACTCCCGGAGATCGGCGGGGAGTTTGTCGACCTCGGCCTTCAACTCGGTGCGCCCCTTGGCGATGCGGGCCTTGGCCTTGCCGAGTTCGGTGCCGATGAGGTCGGCCACCGAGGAGATGACGCCCTGCATCTTCGCGACGTAGAGCTTGCGGGCCTCCTGGTAGAGGTTGTTGGCCTCCTGGGGCAGGCCGGCGAACTTGTCCTTGACCCAGCGGGCCTTGCCCGTCCACCCCGAGTACCGCTTGTCCTTGTACGCCTTCATCCGCCGCTGGTGGTCCGCGGTGAACGCGTCCCGGGCCGCCTTCTCGCCCTGCGTGAACGCGGCATCGACCTTCTTGTCCAGGCCGGACAGGGTCTCCTCGACGTCCTTCTTCGTGGAGTCGTAGACCTTCTGGAGTCTCGCGGTGGCCTCGGCCCGCCGCTTCTCGTCCTTCGACTTCGTCTCGCCCTTGCCCCCGTCGACCTGCTTGCCCGCCGAAGCCCGGGTCGCGGTCAGTGCGTTCATCGCCTGCGCACCGGATGCCGCCGCACCCGCCTTGGCCGTGTTCAGCTGCTGGTTCTCAGCCGCCCGGCCCTTGGCGGGGGCCTTCGCGGAATCGGTCTCGGCGGTCTTCTTCGCGGACAGGGCCTGGTCGAACTCCGGCTCGTTGCCCTGGGCGAGCTGCTCCTCGGTGACCTCCGCATCCGCCATCGCCTGGTCGTTCGCGGCAGGACCCTCGGAGAAGTCGGTCACCGCGGCCGGCTGCTTCTCGGGGATCGCGTCCGCCGCGGACGGGGCGCCCGGGTTGGCCGGGGGCTGGTCCGGGACCATCGGAGTGACCGGCTTGTCCTTGGCCGCCGACGTGTCCGGCGGAGCCTTCGTCGCCGTATCGATGTCCTTGGCCGAGGACTCCTTGCCGTCCTTGACCTTCCCGTCCACCTCCGACTTGATCGTGTCGGCCTTGCCGGACTTCGAGAACTTGTCCGCGTCATCCAGGTTCTTCGGCGCCTGCGCATCGATCGCCTTGTTCACCGCATCGATGAACGCCTGCTTGTTGAACTCACCCGGCTTCGCCGCATTCATCTTCTCCGCGTTCGCCGCCTTGCCCTGCGCCTCCTTGTCATCCGGCGGAGCGACCGCCGCATCCTGAGCGGACTTGGATTCGGTGGCGGCAGGTGCATGGACAGCCATCGTGGTCCGCTTTGCCGCCACGTCCGCCTTCACCTTGCGGAACCCCGCCGCCTGCGCCGCAGAAGGCTTCACCGGAGCCGTATACCGCTGCGCCACCAGACGCGACACCGCCGCATTCCCCGCCACACGCTGCAACCGCTGCAGATCACGCGCACCGGGCGCGGGGGCGGGGCGGTCGCTCGGCGGGCGCTCCGGGGCCGCCGTCGTACGGGAGACGTCCGCATGCGCAGGAGTGGCCTTGGCGCGGGCAGCGCCGGTGTCCTTCTCCGGAACCGCCTTCATCCGCCCTCCAGGCCCACGACTTCTGCGGACAGCCGGCACTCGGCACTCGCGGGCGCATGGCTCTGCCGCCGTCCCAGGGTGTGGCGGCGGTGGATCGCGTAGGCAGCGCGCGGGGACGCGTCCGGGGGCAGCGCGCGCCGACACGGACAGCGAGGGAACGTTGCCTGATCGGGCACCGGCAGGTGCACGGCAGGGCGGCCGAGTGTCCGTTCCCGGTGATCGCGGTCGTGGCGAGAATTGCGGGCGTTCCCCGGCCAAGGAGAGACTCATATGCCGTCGTACCTGTCCCCGGGCGTCTACGTCGAAGAGATCGAGTCCGGATCCCGGCCGATCGAAGGGGTGGGCACCTCGGTCGCCGCCTTCGTCGGCTTCGCCCAGAAGGGCCCGTTCGACGAGCCGACGCTGATCACGAACTGGAGCCAGTTCGTCGGCACCTTCGGTGATTTCGTCGACGGTACGTATCTCGCCTCCGCCGTCTACGGGTTCTTCTCCAACGGCGGCGGTGTCTGTTACGTGGTGCGCATCGGTGACGGCACCGAGCCCCCGGCCGAGGACGAGAGCGGCGGGTTCGCCGGGCAGTTGCCCGCAGGATCGGAGACACAGCTCGGGCCGTACGCGGTGAAGCCCCGCCCCGGCGTGGCCGGCGAGCTCACCGTCGAGGTGGCCGAGGTGGAGGCGGACGATCCGCCCTCCGACGTCTTCCAGCTGATCGTGAAGCGGGACGGGCAGGTCGCGGAGACGTACCCGAACGTCACGACCAAACGCAGCAAGGAGAACGTCGCCACCCGGGTCAACGCCAAGTCCGAGCTGATCGAGATACGGGAGTCGGGCCGCGGCGCCGCGCCCGCCAAGCCCGCACCGCAGTCCGTGACCCTGGCCCCCGCCGCGCCCGCGTCCCCCGATGCCGGGGCGCTGACCCCGGAGCTGTACGTCGGCGACTCCGACCGCCGGACCGGCCTCGGCGGGCTCGAAGCCGTCGAAGAGGTCACCACGATCGCCGTGCCGGATCTGATGAGCGCCTACCAACGCGGGCTGCTGGACCTGGAGTCGGTCGTCGCCGTGCAGCAGGGGCTGATCACCCACTGCGAGCTGATGGGGGACCGCGTCGCCATCCTCGACCCGCCGCCCGGACTCAGCCCGCAGCAGATCCGCGCCTGGCGCACCGGCCAGGCCAACTTCGACTCCAAGTACGCCACGCTCTACTACCCGTGGATCCGGGTGGCCGACCCGTCGTCGGGGCGTGCCCAACTGGTCCCGCCGAGCGGGCACATCGCCGGCATCTGGGCCCGCAACGACGAGTCGCGCGGTGTGCACAAGGCCCCCGCCAACGAGGTGGTGCGCGGGGCCGTCGCCCTGCAGACCCAGCTGACCAAGGGGGAGCACGATCTGCTCAACCCGATCGGGCTGAACTGCATCCGGTCCTTCCCCGGGCGCGGCATCCGGGTCTGGGGCGCGCGCACGCTGGCGTCGGACCCGGCCTGGCGCTACCTGAACGTCCGGCGCCTCTTCAACTACCTGGAGGAGTCGATCCTCAACGGAACCCAGTGGGTCGTCTTCGAGCCGAACGACGACGCCCTGTGGGCCCGTATCCGGCGCACGGTATCGGCGTTCCTGGTCAACGAGTGGCGCAAGGGAGCGCTGTTCGGGCTCACTCCGGAAGAGGCGTTCTACGTCAAGTGCGACCGCGAGACCAACCCGCCGGAGAGCATCGACGCAGGGCAGGTGATCTGCGAGATCGGGGTGGCACCGGTCAAACCGGCCGAGTTCGTGGTCTTCCGCCTCTCCCAGATGACCGGGGGCACCGGCGGTGTCGACGAGTAGCCCGCCCGCAGGGGGCCCGGCCGGGCCGCAGGCCCGACATCCTGCGATCCCTGACCAACGAACGCGGCAAGCACGGCAAGAGCGCCATGAGCGGTAAAGGAGCCTGTTGTGGCACTTCCTGATCTCGACAGCACCGTCGGGGCCTCCTTCGGTCTCGAATTCGACAGCGTCGTCATCAAGCAGATCACCGAGGTCAGTGGTCTGAAGATGGAGCAGGACGTCATCGAGCTGAAGCAGAACACCGCCGACGGCCGCTACGCCATCAAGAAGCTCCCGGGCCGTCCGAAGGCCGGTGAGGTGACCGTGACCCGGGGCCTGACCGAGGACAACAGCTTCGAACGGTGGATCAAGGACTCCCGGTTCGGCCGGATGACTGCCGCCCGGCGCAACGGTGCCGTCATCGTGTACGACCACGAGGGCGTCGCCATCAAGCGGTACAAGCTCATCAACGCCTGGCCGAAGTCACTCGAAATCGGCACGCTCAAGGCCGGTGACACCTCCGTCCTCACAGAAAAGCTCGCGATCACCTACGAAAGCATGGAAGTCGACTGATGCGGCGTACGGCACAGGCCTCGGCGCCGACCGCGGCCCTCGAACCGGACGGCCAACTGCCGGTCGGCGGGGGTGCCAGGTCGGGGCAACGGGACTCCCTGCGCACCGAGTTCACCTTCGAACTGCCCCGCGGATACGTCGACGAGGCGGGCGTCGTGCACCGCACGGGAGTCATGCGGCTCGCGACCGCCCGGGATGAACTCGTTCCCCTGCGGGACGACCGGGTACGCGAGAACTCCGCGTACCTCTCGGTCGTCCTCATCGCCAGGGTCGTCACCCGGATCGGCACGGTCGACGACATCCACCCCGGCATCATCGAGGACCTGTTCGCCTCCGACCTGGCCTTTCTGCAGGACTTCTACCGCCGGATCAACGCCGAGGGCCACACCCGCGCCGCCGTCTCCTGTCCGTCCTGCCATGAGGAGTTCGCGGTGGATCTCGCCGGTGGACGCCTGGGGGAATCGTGACGTACGCGGCCGACCTGCTCTACGAGGAGGTCGCGTACCTCGCCTATCACTTCCACTGGCCGCTCGATGAGCTGCTGGACCTGGAACACCCGGAACGACTGAGGTTTGTCGCACAGATCGCCCGCCTCAACGGGCAGTAGCGAAGAGCGCAGGAAGGGCAGGAGAATCCATGGGCCTGATGTCCTGGCTGCGCGGTGGCGGGCGTACGGAGACGGGGCCGGGCGCTGGTGCGCAGAGTGCTGCGGCAGCCGTGCCGCCGGAAGCCGCCCGGGGCGAGCGGGTCGATCTGGCAGAACTTCCGCCTCTGCAAAGGATGTTGGGCGCTGGTCCGGAGCTGGTCAGCGACCCCTCCGGGTTCCAGGGGGCGCTCACCACCCGGCAGGATCCGGCACTCGGCACACCGCTCGGGCATCTGGTCAGCCCGGATGCGCCCACCGGGCTGGTGCACGGGATCACCACCCCGGCACCGGCCGACCGGACATCACCGGTGCAGCGGTCCGCGGAACGCGCGGCGGAGCTGCCGGTGCGCGGCTGGTCCACGGCCCTGCCCACGCCCACGACCTGGCCCGTTCCGGTACAGCGCGCGGTCGGTGCCGGGACGCCGGTGATGACCTCCGCCGACGGGTCGGACGCGGTGGCGGAACTACCGGTACGCCGACTGGTGGGTGAGCAGAGCTTCGTACCGGCTTCGGTTCCACAACCGCAACCGCAACCGCAGCCGGAACCGGCCGACCCTGCACCCGCGCCGCCGTCCGCGTCTGTACCCGGGCCTGCGTCCGCGCCTCTTCAGCGTGCGGTGGCGCCTTCGGCCGCGGAACCGGCCCTGCGGAGGCCCGGACTCGGCGCACCCCTGTCCGCCCTGCCGCCCACGGCACAGCGCCAGGCTGCCCCCGGCCCCGACTCGGCCCCCGCCCCCGTCCAGCGGGCGGTGACGGACATGGCGGCGGGGACGGAGCCGGTCGACCGGGGTACGCAGGACGGCAGCGCAGACCTCTCCTCCGGGGCCCCGGAGACGGCGGCGAGGCGGGAGACCCCGATGGTCCCGGAGCCGGCGCCGGCCGAGGAGGTGTCCACCGCCCCGTTGCTCGGCGACGATCCGCTGCTCCCGGCATCGTCGCTGCCCGCGCCCTCGGGCCCGCCGCCGCCCCTGCCGCAGCCTTCCACGCCGTCGTCCGGCCCGGCTGTCCAGCGGACGCCCGACCGGCCCGTGCCCGCCTCCGTGCCCGCCTCTGTGCCTCCGCCCTCGCCGACCGCTCCGGTGGCGCCGCTGCTGGGCGACCGGCCGTTGACGCTCCACTCCACGGAGAGCCGAGGGACCGACGCGGTGGCCGGCGTGCAGCGTTCCGCCGCGGAGCAGGCCTCCGCCTCCG
Source organism: Streptomyces sp. NPDC052052 (assembly GCF_040680455.1). NCBI lineage: Bacteria > Bacillati > Actinomycetota > Actinomycetes > Kitasatosporales > Streptomycetaceae > Streptomyces > Streptomyces sp. NPDC052052. The sequence continues at coordinate 115,775 of NZ_JBFAWU010000026.1, read as the reverse complement.
TGCAGGTCTCCGCCTCTACGCCCTGGTCGGCGCCGGTGTCCGAGCCGGACGCCGTTCCGCTGCGCTGGGTCCCTGCCGGGGCGTACACGCCGTCCGTGCCGGTGGCGCCCTCCGGGCCGGCGGCTGTGCAACGTACCGCCGCACCGGCGGGGGAGGGGCCGGGCATGCGGCCCCCGCCGCCTTCCGCGCTGCAGCGTCAGGCGGTCGGCGGGCCTCCGGTGCCGCGTTCGTTCTCGGGTTCCGGCAGCCGTGACGTGCCCTCGACGCCCTCCGTGACCTCCATGCCTTCCGCATCGTCCGCGGGACCCGCCGCCCCCTCCTCCCCTGCCACGGCTTCCTCCTATGTCACGGCCGGTTCGGCCGCCGTGGCTGCCGGGGTGGCCCAGCGGATGGCGGACGGCAGTGTGGTGTTCGGCTCGCCGCCCCCGGCGTACTCGGCACCCGTGGTCCAGCGGGAGGAGCAGACCGCGGAAGCGCCACCTCCGGACCCGTCCCAGGAGCCCGGAGCCGAACCGGAACCGGAACCCGGCCCCACCGCCGAGGACCACGGCTCCACCGCCCCCGCACCCGGCGGCCCACCCGGCCAGGGCGGTGGACCGGGCGGTGGCGGGGCGCCCGTTGTCACCGACGAGCTGGTCCGCGCCCTGTACGCACCGCTCAGCCGCCTCTTCAAGGCGGATCTGCGGCTGGAACGTGAACGGGCGGGACTTCTCATCAACACCCGGCACTGAGGAACGGCGAGAACAACAGCGACACCCCAGGGAATGGAGAGGTACGCGCCATGGCCACCGCCCAGAACGACGATCCCGCCGTCAGTGTCTGCTTCGTCGTCACGATCGACGACATCGAGCTCGGATCGTTCAACACATGTGACGGTCTGGGCTGCGAAGTGGTGCTCGAAACACGTGAGGAGGGCGGCAACAACGGGCATCTGTGGCAGTTGCCGACCCGTCTGAAGTACTCGAACGTGAAACTGTCCAGGCCGCTGACCAAGGAGACCGAGAAGGTGGCCCGCTGGTTCGCCACCATGACGACCGGGTTCAGCCGCAAGACGGCGCACATCGAGGCACGTACCGGCGACGGGCAGAAGGTGGCCCAGTGGGGGCTGCTGGAGGTCGTACCGGTCCGCTGGACCGGTCCTTCCTTCACCCCCGAATCACCCAAGGTCGCGATGGAGACGATCGAGATCGCCCATCACGGCTACGTCATGGAGGGCTGAGGGCGGTGAGCGGCGCAGGTCCCATCGCGTTCAGTGCGGCCGGTACCTCCGGGGTGTCGGCGCAGGCGGGCCGGGGCGGATCGGCCCGGCCCAAGCTGGAGCACGCCTACCTGGAACTGCGGACGCCGCCGACCGGCGGCGGTCTCACGCCCGGCGGACCGTGCGGACGGATCGACTTCCAGTTCAACCCCAAGGAGCTGAGCCTCACCAAGGCCGCCTCCTGGAAACGGAGTCCGGCCAAGGGAGCCAAGAGCTCGGGACCGCCGGAGTACCAGGGATCCCAGCCCAGCAAGCTCACCGTGGAGATGTTCTTCGACGCCAGCGACACCCAGGACACCCGGGTGGTGAACGCCGTGGAGCAGCTGTTCGCGTGCTGTGTGCCGACCAACGAGACCCGTCAGCAGCAGCGTTCGTCACCGCCGTGGGTGGTCTTCCACTGGGGCGGGCTGACCGGGTTTCCCGGCTATGTGAGCCAAGTGCAGGCGAAGTACACCCTGTTCACGACGTCGGGTGTGCCGATCCGGGCCGTCTGCCAGGTCTCGATGGAGGAGATCAGCGGGGACACCCCGGGGCAGAACCCGACCTCGGGCGCCCTCGCGGCCCGCCGGGTGCACCGGCTGGACGCCGGGGACTCGCTGCCGTCGCTCGCCCAGCGGGAGTACGGAGACCCGGCCGCCTGGCGGGTGATCGCGGAGGCGAACGGGATCGACGACCCGATGCGGCTGGCCCCCGGGCAGCAGCTGCTCCTCCCCGCGCTCGACGAGCTGAAACGGCTCGAGGAGGAACGCGACAGGGGGCGTTCCTGATGGCGCAGCCAGGTGTGGCGACGGCGCTGGTGGTGGAGTTCGACGGCCGGCCGCTGCCGCCCGGGTCCGTGAACACGCTGGTCGAGGGATACGTCGACGACAGCAGGACCCTTCCCGACCTGTTCCTCCTGCGCTTCCGTGACCCGGACCGGGTGTTGTTGGAGAAGACCGGGCTGAAGATCGGGAGCGAGGCCCGGCTGCTGGCCCGCGCGGGCAGTGACACGGAACCGAAGCCGTTGCTGAAGGGGGTCGTCACGGCCCTGGAGGTGGAGCTCGACGAGACCGGCACCTTCACTGTCGTACGCGGTCTCGACGAGTCGCACCGGCTGTTCCGGGGACGCCGGGTGGCCAGCTACCAGAACATGACGCTCGCCGACATCTGCGCCCAGGTCGCCCAGCGCGCAGGCCTGAAGGCGGGGACGGTGGACGTGGCCGGTCCGGTACTCGAACACATCGCCCAACCGAACATCACCGACTGGGAGTTCGTACGCGACCTCGCCGAGGAGGCGGGCGCGCAGGCCTATGTGCTCGACGGGCAGCTGCACATCACCCGGCCCGCGGAGGCGAGCGGTGCGCCCGACGGATCGGCGCGGGCCGAACGGAACGCCCTGGTCCTGGAGATGGGCAGCAATCTGCTGCGCTGCCGGGCCGGGGTGTCCTCCGCCGAGCAGGTCTCCGAGGTCGAGGTGCGCGGCTGGGACATCAAGGCCAAGCAGCCGCTCGTGGGGCGGGCCCCCGCGGGGAAGTCGACGACGCTGGAGCTGGGCGTGAGCGCGGCCGAGGTGTCCGCCCCCTTCGGCGAGGCGCGTTTCGTGGTCACGGACGCGGCGTACGGGGCCCAGGCACAGGTGGACCAGGCGGCGAAGGCGCTGGCGGAACGGATCGCCGGTTCGTTCGCGGAGCTGGAGGCGGTGATCCGGGGGAACCCCGAGGTACGGGCGGGCAGCGCGGTGGCGCTCAACGCGGTGGGAGCACCGTTCGAGGGGCGGTACACCGTCACCTCGTCGCGGCATGTCTTCGACCCGTTGCGCGGGTACGAGACCTGGCTGACGGTCTCCGGACAGCAGGAGCGTTCGCTGTTCGGGCTGACCGGCGGAGGACCGGGGGCCGGTGGGCCCGGGGCGGGGGCCGGTGGTGGGTCGCGTTGCGTGGGCCTGGTCAACGGGACGGTCACGGACACCCAGGACCCGGAGGGCTCGGGCCGGGTCAAGGTGCGGTTCCCGTGGCTGTCGGACGAGTACGCGAGCGACTGGGCGCGTACGGCGCAGTCCGGCGGGACGAGTGGCGGCGAGGCGTTCATCCCCGAGGTGGGGGACGAGGTCCTGGTGGGGTTCGAGCACGGGCATCTGGACCGTCCGTACGTCCTCGCCGGTCTGTACAACGGCAAGGACCGGCCGTCACAGGGCAGCAGTGGCAGTGGTGGTGGAAGTGGCGGCGGGTCCGGGGACGGCGGCGGTGCGTCCGGGGCGGGCGGCGGGGAGGCGGCATCCGGTGGGTCCCCCGCTCAGGGGGGCAAGCTGGTCGATCCGACCACCGGTGAGGTCAACCGGCGTTCGATCGCCTCCAGGAGCGGGAACCAGCTGGAACTCCTGGACGGCGCCGACGGACCGCAGGGCGTACGTCTGCTCACCGGCGACGGAAAACTGAAGATCGATCTCGATCGCAGAGGCACCGCGATCGTGATCAACAGCGACGGCAGCGTGACCATCGAGGCCAAGCAGCAGGTGTCCATCAAGGCGGCTCACGGCGTCGCGCTGGACGGCGGACAGGGAAAGCTCGAACTGAGCGGCGACAGCGTCACGTTGACGTCCCGCAGCGGAGTGCGGGTCGACGGCGGCAACGGCGAGGTCAAGCTCTCCACCGGCGGCACGGTGGACGTCCAGGGCGCCCAGGTCGCGGTCAACGGAACGCAGCGGACCGAGATCAAGGCAGGCGGCTCGCTGGCCGTCAACGCACCGCTGGTGAAGATCAACTGACGGCGCGTGAGCGCCGAGCGAGCTGAACGAAACGAGAGGAACGAACTTCCATGGCAGCAGCCGCGGCGCCGGCCGCACGGGTCGGCGACCCCACCGGACACCCCGGCACGGTCGGGCCGCCCGGTGTCCCGTCCGTGCTCATCGGCGGCCTGCCCGCCGCCACGGTCGGCACCCCGCACGTGTGCGCGATGCCGCCGCCCGCGGTCCACCCGCCGTCCACGATCGCACCGCCCGGCAGCACCTCGGTGCTGATCGGCGGGATGCCCGCTGCCCGGGTCGGGGACCTGGCCGCCTGCGGCGCGCCCGTCGTGTCCGGCTGTCCGACGGTGCTGATCGGGGGCTGAGCGGCCATGGGGCAGCAGTTCATCGGCGCGGGCTGGGCCTTCCCGCCGCATACGGACGCCACCGGCTCCATCGCCCTGGTGCGCGGCGAGCACGAGCTGGAGGAGTCGATCCGGCTGATCCTGGCGACCTCGCCGGGCGAACGGCCCATGCGCCCGGAGTTCGGCTGCGCGATCAACGACTACGTGTTCGCCCCGGCGGACGCGGGCACGGCCGGACAGCTCGCGTACGAGGTACGTCTGGCCCTGGACCGGTGGGAGCCCCGGATCGAGGTCACCGAGGTCGTCGTGCGGTTCGACGAGGTCGACAACGGGGTCCTGTACATCGACATCGGCTACACCGTCCGGGGCGCCAACGACCCCCGGAACCTGGTCTTTCCGTTCTATGTGATCCCGCAGCACGAGGAGGTGGACGGAGCGTGACGCTGCCCAGCCCGCATCTGGACGACCGCCGCTTCCAGGGCCTGGTCGACGAGGCGAAACGGCTCGTCCAGCAGCGCTGCCCCGAGTGGACCGACCACAACGTGTCGGATCCCGGCGTGACCCTCATCGAGGCCTTCGCGACCATGGTCGACCAGCTCGTCTACCGGGTGAACCGGGTCCCGGAGAAGAGCTATCTGACCTTCCTCGACCTGATCGGTGTCCGGCTCCACCCGCCCACGGCCGCCCACACCGATGTGACGTTCCGGCTCTCCGCGCCGCAGCCCGAACCGGTGCGGGTGAAGGCCGGTACGGAGGTGGCGACCGTCCGCACCGAGACCGAGGAAGCGGTGGTGTTCACCACCGGCCGTGAACTGTCCATCGTGCCCTGCGAGTTCGCCCACCTCGCCACCTGGCCGACGTCCGGTGACGCCGTCGACCGCACGGAGGAGCTCGCGCTCGGCCGGGCCGTCCCCTGCTTCGACACCACACCCGTGCCCGGCGACGCGGTCTACGTCGGGCTGTCCGCCGCCGTCCCGTCGGGCGTCGTCGTACTGCGGCTGGAATGTTCGGTCGACGGCGTCGGCGTCGACCCGCTGCGGCCGCCGCTGCTCTGGGAGGCCTGGGACGGCAGGGCCTGGACGGTCTGCGAGGTCGAGAAGGACGACACGGGCGGCTTCAACCGGTCCGGGGAACTGATCCTGCACCTGCCGGAAGGCCACACCCCGGCCGTCGTCGTGCGCCGCACCGGCGGCTGGCTGCGCTGCCGTCTGGTGGAGGCCGAAGCCGGGCAGCCCACCTACATGGCGTCCCCGGTGGTGCGCCGGATCACGGCGTTCACGATCGGCGCGACCGTCGGGGCCGTGCACGCGGAGACCGTGACGGACGAGGTCCTCGGACCGGCCGAAGGCGTACCCGGACAGACCTTCACGGTGAGCCGTCCGCCCGTCGTGCCGGGCGAGTTCGTCGTCGAGGTCGCGGACCCGTCGGGAGGCCCGCAGGGCACGGAGTGGACCCGGGTCGACGACTTCGCCCACTCCGGCCCCGAGGACCGGCACATCACGCTCGACCCCAACTCCGGCCGGGTCGAGTTCGGCCCGGCGGTACGGGAGCGGGACGGCTCCATCCGCTACTACGGGGCGGTCCCGCCGAAGGGCGCCACCGTACGCGTGCGCGCGTACCGCACCGGCGGCGGGCTGCGCGGCAATGTCGCCCGCTCCACGCTCCGGGTGCTGCGCAGCGCCATCCCGTTCGTGGCCCGGGTGGAGAACCGGCGGCCCGCGCTCGGCGGAGTCGACGGGGAGACTGTGGACAGCGCACGGGTACGCGGGCCGATGACGTTGCGGACCCTGCACCGGGCCGTGGTGCCGCACGACTACGAACTGCTGGCCCGCGAGGTCGCCCCCGACGCCTCCCGGGTGCAGTGCATCCCGGCCGGCGGGGACGCGGACGTCGAGGCGGGCGGGGTGCGGCTGCTCGTCGTACCGGCAGGACGCAGCGACGAGCAGGGACGGATCCAGTTCGACGAACTCATCCCGCCGCAGCACACCCTCGCCCTGATCGCCGGCCATCTCGACGAACGGCGCCCGATCGGCGCCCGGTTGGTGGTCGAACCGCCCTACTACCAGGGGGTCACCGTGGTCGCCTCGGTCCAGGCACGCAGGGGCGCCGTGCGGGAACAGGTGCGGGAGGAGGCGCTGGAGGCCCTCTACCGCTACTTCAACCCGCTGAGCGGTGGTCCGGGCGGCGACGGCTGGCCGTTCGGCCGGCCGATCCAGTCGGGCGAGGCGTTCGCCGTACTGCAGCAGGTGCCGGGGGTGGATCTGGTGGAGGACGTACGCCTCTTCCCCGCGGATCCGGTGACCGGACAGCGCGGCGAACCCGCCACGAAGATTGCACTGGACCGGCACGCCCTGGTCTTCAGCTACGAGCACCAGCTCCGGGTCCGGGAGGCCTGACCGCCATGCGCACAGCCGTGACCGGCCTGCCGACACCGCACCCGCTGATCGAGCAGCTCCCGGCGGTCTATCTGGAACAGGACTTCCTGCGACGGTTCCTGGCGGCGCTCGACGACGTACTCGCCCCGGTCCTGCTCGCCATCGACAATCTGCCCGCCCACCTCGATCCCCGCAGCGCACCGGATGACTTCCTGACCTGGCTGGCCCAGTGGGTGGCCGTCGACACCGGTGAGCACCACCCCGTCGAGCAGCGGCGTGCCGCGGTACGGGGAGCGGTCGAGCGGCACAGCAGACGCGGCACCCGGCGCGGTCTCGCGGAGGCGGTGTTCCTGGAGACGGGCATCGAGCCGGACATCGTCGAGAGCGGCGGCACGGCGTGGTCGTCGACCCCGCGCACGCAGTTCCCGGGCAGCCCGCGGCCGTGGGTGACGGTCCGGGTCCGGGCCACACAGCCGTACCAGGTCGACCGGGTGCGGCTGGAGGAGCTGATCCGTACGGAGATTCCGGCGCATGTGGGCTTCGATCTGGAGGTCTCGTGATCTGTGAGGCATGCGGTCAGAGCAATGCGCCGGGGACGCAGTTCTGTGCGTCGTGCCAGGCGTTCCTGGAATGGGAGGGGTCCGCCGCCGGCACCCCGACGCCCCCTGCCACCACCGGCACCCCGCCGCCGACGCCGCCCGCGCCCCAGCCGCGGTCGTCTCCACCGCCCCAGCCATCCCCACAGCCACAGCCGCAGCCGCGCCCCCAGCCGCAGCCGTCGCCCACACCTCAGGTGTCCCCACATCCCCAGCCATCCCCGCAGCCGCAGCCGACGCCTGCCCCTCGGCCCCCCGTCGCCCCGGCTGCTCCCCGGCGCCCCGGTGACGGGACGGACGAGTCGGTGCCGGGGCCGGAGGCGCTGCCCGACGTACCGCCGGTCGCCCCGCACACCACGCCGGGACCGCTGCCCGCCCCGACCATCCGCTGCCCCAACTGCCGTACGGAGAACGCCTCGGACCGCACCCGGTGCATCCGATGCGCGCTGGTCCTGGACCCCGGCCCGCCGCCCGAGGCCCGGCCTCCGTGGTGGCGTCGGATGTTCCGCCGGCGACCGCGGCAGGCGCCCGTCGCGGGAACCCGGCCGAAGCGCCGGCTGTGGCGCCGGCCCGGCCTGGCGCTTCCGGTCCTGCTGATCGTGGTGGCGTGCGGTGTCTGGTTCGCCCTTCCCCATGTGTCCGGCTGGTTCGGCTTCGCCAAGGACGAGACCGGGACGCCGGAGGCGGTGCCGCCCACCCGCTTCCGGGCGTCGAGCGTGGCTCCCGGCCACCCGGCCGGTGCGGCGTTCGACGGTTTCAACAACCGCTACTGGTCACCCTCGGCGGCGGGGCCCGACACCGGTGTCGGGCAGTACCTGGAGTGCGACTTCGAGCAGCCGGTACGGGTGCTGAAGCTGGTCGTCTTCTCCGGTACGTCGACCAAGAAGGACGAGTTCCTGGCCCAGGCCCGCCCGGCCCGGATCACCGTCACGCTCACCGCCGCCGACGGAAGCCGGACCGACAAGGTGATCAGGGTCAAGGACCAGCCGGGGCAGCAGACCTTCGACCTGCGCGGCTCACAGGTCGTGCGGGCGCGGCTGACGACCGACAGCACCTATGGAGCGGGCTCCGGCCGCCGACTCGCCCTTGCCGAGGTGGAGTTCTACGGCCGTCGGTCCTGATCGCGAACGGGCGCGACGAGGCACACCGCCACGAAGACGACAGGGCGAAGGCCCCGACCAGGTGTCCGCCCGGTCGGGGCCTTCGTCGTGTGCGGGAGGGTCCGGTCAGTGGGTGGTCAGGGCCTGGGCCTCGGCCCCCTCCGCGACCTCGGTGTCGGCCTGGCTCGGCGGGCGGGTGCCGCGGGCCCTGCGCACCAGGTAGGCGACCAGGACGACGGCCAGGCTGCCGAGGCTGGTGAACAACTGGGTGCGCTGGTCGCCGATGACGGCCATGGCCACCAGGACGGCGGCGAAGCCGGCCATCACCACCCAGGTCAGGTAGGGGAAGAGCCACATGCGCAGGGTCAGCCGTTCGGGCGCCTCGCGCTCCAGTCGGCGCCGCATCCGCAGCTGGGACGCGCCGATCATGAGGTACATGAAGATGGCGATGGCGCCGGAGGAGTTCACCAGGTAGCTGAACACGGTGTCCGGGGACAGATAGGCGAGCAGCACCGAGAGCCAGCCGACCACGGTTCCGGCGAGGATCGCGCGGGCCGGGACGTTGCGCTTGTTCGTCGCCACCAGCCAGGTGGGTGCGTCGCCCTGGGTGGCGAGGGCACGCAGCATGCGCGAGGAGACGTAGACCGAGGAGTTGAGCACGCTCAGCACCGCGGTGAGGATCACGATGTCCATCACGACGCCCGCGCCCGGCAGACCGATGATGTTCCAGGCCGCGACGTACGGACTGGCGAGGACCTTGGCGCTGTCCCACGGAACGATGGTGACGACCAGGACGATCGAACCGACGTAGAAGAGGATGATCCGCCAGATGATGCCGGTCGTGGCGCGGGCGACGGAGCGTTCCGGCTCCTTGCTCTCGGCCGCGGCGATGGTGACGATCTCGGCTCCGCCGAAGGCGAAGATGACCACGACGATCGCGGAGAAGATCGACGTGAAGCCGTTCGGGGTGAAGCCGCCGTGCGCGGTCAGGTTCGAGAAGTCGAACGAGGCGTCGGGCCAGGCACCGAAGACGTACAGCCCTCCGACGATCAGGAAGGCGACGATCGCGGCGACCTTGACCGAGGAGAACCAGAACTCGAACTCGCCGAACGACTTCACCGACAGCAGGTTGGTCGCGGTCATCACGACCATCAGGCCCATCGCCAGCACCCAGAGCGGGAGCCCGATCCACGCGTGCAGGATCGCCGCACCGGCCACGGCCTCCACGGCCACGATGATGACGTAGTAGTACCAGTACAGCCAGCCGATGGTGAAGCCCGCCCACGGCCCGATGGCGGTGCGCGCGTAGTCGGCGAACGAACCCGAGGACGGCTTGGCCACGACCATCTCGCCGAGCATGCGCATCGTGCACAGGACGAGGGCCCCGGCCAGGCAGTACGACACGATCGCGGCGGGTCCGGCGGTCTTGATCACCGATCCGCTGCCGACGAACAGGCCGGCGCCGATCGCGCCGCCGATCGCGATCATCGACATGTGGCGGTTGCGCAGGGAGCGGCTGAGTCCTGGTTGCGGGCTCTGGGGTTCTCTCTGCGGTGCGGGGGAAGTCATGGCAGCTCCTGTCCTGGGCAACGGTGTGAAGGGGCGCGGAGGATTCCCTCCCGTAGAGGGGTGTCCGGCGGGAAAGCTGTGTTTTCGGGGAGCGGTCGCCGTTCGGGCGTGCTTCCCCCCGGGAAGGGCGGTGGCTCCGCGGGGAGCGACCGTTGTGTGCCGGGCCGTGGCTTCTGGCCGCCGGACGGTCACAGGGGTGGTGCGGCGGCGGCCCGGTCGGGGCCGCCGCGCCGGGTCATCAGGTCCAGTCGCCCTCGCGACCGCCGCCGATCACCCAGGACAGCGCGCGGAAGCGGCGCAGCGCCTCCCGGGCGTCGGAGGTCTCCATGCGGACGGTCCGGGGCCCCGCCGGTTCGACACCGGCCAGCGCGCATGCGCGCTGCACCAGGTGCCGGCTGTCCACGTCGACCTCCACCACGTGCGGCGTCGGACGTGCGGTGGGGCGGGCTGGGGGAGAGGAGAGGGCCGCGGCCGCCTCCCGGCGGATGTCGGCGCTCGTGACGGCGGGGGTGCGGCAGATCGCGGCGTGACGGGAGATCGCCGTCTTCACCGTGACGGTCCGGCAGCCCGGCGCGTACCGGGCGGCGTCGCGGCAGGTCACGTCGTCGCCGGTGACCAGCACCACGGGAGCCTGGGCCTCGGCGGACACCAGGGCGTTGAACTCGCCCTCACCGACGGGCTCGCCGTCGATGCGTACGCCGAGGATGCTGTGCGACAGATAGGTGTGGGCGAGGACTCCGTCCTCCCCCGCACCGGTGTGGTACCCGACGAACGCCACCGCGTCGACGCCGGTCTCCAGGCCCTGCATCATGCCCAGCGGCTTGTGCCGGCCGACGATCAGGACCGCGCGGGGGTCGAGTTCCTCGATGAGCACGTTGTCCATGCCGCAGTGCGCGTCATTGACGATCACCTCGTCCGCACCGGCGTCGGCGAACCCCGCGACGGCGGCGTTGACGTCCTGCGTGAGCAGGCGGCGGAACCGTTCGTACCGTGGCGTTCCCGCCTCGACGTCCGCCGGGGAGACCGTGCCGGTCGCCCCTTCCATGTCGGCGGATATCAAGACACGTGTCACACCGCCACCTCCTTCGATTGCTCCGCGGGACCGTCCGAGCGCAGCGCCACCAAGGCGTCCGCCTGGGACAGTCCGCTCTCCTCGACCACGCCGCGCACGCTCTGGGCCTCGCGTACGAGAGCGAACTGGACCTGGCCGCCGGAATCCGTGCGATAACCGTACACAGCAGGCCTGGGCAGGGAATTGTAGGAGAAGTGCGAAGAGAAGTAGTACGCCCCGGTGTCGTACAGCGCCACCACGTCACCCGGCTCGACGGCCGGGAGTTCGCGCGCGGTCGCGGTCAGGTCGCCGGCGAAGCAGCACGGTCCTGCGATGTCGACGACCTCGGTCGGGCCCTGCTTGGGCCGGCCCGCCGCGTCGAACACCCCGACCCGCAGCGGCCAGGCGTCGGGCATGAAGACCGTGCGGGTCGCCACCTGGGCCCCGGCGTGCGTGACCGCGATCTGCCGGCCGCCGGCCGACTTGGTGTACTCGACGAGCGTGCCGATGGTGCCGCTCTTGGCGAGCAGGGAGCGTCCGAATTCGGTGACCAGGGTGTAGCGGCCGTCGAAGAGTCCGGGTGCGGCGGCGCGGAGTTCGGCGACGTAGTCGGCGTACGTCGGCCGGTCGTCCTCGCTGTCGAAGTTGACGGGCAGGCCGCCGCCGATGTCCAGCCCGGTGATCTGGGTGCGGCCCAGCTCCGTGTTGATCCGCTCGGCCAGCTCGTACGCCGCACGCACCCCCTGGGCGATGAGCGGCAACGGGCAGCCCTGGGAACCGACGTGGGCGTGCAGCCGGTTGAGCCACGGGCGGCGTGCGAAGGCATCGATCACCGCGTCGACGGCCCCCGGATCGCGCAGCGCCACACCGAACTTCGAGGTCGCGGTCGCGGTGCTCATCGCACCGATGGCGCCCGCGCCCACCTGGGGGTTCACCCGCAACCCGATGGGCCCGGAGGCTTCCCGGCCGGCCAGTAGACGGTCGACCCGGGCCATCTCCTGGAAGTTGTCCAGGTTGAACGCGATGCCGTGGGTCAGGGCGAACTCCAGCTCCTCGACCGTCTTGGCGGGGCTGTCGAAGACCAGCCGGTCGTAGCTGAACCCGGCCGCCAGCGCCTGCTCCAGCTCTCCCGGCGAGGCCACCTCACAGCCCATGCCCGCGTCCGCGAGCAGCCGCAGCACCGGCACCAGGCCGCACGCCTTCGCCGCGAACGTGTGGTGCACTTCGGCGGGTCCCTCGAACGCCTCCTGCAGCGCCTCGACCGCGGCGATCACACCGTCCACGTCGAGGAGGCCGACCAGGGGCGACTGCGGGCCGAGCAGACCGTCCTCGACGGCACGTGCGAGCGCGGCCTCACGGGCGCCGGTGCGCTGATGGGGAGAACCGGAAGTCACATGAACCACACTCCATACCCGTCGGTCGTGCACGGCGCTCGTCGAGCCGCCGGCCGTTGTGCACAGCTTCGGCCCGCGCCACCCGTTACGTCTTCGTCCCGCACGACCATGGATGAGTGATCAGGTTGTGCCGTACGACAGCACAACGATCACTGCTGCCGCACGGTCGGCCGCGCGCCGGGCCTCGGCCGTTCACCCCGTACGCCCGTCGGTCACGCTCACCCCGTACGCCGCGCCAGGCGCAGTCCGATGTCCGCCAGGAGCCGGACGGTGGGGTCGGCCAGGTCGACGCCGAACAGCTCCCGGGCCCGCCGCAGCCGGTACCGCAAGGTGTTCGCATGCACGTTCAGCCGCTGGGCGGCGGTGGCCGTGTCGCCGAACGCGTCGAGGTACGCGGCCACCGAAGTGCCGTACTCCGAGCCGTGCGCGCGGTCGTGCTCCACCATCGCGTGCACGGGACCCGACAGGGTCTCCCACAAGGGCTCGACCCGGTCGAGCACCCGCAGGGCTGAGGTCTCGGGAACCATCTCGCCGAACCCCGCCACCGCGGAGACCATGTCCGCGGCCGGCAGGCTCGCGGCCCGCTGCCGCAGCACCCGCACCACCAGCTCCGCGGCCTCACGCGACGCGGGTAGCCCCGCCAGGCCCGCCGCCACCGGGCCGATCCCCGCGAAGACCACACTCCGCGGCACCGAGCGCGCCGTCGCCAGCAGGGCACGCGCCGGATCCGTCCCGCCGTCCCCCGCCGGGAGCAGGATGTACAGCCGGCGTCCCGACCGCGCGGTCACACAGCCCGGCCGGTACGCCTCGGCCTGCAGCGCGAGCACGTCCAGCACCCGCTGCTCGGCCGCGCCCCCGGCCGCCGGGGCGGACCCGGCAGCCAGGTCCCGGCTGTCGTACGCCTCCGCGACCAGCACCGCGTACGGCAGGTCCGGCGCGACCCCGGCGTCGTGCGCGGTGCGCGCGGCGTGCGCGCTCCCGTCGAGAAGGGCGTGCACGGCGCCTTCCCGCGCCCGGGCCGCGGCGCGGCCCCACGTCTGGTGGTGGGACAGATGCGGTACGGCGGCCCGTGCGGCCGTGCGCAGCGCCGCCGCGGCGTCCTCGGCCAGTGGTCGGCCGTCGGCGGCGGCCCAGAGCGATCCGAGGATCTCCGACCCGTGGCGCACCGCGATGGCCAGCCGCTCGGCGTACCGGTCGTCGGCGGGCAGTCGCACGACGTCGTCGGTGCTCCACAGGGCCTGGAAGAAGCCGCTCTCGCGCAGTTGGTCGACCCGCCAGCGGGGGACTTCCTGCCCGAGGATGGTCAGCCGGCGCATCGGGTCGGGCTCGTGGTCCATCCGCGAGTAGGCCAGCACCAGTGACTGCGGGTCCTCGATCGTGATCGCGCCACCGACCAGATCCGCCACCGTGTTGGCGAGCCCCGGCAGGTCACCGAGGCGCAGCCCCTCCACCCCGGTCGTTCCGGTCGGGGCGCTCTGCGCCAGTGCGGTACGCAACTGACCGAGCACCTCCGTCCACCCCTGCCCCGGCCGCCGGGTGAGCAGTGCCGTACGCCCCTGACCCGCGGCCTCCAACAGCGCCGCCCGCGGCCCGCGAGACCCCCGCCGCAGCACCACGGCCGCGGCCCCGGCCCGGTCGGCGGCGCGCAGCACGTCGACCGCGTCCGGCGAGGCGACCTCCATGCCGACCGCGAGCAGGATCAGCCCGGACGCCGCCCAGGTCTCGTCGTCCCGCTCCTCACCGGGGTCGTGCAGCACCACGTCGGCCACCGGTATGCCGGTGCCGCGCGGCGCCACGACGACATCGAGCATCCCGGGGGCGACCAGGTGGAGGATCTGCTCCAGCGAGGGCCCGGCATCGTTCCGGTCCGGTTCATGCCGGTCCGGTCCGGGCCGGCCCAGTTCGTGCGTTGCCATGCCTCCATCATGGGCGGATGGTCTCGGAGCGGGGCACGGCCCTTACGGCTCCGGTCACCGCACCGAGCCCTCGAACCGATGTTTCCGGTGGTGCGGGCCGCGCAGCACCGCCTCAACCCCTAGCGAAACCGAGGCCGGAGCCCCGGGGGACGGCAGCGTGGGCGCGAGATCGCCGGCCTTCCGTCCGTGCATCGGAAAATATGACCAAACCCCTTGACTCATGCCAAATGCGGAGGAAAATCATCAATACACCAGAAAACCGGAGCGAGCCGCACCGTCAGTGAAGACGTTCACTGATCCGAGTGACCCACTTGTTGGCTCTGGCCAGGCCCCCGGTAGATCCTTCCGATTCCGGAGCTTTCAGCGACGACTGAAAACGACGGAAGGCGAGAAGGGATACCGGGGACTGCGCATGTCTGGGCATGTTCACGCGCAGGGGTTCGCGGCCCCGTCACGAGGGCGCGGTACCCGTGGAAGCCCGCGGGGGCGGAACGGCCTGGCCGCCCGGCGGTCTCCCGGCCCGGGGGACTCGCAGCCGGCAGCACGGGGGGTATCGCCGAAGCATTCCTCATACGACAGTCGCCGGCCTGATCGGGACAGCCCGCGCCATGCCGCTGTTCAAGCTGGGGTTCGCGATCTTCGCCCTGCTCATCCCGGCCGCCTCAGCCCGAGCAGGGCTGCTTCTCTTCGCTGCGGGCGGATTCTGCGTGTCAGCAGGTGGAGTGGCCGGCAACGTCATCGGTCGCACCGCCCCTCTCGGGAGATGAGGTTCCACGTCGACGTCCAACCGAAGGCAGTCGACGCCAGGGTGACGCGGAGAACCGCGCATTCCGGCATCGGGGCATACAGGTATCCGCGCACGCATACGGCAGCCGTAATCGCCTGGCGCCGCCCCACCCGTGGATGGTGTGATCCCCAGGCACCCGCGCACCGTACCCGTCATCCCGAGGAGATCCTGATGACCGAAGCGGAGCCACAAGTGCTGTCCAGAACAATGGACTTGCTCACACAGGCCTGTCAGGACCTCGGCTTCGAGATGTCCTGCGAACCGTCGACCGGTGCGCTTCTGCGGACACTGGCGGCCGCCAAGCCCGGCGGCCGGATCCTCGAACTCGGCACGGGCGCAGGCATGTCCACGGCCTGGCTGCTCGCCGGCATGAACGAGCACGCCGAACTGCTCACGGTGGAGCAGGAGGGCCGACTCGTCGAGGTGGCCCGCGGGCAACTCGGACAGGATCCACGGGTGAGCTTCGTTCATGGTGACGCCGGGGAGCTGATCGGGAAACTCACGGGAGAGACCTTCGACCTGATCTTCGCGGACACCTGGGCCGGCAAGTTCGAACAGCTCGACGAAACACTGGAGTTGCTCGCGCCCGGCGCGCTCTACGTCGTGGACGACCTGCTGCCGCAGTCCACCTGGCCTGAGGGACACGGACCCCGTGCGGAGGCCCTGGCGGAGCGCCTCCTCACCGACGAGCGGCTGACCGCGACCCGGCTCGACTGGTCGTCCGGGCTCATCATCGCCACGCGCGTCTGACCGGCCGAATCCCCGTACGCCTGCGCTCCGGTGCTGGAATAGCCCCATGGCAGACACGCCGCCCCGCACCGGTTCGCCCGCCACCGACGACACCGATCTGATCGTCATCGGTGGCGGCCCGGCCGGCTGCGCTGCCGCCCGCATGGCCGCCAGCGTCGGCATGCGCTCCGTCCTGATCGAGCCGGACACGCTGTGCCGCAACCTCTATCGCATCCCGGCCCTGAACAACGTGCTCGGCGGCTACACCAGCGGCCCCGAGCTCGCCGACTCCATCGGTACGGAACTGAGGAGCACCCAGCTGTGCCGCCTCGAACTCGGCCACCACGTCACCGAACTCCGTGCCGACGAAGCCCGCGTCACCGTCACTCTCGACGCCGGCACCCACCTCACCGCTCCATACGCCATCGTGGCCACCGGCGTCGGCCCCCTCCAGCCCCGCGACGTCGACTGGATCGCTGCCCCCGACGACCTGACCCTGCCCCCGCTCTGGCAGGCCGAGGCGGAGGGCGCCGAGGGCCGCACGCTCCTCGTCCTCGGCGGCGATCGCCCCATCGGCACCTTCCTGCGCGCCCACCCGACCACCGACACCCGGCTGCTCGTGGCGTACCCGGCAGCCGACGCGTACAAGATCGAGGAGGTCCGCGACGACCTCCGCGTCACACTCCTGCCGGTCGAGCGTGTGACGCTCATTCCCCGGAACGGGACAGCGGTGACAGCGGAAGCGGTCGGCCGGAACGGCGAAAGGAGGACGGTCACCGGCGACGCTGCCTTTCTCAGCATCGGGAACGCGCCGACCGCCCCGTCCGGCGATCTGATCCGCGGCGCGGACGGATACTGCCCGCCGACCGATCAGCATCCCCGCGTGATCGTGGCCGGCGACCTCCGATCCGCCCGCTTTCAACGGATCATGACTGCCCTGGGCTCCGGCAGCGAGGCCGCGCTGCGCGCCTACTACGCGGCCGGGGAGCTGCTCACCACGAGCTGAGGCGGCTGATCCACTCCATCGCGCAGGCATCCCGACCATGCGAAGTCGTAGTCGGGATGACGGAGCGTCAGGCGCGATGCCTCCGGGCAAGCGCTGCACCTTGCTGACGTACTGCTTCTCGCTGATCGGCTGGGGTGGGAAGACGCCTACCGCTTGAACTGAGCGGCACAGGGCTAGCCAGCTTCTCGGCCGGGAAGCGGTGCGCCCTGAAGGAACGCGCGATAAGCGTCTGCGGCGTCATCGGCCACGGTCGGCTCTTGCGGTCCGTACCGTGTGTCACTCCGGTCGCGCTTCGGTCCGGAGATCCAGAACTCCTCGCCGGTTTCGACATCGTAGAAGTTCGCGTCGAACAAGCCGATACCCGTGGCACGCCGCAGCGTTCGCCCCTGGAAGTAGGCCGACTTCCAGGTCTTGGAGAAGTCCACCCACTCAATCCACGAAGGGCCGCGGTCGGTGTCGTAGCCCGTCTTGAGCTGTACGAACATGATTCTGCGAGGCATGATCCCAGCCTGGCTGCCCGAGCTCCTCCGGTAAACCGGGTTTGTGGTCGGTCTGACGCCCCGCGGAAACGGCTTCTTCCCTCCAGTGATGTGGTTCGACCTCCGTCCGGACGCGTGTACCGCGAGGCGATGCGACCAGCTGACTGCCGTCCAACCGCGCAATGCCGTCGGGTCATTCGGGCATGCAAACACGCTTTCCAGCTGTTCGTGCGGGGGTCCGGTCGGGTTCGCGGGCGTCCTGAACTACGGCGCAGCCCTACTGGATCGCTCAGATGAACACTCCCGGACGACCATGAATGCAGCCCGGACTGCGACCCCCGGGACCCTCGCGCGACCCTCGGTGGCTGCCGTGCTCCTTCACAGGCGTCGAGCTCACTGGTGCACGTGCGCGCGCTGTCCGTCACGGTCGAAGACCATGACCAACTCGGCTGGACCGTCCAGGGCCGTGATCGCGTGCGGGACCATGGTCGCGAACTCCGCCGCCTCTCCTGTCCCGACGTCGATCTGCCGCTCGCCCAGCCACAGTCGCACGCGTCCCTCCAGGACGAGGAACCAGTCGTGGCCCGGGTGTACCCGTTGACAGGGCGACGCGTCGGACGGCTCAAGGCGCATCTTCACCGCTACCGTGCGTCCGTCCGGACGGCTCAGCGGCCACGTCGTCCGCGTGCCGCTGCTGTGCGCGACCGGACGGATGACCACGTCGTCGTCGGTGGGCACCTCGAAGAGCGCGTCCAGACTCACCTGGAGGGCGTTGGCCAGGGGCACGAGCACGTCAATGCTGAGCGTGCGCTTGCCCGTCTCGATGCGGCTGATCGTCGACGGGCTGAGGTTGGTGCGCTCGGCCAGTTCGTCGAGGGAGTATCCCAGTGTGGTGCGCATGCTGCGCAGACGCGACCGTGCAAGGGCCTCGATGTCAGCGACTCCATTCATCTGTCCATCGTGTCATGCCTTGCTGATTCTGCAAAGGTCCTTGCGGAAAGCGCCTGGCGCTGTACCGTCGGATCTCATGAGCGAGCACCCCATACACAACGGGCACCCGGCCCGGTCCGAGCCCACCGAGCATGTCAGCCACCCGCAACACCCCACCCTGGAGCGTCATTGCGATGTCGCCGTGATCGGCGGCTCGGCCGCGGGTCTCGCCGCCGTCCTGCAGATCTCCCGCCAGCGGCGCGGCGTCGTCGTGGTTGACGACGGCACCCCGCGCAACGCCCCGGCCGCGCACATGCATGGCTATCTGGGGCACGAGGGCATCGCGCCCGGCGAGCTGATGGAGGCCGGTCGCGAGGAGGTACGCAGGCACGGCGCGGAGGTGCTCGCCGGCCGAGTCGTGGGGGTGCGCCGTCGCGACGACGGCCGGTTCCGGCTGGACCTCACCGGCGGGCACGCACTGGTGGCCCGTCGCGTCCTCGCCGCGACCGGCCTGTCCGACGAGCTCCCCGCGATCGACGGCGTCGCCGAGGCGTGGGGGCGCGGCGTGATCCACTGCCCGTTCTGCCACGGCTTCGAGGTGCGCGACCAGCGCCTGGTGCAGATCGTCACGCACCCCATGGGGCTCCACCCGACCCCGCTGTTCCGGCACCTGACCGACCGGCTGACCGTCGTGCTGCACGACCCGACCGGGCTTGACGAGGGAGTCGTCGAAGCCCTCGCCGCCTCCGGCGTCACCGTCGAGCGCAGCCAGGCCAGCCGGGTCCTCTCCGGGCCGGACGGTGAGGTGTCCGGGGTCGAGCTCGGCGACGGTCGCGTCCTCGAGGCCGACGCCGTCGTGGTCGGCTCGCAGTTCAAGGCCCGAGCCGACGTGCTGACCGGAGTCGGGCTCACCACCACCCCCCACCCGACCGGCGCCGGCGACGTCCTCGCGGTCGACCCGCGCGGCGAGACCGCCGTACCGGGGATCTACGCGGCCGGCAACGTCACCGACCCGAGCCTGCAGGTGCTGCCGTCGGCCGCCCAGGGCAGCCAGGTCGGCGCCATGATCGCCTTCAGCCTCGCCGAGGAGGATCTGCGCGCGGCCGTCCGGCATTCGGGCGAGGAGGCCGACTGGGACCACCGCTACGGGGGCTCCGACCGAGCGTGGAGCGTCAACCCCAATGGCACGCTCGTCCACGAGGTCACGCCTCTGGCCCCGGGCCGGGCCCTCGACGTCGGAACCGGCGAGGGCGCCGACGCCCTCTGGCTGGCCGAGCACGCCTGGAAGGTGACCGCCACCGACATCTCCGGCAACGCGCTCGCCCGGGTGCGCGTCGAGGCCGAACGCCGCGGGCTCGACGTCAACCTCGTGCACGGCGACGCCAACGATCCCGCGCCCTTCGGCGCCGAGACCTTCGACCTGGTCTCGCTGCAGTACGGCTCGTTCAAGCGCACGCCCGACCAGCGCGGTCTGCGCAGCCTGCTCGCCGCCGTCGCCCCCGGCGGCATGCTCCTGGTCGTGCACCACGACTTCACGCCACTGCGCGACCCGGTGGACGTGGCGACCCAGACCCGGATGTACGACCCGGAGGCGTTCGTCGGGGTCGACGAGATCGCTGCCGCGCTCACCGCGGACCCCGGCACCTGGGATGTCGAGACCCACGAAACCCGGCCACGACCCCCCGGCGCGGCCAGCACCCACCACGTCAGCGACGTCGTACTGCGCGCGACTCGACGAACGGTCTGATCGCGCAACGAGGACTGAGGCAACGTCGAAGGGCCCCACCGCGAACGGTGAGGCCCTTCGACATATTGCCCGGTGAGAGCAATGGCGGAGGATACGAGATTCGAACTCGTGAGGGGTTGCCCCCAACACGCTTTCCAACTCTGCATGGCCGCGTTCTTCCTGGTTCGTGCGGGTCCACTGGCCAGGTCACGGGCAGGCCCACCGGGATGGTGGACGACCGCGTACGGCTGCGAACGAGACTACGGATGAGACTGTGCCAGCGAACCTCGAAGTCTCGTGAACAGCGCCTAACGCTTCTCGCGGATTTTGCGCTTCTTTGCTTTGGCCGCCATCTCCTTGCGTTGTGCGACTCCATGGGCCGGCCAGGTGCCCTGGTGCTACGAACCGACAAGCAGGCGCGGACGACGCTCGATAGCAATAGCTGGCAGGTGGCACCTGCCAGCAACTTAGAGGACCGCCGCCCTAGTTCTGGCCCTCGAGGAGACTTGTACCCTATGCTTGGATGCGATTCAGAGGGGTGGGGGGAACATGACGACGCCAGGGGAGCCCAGTCCGGAATTGAGTGCAGCTCGAACCGAGTTTGCGCTAGAACGGTATCGCTACATTCTGCAGCAAATTCATGCAGTGAATGAAAATGCCCACCGATTTCTCGCTATCTATCAAACTCTGGCCACCGCATTAGTCGGGGCTGCATTGGCATTGTTTGTTGGGTATCGAAATTGGAAAGTGCCACCCGGTACAGCTCAGAGTGGCATAATTGGTCTACTTATTCTTACCACGATGGTTGCCGCCTTCACCGCGACTCTGATTATCGTTGGTGCGCTTTCATGGCTTGATTATCGCAATGAGGAATGTGACATCACCGACGAAATGGTGAAGGTTGGTTTTCGTCAGCGCCCGAGCTCAAGGAATCTCTTCCGCTGGTACGAGACCTACGTATTGCTGTTCATCCTCGTCTCCATCGTGATCATGTGGACGCTCGTTGCCCTGGTAGTGCTGCCAGCCATCAAATGATCTTGAATCATAGCGTCTCTGGCTGACGCAAGTCGAGGTTCGAGCATCTTTTTTTTCAGTTCTCTTGGCAAGGATCCTGTGTCTCGGACATAATCGAGAAATGGTACAGCCAGACGATGCTTCCCGGCCCGATCTATGGCGCAAAGCTTTCGCGCAAGATGCCTTTACTGATCATGTCCATGCTCGCGATAAGCTGAAGCGTGCTCTTCTGGACATGGAAGAAAGAGCCAATCAGCTTGCGACTGAGATCGCGCGCGACCTGCCTGAATTCACTCAGCATGACAGCAGCCACACATACGCTTTGTGGGAGATCGCAAATCATATCGCAGGCCCGGATCTTCTTCTGAATCCTGCCGAAGCCTTCGTTCTGGGTGGCGCCATTCTCGTGCACGATCTGGCTATGAGTCGGGCCGCACACCAAATTTCGGGGAAGAATCTTCGCGACCGTAGAGAGTGGCCCGACGCCCTCGCTGGAGAGATCCGCAAGAAATATGGCCGGTCCCCGCACCCGATGGAGCTAGCCTCACCCTCCGAACCACTCGCTTCGGAAGCCGACAAGTATTTGTTGCGTACGTTGCACGCCGAGGTGGCTGAACAGCTACCGGCGAAGTCCTGGGTCGCGCAGGATAAGAGCACAACATATCTGATCAATGATCCTGATGTCAGGCAAGCGTATGGGCGCATAATCGGAAAAGTGGCTGCTAGTCACCACTGGAATTCAGATGAAGTGACCAAAGGCCTCTCTTCGCCTGTAGGTGCTCCAGCTTTCGCTCCAATCGATTGGCGGGTTGACACTCTGGTAATAGCGTGCCTGCTTCGCACGGCCGATGCGGCCCATCTGGATGCAACGCGTGCGCCCGACCTTCTCGCTGCAGTTAGAACTTTGCCATCCCTATCTCAAGATCACTGGTTATTCCAAACTCGAATCCAAAGGCCGTATCTGACAAACGGACGGCTAGTCTTCACGGCCCCTGATGGGTTCGCGGCAGACGAGATAAAGGCTTGGTGGCTTGCTTACGAAACGCTGTCAGCAGTCGATGAGGAGTTGCGCAACACAGACAGCGTGCTTGCCGACAATGGGCGCCCCACCTTCTCTGCTCGGGGTGTAGCTAACGTCGAGTCGCCAAAGGCATTCAGTATTGTTGCTCCTTGCCGCGAGTGGGAGCCGGTTCAAGCGCAAATCAAAGTAGGCGATGTCGCCGGCCTGGTGAGTCGTCTTGGAGGTAATGAGCTGTACGGGAAAAGCTGGGTCGTCGCTCTGCGGGAGATTACTACCAACGCCTGTGATGCGGTTAAGGCACGTGAAGCTCTGTCTAGCTATCGCGGTGGGCGGCCGTTTGCAGGGCGAGTGTCGCTGTGGCTAGAGGTTCAGGAAAATAGGTCTTGGCTATGTTGCAGTGATAATGGAATTGGGATGACTCCCGGTATTTTGGGGGGGAAACTTCTTGACTTTGGTACTACGTCCTGGCTGAGCGCAGACGTTGTGCGCGAAAATCCGGGGTTGCTAGCGAGCAAGTTCGAGCCATCAGGTCGGTTCGGTATTGGCTTTTTTTCGGTTTTCATGATGGGAAGCCGAGTTCAGGTCGTGTCACGATCCGTCTCTGGCGGTCCAGCTGATACCTGGGTGCTTGAATTCAGCAACGGTGTAGAGCACCGACCGATTCTCCGAAAGGCCACCCACGCAGAACAGCTGGATGAGCCCGGGACGACAATCAAAGTGCAATTGGGCGAAGAGCTCGATGATGGAATCTCTACCCAAAATGGCGACTCCTTTCTGCTGCGTCTAATCGTTGCAAGAATGTCGTGGAGAATGGTCGAGGATGTCACCTTGACTAGTCTCATGCGATATCTGATGCCCGCTGCCGAAGTCGATATTTGGACAAGTGATCTCGTTGGTGGTGGGGATAGTAAGTGTGCTGTGACAACGCAGGAATGGTTGCATATGGATGGCGTCAAGCTCATGCGACGACTCCTAGCCCTTCCAGATGATGGCTTCGATGTCGATGACTTTTTTGGAATCGATGGTGATGATCCATGGGATGGAAAGTCCGAAGCTGAGAATATTGCCCGGCGAGTCGGTAATCGGCTCGTTATAGTTCATGACGAGGAGGGTAAACCAGCTGGTCGTATTGCCATGCTTGACGCTGAAATATTGGAGGAAGATTTCACATATCCGACTGCATCAGTCGTGACAGCTGGGCCCGCCAGGACCAATGCGGCTCTTACTAACGTGAGCGGCATCTTGCTTGGTCGGCCACACGGAGCGGCCAGGGAATTTGCATTCCCGCTAGTTAGCTACGCGTCGATGGGTGACTGGGTATCCTCGCAGATGAGGGAACTCGCGATCCTAGCCGAGGGTAGTGATCGCGCGGGATGGTCTACTGTCGTCGCCGAAATGGCATGGAGGCTGGATAAAGATGCCGGGCATTTGCATTGCTGGCGCACTCAAGACGGTTGGCTAGATTACCCTGGCCTCGTTCAGTGGATATCTAAGAGGTCAAGTTTCGTCGTTTCGGATCACTATAGCTTTAGAGTCGACATTGGTTCCGAAATGTTTTCGGCCGACATCGACGGCGACGTGCTGGTATTCGACGCTTCTTCAAATATTAGGCTTGCGGGAAATAGTGATACGGATTGGCCTAGGAATGCCGGACATGGCTCCCGATCCGCGTTCAGATTTATGTTCTGCTTGGCAGTGAAAGAAGCATGGGGTATGGATGTGGCTGCTGTCGAAAAATTCTTTCGGCGCTCAAAAACTGAATGGGTGGAAGCGGGCAACTTCCAGGGCCGTCCGCTAACGGTAGCCGTTCAGCCATTCGTGAGGGAGTGAACGGTAGGATTGGTCCCCAACGGCATCTGAAGCGTCGGGCCAACCGGTCGCAAGGAGGGGGAGCGAGTGTCGCAGCAAGCCAGTCCACGAGGGACATTTCTCAGGATCGCTGAAATGGTCAAGATGCAGATCAAGGAAAACAGCGAGCTGGCCGAGGTTCCGTCCGCTGAGGAGCTGATGCGGGAGCACGGAGTCTCTCGTGGTGTCGCCCTCCGGGTTTTCGCGGTTCTTCGACGGGAAGGTGTCGCGGAACCGGTGCCTGGAGGGCGCTGGCGAGTGATCAGGCCTGGCGAGGCAGTCGACCGGCGTCCATTGGATGAG
The DNA here is from genome assembly GCF_040680455.1 of Streptomyces sp. NPDC052052. Taxonomy (NCBI): domain Bacteria; kingdom Bacillati; phylum Actinomycetota; class Actinomycetes; order Kitasatosporales; family Streptomycetaceae; genus Streptomyces; species Streptomyces sp. NPDC052052. Next base: position 91,607 of record NZ_JBFAWU010000026.1, on the reverse strand, counting down.
CGCTTGGCGGATGTCATTATCGATGACGAGCTCGGAGTCGGAGAACGCTTCCCGAGTACGGCCGAACTCAGCTCGCGGTTCGGGGTCTCGCGGCCCACTGTGGGCAAAGCTCTCGACAAGCTGGCATCGGCCGGTCTGCTGTCTGAGTCCCGGCAAGGAAAGCAACGCAGCGTCCTGGCGCTGCCGAAGCGAACGGAGTCTCCGGAATCTTGACGACCACGGGATTGAATAAGTGGGCGTACCCCCTCGCGGAGAAGCTGCTTGCCGAGCCGTTGCCGCGTCGGTGGGCGCATTGCCAGGGTGTGGCCGAGCGGGCCCGAACCCTGGCCCCCATCCTCGGGGACGATGCCGAGCTCCTGGAGGCCGCGGCCGTTCTGCACGACATTGGGTACGCGCCCGACTTGGCCAAGACTGGCTTTCACCCGCTGGATGGTGCCCGGTACCTCCGGGACGTCGCGCACGCGGACGAGCGCATCGTGTGCCTGGTCGCTCACCACTCCTGCGCGTGGATGGAAGCCGAGGCGCGCGGGATGCGAGACGAGCTGGAAGGCGAGTTCCCGCGTGAGCACCCTGACCTTGCGGACGCGCTCTGCTACTGCGACATGAACACGACGCCAGACGGCACCTCGACGAACCCCGTGGACCGGGTGAACGAGATCACCGGTCGGTATGGGCCGGACAGTCTCATCGGTACGTTCATTCGCCGTGCGGAACCGGAGATCCTCGCCTGTACTGCGCGGGTCGTGCTGCGGCTTGCAGAGGTCAAGCGTCAGCCGATGTAGGGCGCCGGCCGTGCGTCGTCCATGGCGTGCTCGATTCGGAGCCGCATGGTCGAGTGGATGTCGTACGTGGACAGGTCCGCTGGGGTGACCCAGCGGACCTGAGTTGTTTCGTCGCTCGTCCGTACGTCACCACCGACGGGGCGAGCGCGGAAGCAGATGCTGAACTGCTGCCGTGCCTCTCCGTCGTCGTAGAGCATCACGTGCCCGGGATCGGTGTAGATCCCAGAGATGTCTATGACTTCGGCCTTGATGCCGGTCTCTTCCCAGACCTCGCGCACCACGGTGTCACTGATGGACTCGCCGACGTCGTGGCCGCCACCGGGCAGTGCCCAACGGCCGTTGTCCGAGCGCTGAATGAGCAGGACGGCACCTTCGTCGTTCCGCACGAACGCTACGACGGACGGCACCACCGAGTTGGCCGGCGGGGCGTCCGGGTCGTGAAGGTAGTCGATGCGTCCCATGTTCAGGCTCCCACCATGTCGTCGTCGGTGATCGGGCGTGCGCTGCCCCAGGTCTGTTCGATGCTACGGGCGTAGGTGTCGAAGAGACCGCCGCCCGGCAGCCGGCGCAAGTGCAGGACCGGGGCCATGTAGGCGCCGATTCCGTAGACGTGCGTGTTCACGAGCATCTCGTCGTCGGAACGGAAGAGTGAGTTGTAGAGCGTGGCGTCATGGAGCCGGAAGCCAACATCCGGGTGACTCGCGAAGAGCGGTTGATAGTTCACCAGGGCATTGCGGATCTTGCCGTCCATGATGCGGTGGCCCTCGTCTATGCCGCGCTGCCGCACAGCGTCGCAGCCGGGATCCCCAAGCATGATCCGCACCTGTGCGTTGCTCTCGACCTTGGCCTTCAGCAGGTTATGGAAGAGAGGGTCTTCCGAGAGCCAGAGCCCGGAGTAGACCAGTACATCGAGGTGGCTGCGGGCCCGCGCATACAGCTCCCGCCACAGTCCGTTCGGGACCATGTGGCGGTGCGGGTAGACCGTGACGATCTCCGCCTTACTCAGGTCGGTAGCACTGTCGACAGACCTGCCGTCGTCCCACAACGTCGTGACGTCCACGGCGAGCACGGAGGCTGTGGCGTACTGATGCCGCCGGTACGGCACCTTCCCCTGCGTGATCCAGCGCTCCACCGTCTTGGCGTTCACGTCGATGGCTTCGGCCAGGTCGCGGACGGTCATGCCCTGCGCGAGCAGGGCCGAACGTAAGCGTTCGTTGGTCATCTCTACCCCTGGTGGGACGTCTTGGGACTTCTCGAAGGTAGCCAGATGTACCCAAGGTGTCTACGGAGGGGGTGACCAACGCCCCTGGCCTGCAGCAATGCTGATGGTGCGCCAAGAAGTTCCGGCGCAGAGCCCAGAGGTTCCGTCGATGAGCTTGACGGTAGTCGATGCAGTACCTGTAATAGAGGTACTGCATCACCTGGGCGATCGCGGTGAACGGCTCTACCTGCGCTCGGAGAGCCCCGTGAAACGGGTTCGAAGGAAGCGCTCGTGGCTTGAGAACTGAACAGCGTGCCAAGAACGAATGACGGGGTGGAAGTCCCCGTTCCCGCGGTGACCGGGTGACGTCACCCGGCGGCCCAACCTTCTGCGCAACGGCTCTGGAGAACACCTAAGCGCAACTGGGTGCCACCCGTTGGCACGCCGCCCTGCTGGCGTCAGAGCAGCGACGATGACGCACCCGATTTTCCCAGGCTCGGGACCTGCTGGCCGTGGCATCGGCCGACAGGTGAAGCCCTGTGCCCCTCCGCTCGGTGGCTGATCGCTTCATTGATCACCATCACCATCTGTTCCGCTGCACCCGGGGTGTCGCCTCTCGCCAAAAGACCGCGACCGCCCCGGTTCCCGATCCCTTCGTAGCCCTGGAGTTCTCATGCGCATGCACATCGGCGGCCACCAGGTCGTCTCGGACATCGACTTCGTAGAACTGGCCCTCGGCACCCCGCTGGACCTCTGGCTGGGTGTGGAGGGCGAGAGCGAGATGGAGCGCGCGGCCCGTCTGGACGCCGCCCGCAGCATCCTCGCCGACAACCCCGACCTGCCCGACCGTGTGAGCCAGGTCGCCGCCGAGGCGATCGAGGCTCACGCCCCGGAGCTCTTCAACGTCGCTCTCCTCCCCACCCGCCGAGCGGCCGGCCGACGGCAGTACCGAGGCGGTGCGGCGGCATGACGACCACAACGCACAGCACGGATCGGCCGGCGGTTCCGCCGCTGACCCGTCCGGAACTGGGATTGGCCGGTGTCGGTGCGCTCGCTGCGGCCGGTGTCGGCGCACTCGGGCTGATCTCCTCGTTCGACGCGGTCTCGGCTGCGGCAGCGCGGTGGGGATTCGGTGAGCCATGGATGGTTCCGGTCGGCATGGACGTGTCCATCCCGGTGTTCTCGGTGGCGAACCTGCTGCTGATCCGGATGGACATGGCGTTGGCTTGGGTCCGGTTCGTTCCCTGGATCCTGACGCTGGTGACCTGCGGACTGAACATCTCCGCCGGACACGGCCTGTGGGCCAAGGTCGCGCACGGGACGATGCCGCTGCTGTGGGTGGTGTTCTCCGAGATCGGCGCCCACATCTACGCCTCCCGCATCGGCGCCGTCACCGGCCGCCGCATGGACAAGATCCGTGCTTCCCGGTGGTTGCTCGCCTTCCCCTCCACGTTCGCCCTGTGGCGCCGGATGACGCTATGGGAAGTCACCTCCTACGCCGATGCCCTGGCCCGGGAGCGGGAACGGCTGCTGGCCCGCGCCGAGCTGCGCGAGCGGCACGGCCGCCGGTGGCGCTCACAGACGCCCCGCCGGGAACGTGTCCTGCTCAAGCTCGGGGATCTGAACCCCGCCACCGAGCAGGCACCGCCCGCCAACGCTGACCCGGCACCGGCCCCGAAGCAGGACGGCAGCGAGAAACCCAAGGCGGAGCCCAAAGCGCCTGCCAAGCCTGCTCGCCGCAGTGCCAAGCCGAAGCCGAAGCCGCGGCGGTCCCCGGACGAGATCATGGCCGAGGCCCGGAAGGTCACTGAGGCGTGGCCGGACGCGGCACTGACCGCGGACGGCATCCGTGAGGCGGTACGCGTCTCTGCGGCGACCGCCCGCAGCCTGCGCGACACCCTCAAGGCGGAGCGCGCCGCTCTCCCGCTGCATTCCGTGGACACCGAGTTGGACAACGACGGTGACGACACGGGCGGGGAGGTGGCGGCATGAACACTCTGTTATCCGCCCTCGCCGCGGCCGGGCCGCTCGCGGCCGGATGGTCGGTCCACTCGCTGTGGCTGCGCCGCTCCCTGCGTAGCGCTCGAAGGGACCCGCTCACCGGGCTGCACACACGGGACGGCTTCACCCGCCGAGCCTCCACCCTGCTGAAGGATTCCCGGGCGGTGGTGGTCCTCGCGGACGTCGACCGCTTCAAGCAGATCAACGACAACTACGGCCACGCAGCAGGGGATGCCCTGCTGCGGGCAACCGCGGACCGGCTGGCCCACTACGTCGGCAAGGCCGGTGTCGCCGGGAGGCTCGGGGGCGATGAGTTCGCCGCCGTCGTCATCGACGACCACGGCACCGTCTCAGACCTCCTCGCCGTCCTGCACGGCGTGCTCGCCCGCCCCGCAGACGGCATGGACCCGGCAGTGCACACCACCGTGTCGCTCGGCTGGGTCCGTGCCGCAGACCACCCCGGCGAGGACCTGTCCGGTCTGCTGCGCCGGGCGGATGAAGCGATGTACGCAGCAAAGCAGGGACGGGCCGGGGTGCGGCGAGCAGGGCTCGGCAGGCTGCTCGCCACGTGGTCCGGCCGTCGTGCCGGCCGACGCGGCACCGCACTCGCCGGACCTCGGGACGCAGCCTGATGTCCCCCGCGTTCGGCAAGTGCTACGACCCGACCGGCGCCCTCCACGGGATACCGACGTTCCCGTGGAAGTACGCACCCGACGGCTACGCCACTCGCCGCCAGCTGCGTGCCCGCGGGCTGCGGCCCGGTGGGCAGGAGGTGGCCGCGCAGATCATGCGCCGCTCGCGCCGTCGCAAAGCCGGTGTGGCCGTCGCTTACCTCTACCGCATTGACCGGGCCAAGCCGGTACGCCCGATGACCCCGGGCCGTACGGCAGCGCTCGCCAAGGCGATGCTCGCCCGCCGCACCTGCCCGAAGTGCCGCGTGGATGCCGGGTACTGCATCCCGACCTCACTCGGCATGTGCCCCACCTGCGCCTACTCGTAGGCCGTAGCCAGGTGTGAGGCCGGGGCCATGACTATACGAAACCGCGGATAGTTGGCGGCCCTCTCGCACCTCAGCCTTGAACCGCGGGCCCGACCGCTCACCTCTCACAGCGTCGGCCGGGCCCGCGTCCACTCCCTTGTCCAGGAAGGACAGTCAGTGAATCACGACGACGAAAGCGAACTCTTCAACCGACTCGAAGCCGACATGCTTGCCCCCACCGCGCCCGACTCGGGTGGGGAAGTGGTCGACCTCGACAAGGCTCGGTCGGCCCGGACCGAGTCGGCCGACCCGCACGCCGACCGGTCGGCCGACTCAACCCACGGACGGTCGGGTGATGGGTCGGGCGACCCGGACGAGCCGATGATGGTCGACGGCCCGGCCGAAGTCGGGCCCGGGTTCATGGGCCGGATCATCGGGGCCAAGCGCCGGGCGATCGTCCCCGCCTGGCTCCGGTCGGCGGCCGAGCTGCGGACCGCGACCCGGTGGGCAGCAGGGCACTACGGGCACCTGGCCGGGTACCACGCAGTGCGCTCCCCGTACTACGCCGCCCGCCTCACCTTCCAAGCCCCCGTCGGGGCGGCGAAGTTCATGGGCGGGACGATGCGGTGGGTGGCCGACCGGGAGGGCGAGCCGGTCCGGCTCGCTTCCGTCCGGCGCGAGGACGCAGCCGAGTACCTCAAGCTCTCCCGGCAGCGTGACGGCCGGGTCCGGCTCCGCACCCTCGTCGCGGTGCTGGGCATGTTCGTGGGGCTCGGTGTCGCGCTCGCCATCTACGTCCTCGCCCCCGGCTGGCTCCAAGCCCTCTCGGCCGGGGCTCTGCTGCTGGCCCTCGGGTCGGCCGGCACTCAGGCCGACGCCCCGGTCATCACCCGCGCCGTGGAGATGACCAAGGCGCCCAAGCTCACCAGTGACATCGTGCTGCGGGCCCTCGGGGCTCTCGGGATCACCGCGATCAACCAGGTGCAGAGCAAGGGTCGGGACGGGTTCACGTTCACCGCCCCGATCACCCGCGACGGCCCCGGATGGCGCGCGGAGGGAGATCTCCCGTACGGCGTGACGGTCACCGACGTCATCGAGCGCCGCGACAAGCTGGCCTCTGGCCTGCGCCGCCCGCTGGGGTGTGTGTGGCCCGAAGCCGTCCCGGACGAGCACACCGGCCGTCTCGTGCTCTGGGTCGGTGATCAGGACATGTCCACGGCCACGAAGCCCGCATGGCCGCTGATCAAGGGCGGGGCGGTCGACCTGTTCAAGCCGGTCTCCTTCGGCACCGACCAGCGCGGCCGGTGGGTCGAGATCACCCTGATGTACATCGCCGGGGTCATCGGAGCGATCCCCCGCATGGGCAAGACGTTCCTGCTCCGCCTGCTCCTGCTCATCGCAGCACTCGACAACCGCGCCGAGCTCCACACCTACGACCTCAAGGGCACCGGCGACCTCGACCCGGTGGGCGAGCGGGTCTCGCACCGCCACCGTGCCGGGGACGATGACGAGGACATCGAATACGCGCTGGCTGACCTGAGGGAACTGCGCACCGAGCTGCGCCGCCGGGCCAAGATGATCCGGTCTCTGCCGCGAGACATCTGCCCGGAGTCGAAGGTGACGTCCGAGCTGGCGAACAAGCCCAAGCTCGGGCTGCACCCGATCGTCATCGGGGTGGATGAGTGCCAGGTCTGGTTCGAGCACCCAAGGCACGGGGCCGAGTTCGAAGAGATCTGCACCGACCTCGTCAAGCGCGGACCCGCCACCGGCATCGTCCTGCTCCTGGCCACGCAGCGCCCGGACGCAAAGGCCCTGCCCACCGGCATTTCGGCGAACGCGTCGGCCCGGTGGTGCCTGAAGGTCATGGGCCAGCTGGAGAACGACATGGTCCTCGGTACCTCCTCCTACAAGCGGGGGCTCCGGGCCACGATGTTCAGCTGGAAGGACAAGGGCATCCACTACTTCGTCGGTGAAGGCGCCGACGCACGGATCGTCTCCTCCGTCTACGTCGACGCCCCCACCGCCGAGGTGATCGGGCTGCGGGCCCGCCGTCTGCGCGAAGCCGCCGGAACCCTCACCGGCCACGCGGCCGGAGAGGTCTTCGAGGACCGAGAGACCAGCGGCTTCGATCTCCTCGCGGACATCCTCGCGGTGGTGCCGGTCGAAGAGCCGAAGCTGTGGTCCGAAGTCGTCGTGGCCCGTCTCTCCGAGCTCCGGCCGGACGTCTACGGCGGCTGGGAGCCCGAACAGCTGGCCGCAGCCCTCAAGCCGCACGGCGTCAGCACCGGCCAGGTCTGGGGCAAGACCGAAGCCGGGAAGGGCGCCAACCGGCGCGGGATCGAGCGCTCCCACATCCTTACCGCGATCGCGGAGCGTGACGGAAACCGGGACGCCAGCTAGCCCCGCTCGCCGCTAGACCTAGCAGCACACCCCGCTAGGTCTAGCGGCACCGCTAGCGGCACATTCGCTACTTGATCAGCCAACTAGCCTCTAGCGCCCCACCTGCGTAAACCCCCGAAACAGGCCCGGGAGGCCCTTCATGACCCCTGCCCTGCTCGCTAGCGCACTCCTCCTGCTCATCACACTCAGTTACAGCGGTCTGTGTGCGGTCTCGCCGTTCGGAGACTGCCGCAAGTGCCGCGGCTGGGGCTTCGCGACCAAGACCGACCGCAAGGGCCGGGCCAAGCGCGGCAAGGACTGCCGCCGCTGCAAGGCCACCGGCAAACGCATCCGCATCGGACGCCACCTCTACAACGTCGCCGCCCGCCTCCACCGCGACGGCACCCGCTGAGCACTCACCCTCACTGCACCGGAAAGGGGCCCGCCGTGGCCGTCACCGTCTCGCTCGTCCTGCTCTTCGGACTCGTCCTGTTCTTCCTGCTCCGCTCCAACACCCTCAGCTGGGGCGCCGCGTTCATCGCCGTCATGTTCGGGTTTTTCCTCGCCTCCACCGGCGCATCCGGACCCATCAACGAACTCACCACCGCCGTCATCCACGCCGTTCCCGACCTGTGAAGGGGCACGCCATGAACGAACCCCTCATCCAACGCCACTGGGTCGCACTCGCGGCCCCGAAGATCGCCCCAGCCGTCGCCACCTCCACCGTGCTGATCCTGGGCCGGATCTGGAACGCCAACGGCGCCGAACACTCCGCCGGCAACGCCGCCTTGATGGTCGTGCTCGCAGCCGGAGCGGCAACAGCCGGCGCTTTCGCGTCGGCCGGTCGCGCCGGTGACTCCGTCATCGCCGGAACCGCGTTCGCTACGTCCGGAGGGCTCGCCCTCGCAGGCGTCGCCGGATACGCCGACGGCCTTCCCCTCCCGCTGCTGCTGTGGGCTGTGGCCACCGCCGCGGCCTACGGCATCGCCGCACGCTACTGGCGCACCGACCGGCGCGACACCGTCGACTACGAGCGGCAGACAACGAAGCGCCGCGAGGAACAGGGTCACGTCGAACGCGTAGAGGCTCTGCGGGCCGGCGCACAGATCGAGGTCGCCCGCTCCGGCGCCGCCTACGCCGAGCAGCTCGCCACCGCGCTCATCACCCGCGCCGCCCTGCCCGGCTTCGACCCGCAGACGCTCACAGACGCCGGTCTGCCCGAGCTTCCCACGCACACCGAACACCGTTAGCTCTGCCCGGGGCGGTCGCCTCTCGCCAAAGACCGCGACCGCCCCGGTTCCCTTGTCCCTTCGCAGAAACAGGAGAACCCTCAGCATGACACCAACACCTGCCCCGACGCTGCTGAGCGCCGCCCTGGGGGCCGTAGCGCGCGGCTGGCCCGTCTTCCCTCTGCGCCCCGGCGACAAGCGGCCCGCCGGGCACTCCGAACGACACTGCCCCGGTACCGGTCGCTGCTCAGAAGGACACCGCACCCCGGAGCACCGCGCCACACTCGACGGCGAGCAGATCGCCCGGTGCTGGCAGGCCGCCCCGTACAACGTCGGCATCGCCACGGGCCCCGCCAACCTCGTGGTCGTGGACTTGGACGTGCCCAAGGACGAGACCGACGCCTCGCCCGCCGAGTGGGCGGGAGCAGCGGACGGCCTGGACGTGTTCGCCATGCTCTGCGAGCGCGCCGGGGAACGGTTGCCGACCGAGACTTACTCGGTGCGCACTCGCCGCGGCGGCCAGCACCTGTACTTCACCGCACCCACCGGAAAGCAGCTACGCAGCACGGCCAACGTCCTGGGCTGGAAGGTCGATACTCGGGCCTGGGGTGGCTACGTGGTGGGCGTCGGCAGTGCTGTGGGCGGAGCGTCGTACGAGATCATTCACGACGCGTCACCGGCCCCCCTCCCTGCGTGGCTCAGTGACCTGCTCGCCCCCAAGCCCGCACCGGCCCCGATGCCGCTGGCTGAGCTGTCGGCCCGGATGCGCAACGCCACCGCCTACAGCACCGCCGCACTGCGCGGGGAGCTCGAAAAGGTGCTGTCCGCCCGCGAGGGCGGTCGTAATCGTGCCGTGTACTTCGCGGCCTACGCCCTCGCGCGGATGATCCGAAACGGTGATCTCGTCGAAGCCGCCGTCAGCACCGAACTCATGAGCGCCGGGCAGTCGATCGGCCTGCCCGCCGGAGAGTGCCGCACCGCGATCCGCTCCGGCTTCGTCCGGGGCGGCGCGACGGAGGCGAGCGCGGCATGAGCGGCAGGGAGGAACTGCCCGTTCCGTCCAATCCGATGGCCGTGGCGCGTCGCCTGCTCCCAAGCTGGCAGAACGAGAACCAGCGCCTTGTGTGCCGTCGCTGGCGCGGATCGTGGATGCGTTGGACGGGCACGTGCTGGCGCGATTTGGACGATCAGCAGATGCGGTCCTCGCTCTACAAGCGGCTGGAGTACGCCACCTACAGCGTCCCGGGCAAAGATGGCCAGCCCGAGATCCGCGACTGGTCGCCCACGAAGCAGAAGATCAGCAACCTGCTCGATGCCCTGGGAGCCATCACGCTCCTGCCTACCGACACCGACGCCCCTTCGTGGGTCGAGCAGGACGCCGCGGGCAAGGACGGCAGCCCGATCGTGGCGTGTGAGAACGGCTTGCTCCGCATCCGGGACCGGGCCCTTTTGCCGCACACTCCCGGCTTCTTCAACCTCGTATCCGTCCCGTTCCACTACGACCCCGCCGCCACGGCGCCGACATGGGAACGCTTCCTTCGGCAGATCTGGCCGGACGACCAAGCGGCCCTGGACGCGCTGCAGGAATGGTTCGGGTACGTCCTCTCCGGCCGTACCGACCAACAGAAGATCCTGCTCATCAAAGGGCCGTCCCGCTCGGGCAAAGGGACCATCGCCCGAGTCCTCAAGGAACTGGTCGGACGTGAGAATCTCGCCGGGCCGACGCTCGCCGGGCTCGGCAGCAACTTCGGTTTGTCCACGCTGCTCGGCAAGCCGCTCGCGGTCATCTCCGATGCCCGTCTGTCCGGCAAGGACGGCGGGCAGGTCGTCGAACGGCTTCTCACCATCTCTGGTGAGGACACCATCGACATCGACCGCAAGTTCCGCGACCCGTGGACCGGCAAACTGCCGACGCGGCTGATGATCCTCACCAATGAGCTGCCGAGCTTCGGGGACTCCTCGGGAGTCATCGCCCGACGCTTCATCGTGCTCAACATGACCGTCTCCTGGCTCGGCAAGGAAGACACGGCCCTCACAGACAGGCTGGCCGCCGAGATGCCCGGGATTCTCAACTGGGCCCTTGAAGGGCTGGCCCGACTCCAGCGCATCGGCAGGATCACGGACCCGCCTTCCTCTCAGGAAGCGGTCATCACGATGCAGGACACCGCCTCACCGACGAGCGCGTTCATTCGCGAGCGCTGCACCGTCGGGGCCGCCTGTGAGGTCCCGGTCGACACCTTGTGGGCGGTCTGGCGTGAGTGGGCCGAGGACAACGGCGTACGAGCCGTCGGGACCAAGCAGATGTTCGGAAGGAATCTGCTCTCCGTCGTGCCGCAACTGCACCGTGCGCGTCCCCGCGACGCGTACGGCCGGCAGGTGCCCACGTACACCGGCATCACGCTCACGCCGTCCGACCGGCGATAGCCGGTGTCGCGACTCAAGCGACTCACGCCGCCCCGAACGGCCTCTGAGTCGCTTGAGTCGCGACACACAGCAATGCGGACTCAACACACACCAGCTCGCGTGACCGCACCGAGGAGTGCCATGTCCCGGCTCGAATTGCTGAAGAACGAAGAGAACCCGCAGGACCTCGATCTCACCCTCCTCGCCGTGACGGTCGAGGAAGCCGCACGCCGCCTGAGTATCGGCCGGACCACGATGTACGGCCTGATCCGTGACGGAGCCGTCCAGACGGTCCCGTTCGGCCGTAGCCGACGAGTCCCCGTTCAGGCGCTCATCAACTACCTGAACCAGCACATGCAGCCCAGCATCAACCACGCCGCGGCGTAAGGAGCATCCATGGCCAAGCGGCCCAAGCGCCCGGACGGGGCGTCATCCATCTATTTCGGCAGTGACGGCTACTGGCACGGACGAGTGACCGTCGGAATCCGGAACGACGGAACGCCGGATCGGCGGCATGTCATGAGCAAGATCAACGAAGGGGAGGTGATCAAGAAGGTCCGCGCGCTGGAGAAGCAACGGGATGAAGGCAAGGTACGGAAGCCCGGACGCCCGTGGACCGTCAAGGCGTGGCTGCTGCACTGGGTGGAGGAGATCGCCAAGCCGTCGGTGCGAGAGAACACGTACGCCGGTTACGAGGTGGCCGTACGGGTCCACCTCGTGCCGGGCGTCGGGGCTCACCGGCTGGACAAGCTGGAGCCCGAACACCTGGAGCGCTTCTACAGCCGGATGCTGGCCAACGGCAGCAAGCCCGCCACCGCGCACCAGGCGCATCGGACGATCCGCACCGCGCTGAATCACGCGATGCGCCGCGGCCACGTCACACGGAATGTCGCCACACTCGCGGTCCCGCCGAGGATCGAGGAAGAGGAGGTGGAGCCGTACGACATCGAAGAGGTGCAGCGCCTGCTCTCGGAGGCCGCCAAGCTTCGGAACAGTGCTCGCTGGTCCATCGCGCTCGCTCTGGGACTCCGGCAGGGCGAAGCGCTCGGGCTCCGGTGGGCAGACCTCGATACGAGCAGCGGAGTTCTGCGCGTCAGGAAGAACAGGCTGAGGCCGAAGTACCTCCACGGGTGCGGCGGCGACTGCGGCGCGAAGCCGGGGTACTGCAAGAAGCGGGTCAGGAAGAACGAGGACACGGCAAGCACGAAGTCGCGCGCCGGGCGACGCGTCATCGGTGTCCCTGACGAACTGGTGCGGCTGCTGGAGCTCCACCGCAGAGAGCAGGCGCGCGAACGGGCGATCGCGGGGGAGGACTGGCGAGAGTCCGGGTTCGTCTTCACCTCTCCCGTAGGCGAGCCGCTGGTACCGAGCACGGACTACGACGCCTGGAAGCGGCTGCTGACCGATGCGAAGGTTCGGGACGGGCGCCTGCACGATGCCCGGCACACCGCGGCAACGGTGCTGCTCATCCTCGGTGTCCCCGAGCGGGTCGTGATGCAGATCATGGGCTGGTCGTCCACGGCGATGGCCGCCAGGTATCAGCACGTGACGGGCGGCATCCTCGCCGACGTCGCGCAGCGGGTCGGAGGACTCATCTGGGAAGTGGCCCACGACGCTGACGACAGCGGCGCGGAGGGCTCCGAAGAGTCTCGTTGAGACTGCAGATGAGACTACGAACGCCGAAGGGCCCCGCAGCAAGCTGCGGGGCCCTTCAACGTATTGCCCGGTGAGAGCAATGGCGGAGGATACGAGATTCGAACTCGTGAGGGGTTGCCCCCAACACGCTTTCCAAGCGTGCGCCCTAGGCCACTAGGCGAATCCTCCGCGGCAAACAATACAAGACGTTGAGGAGTGCTCGCGAACCCGTTCCCCTCCGGCTCCCCTCCGGGCCCTCCGGGGCGGTCGCAGAAGGTGGGGAGGTGGACCGGGAGGGGTGGGGATCGGCTAAGGTGGGGCTCAGCCCCTCACGTGGCGCTATCTGACTGAACTCCCCCAGGGCCGGAAGGCAGCAAGGGTAGGTTGGCTCTGGCGGGTGCGTGGGGGGCCCTTGTGTTTGCCCCTGTGTTTCCAGAGCGGCCCCTGCGTTTCCGGGGGAGTGGGGCGGCGCCCCGCCGGTCCGGGGCCGGTTGTCGGTCCGCCCGGATAACCTCGTATGTGTGTCGTCCCTTGCGCTGTACCGCCGCTATCGCCCCGAGTCGTTCGCCGAGGTCATCGGGCAGGAGCATGTCACCGACCCGCTGCAGCAGGCCCTGCGGAACAACCGGGTCAATCACGCGTACCTGTTCAGCGGCCCGCGCGGCTGCGGCAAGACGACCAGTGCGCGCATCCTCGCCCGCTGTCTGAACTGCGAGCAGGGTCCGACGCCAACGCCGTGCGGGGAGTGCCAGTCCTGCCGGGACCTCGCGCGCAACGGGCCGGGATCGATCGACGTCATCGAGATCGACGCCGCATCGCACGGTGGCGTGGACGACGCCCGTGATCTGCGGGAGAAGGCGTTCTTCGGGCCCGCGTCGAGTCGTTACAAGATCTACATCATCGACGAGGCCCACATGGTCACCTCGGCGGGGTTCAACGCCCTGCTGAAGGTGGTCGAGGAGCCGCCGGAGCATCTCAAGTTCATCTTCGCGACCACCGAACCCGAGAAGGTCATCGGCACCATCCGGTCGCGTACGCACCACTACCCCTTCCGTCTGGTGCCTCCGGGGACGCTGCGCGACTATCTCGCCGAGGTCTGCGGCAAGGAGAACAGCCCCGTCGAGGACGGCGTGCTGCCGCTCGTCGTGCGGGCCGGGGCCGGGTCCGTGCGTGACTCGATGTCGGTGATGGACCAGCTGCTGGCCGGCGCGGGCGACGAGGGTGTGACCTACGCCATGGCGACCTCGCTGCTCGGTTATACGGACGGCTCGCTGCTCGACGCGGTCGTGGACGCCTTCGCCGCGGGTGACGGGGCCGCAGCCTTCGAGGTCGTGGACCGGGTGATCGAGGGCGGCAACGACCCGCGCCGCTTCGTCGCCGACCTCCTGGAGCGGCTGCGCGACCTGGTGATCCTCGCCGCCGTTCCGGACGCCGCCGAGAAGGGCCTGATCGACGCCCCCGCCGATGTCGTCGAGCGGATGCAGGCCCAGGCGTCCGTCTTCGGCGCCGCCGAACTGAGCCGCGCCGCCGACCTGGTCAACGAGGGACTGACGGAGATGCGCGGGGCGACCTCGCCGCGCCTCCAGGTGGAGCTGATCTGCGCCCGGGTGCTGCTGCCCGCCGCCTTCGACGACGAGCGTTCGCTGCAGGCCCGGCTGGACCGGCTGGAGCGCGGCGCGTCGTTCGCGACCGCCGGTACGGGACCCGCCATGGGGTACGTGCCCGGGCCGGAGGCCCTGGCCCACGCACCCGTCGCACCGCCCGTGCAGCCCGGCGCCGGACCCGCCGCCGCGCGTGCGGCGGTACGGGGGGAGGCACCGGCCGCCGTGGTGGCGCCCCCCGCCCCTGCCGCACCCGCACTCGCCCCCGCCGCAGAGGCCCCGGTGTCCGCGCCGCCCGCGCCGCCCGTCGTTCCGCAGCCGCCCGCCGACAGCCCCGCCGCCCCGGCCCCCGCGGGCGGCCAGCGCCCCGGTGCCTGGCCCACCGCGACGACGGCGCCGGATCCGGGCCGTCGTCCCGGTGGCTGGCCGACCGCTTCGACGCCCGGTCAGGCGCCGGTTCCGCAGGCGGCCGCGGCCCCCGCCCCGGACCGGGCCGCGCCCGCGGGACCTGCGCCCGCCGCCGAGCCGAGCCCGGGAATGGCGCAGGGCGCCGGCCAGGTACGGAACATGTGGCCGGACATCCTGGAGGCCGTGAAGAACCGCCGCCGGTTCACCTGGATCCTGCTCAGTCAGAACGCCCAGGTCACCGGCTTCGACGGCACCACCCTGCAGATCGGTTTCCTCAACGCGGGCGCGCGCGACAACTTCGCGAGCAGCGGCAGCGAGGACGTGCTGCGGCAGGCGCTCGCCGAGCGGTTCAACGCCCAGTGGAAGATCGAGGCGATCGTCGACCCCTCGGGCGGCGCCGGGGCGCCTGCGCACACCGGTGGCGGCCGTCCCTCCGCCGGACCGCCCGTGCAGCACCGTCCGGCCCCCACGCCCCAGCAGAGCTACGAGCCCGGGCCCACCCCCGCGTCGCAGCAGCAGCCGGGTCCCGCGCCCGCCGCGGAGCCGGCACCGTCGGCGTACTCGGCGTCCGAACCCCCGCGGTCGGTCGCTCCCGAGGACGACATTCCGGAGGCGGACGACCCGGATCTCGTCGACTCGGCGCTCTCCGGCCACGACCTGATCGTGCGCGAGCTGGGTGCCACCGTGGTCGAGGAGTTCAACAACGAGTAGCGACGGGAGCGGTGTGCGGTCGGGGCGCCGGTCCGGTGGGACCGGGTGACGAACGCCCCGGCCGGGGCGTTCGTCCAGAGCGCCCGGCCGGTCCGGCGGGCGGTGCGCCGGGTGTCCACGGAACGGCATCCGTCGAGGCCGCCACGCCCCGGCGGTTAGGCTGCACCCCGTGAAGGTCCTCGTCATCGGCGGCGGCGCCCGCGAACACGCCCTGTGCCGCTCTCTCTCCCTCGACCCCGACGTCACCGCTCTGTACTGCGCTCCCGGCAACGCCGGCATCGCGGAGGTGGCCGAACTGCACCCGGTCGACGCACTCGACGGCGACGCCGTCGCCCGTCTCGCCACCGACCTGGGCGCCGAGCTGGTGGTCGTCGGCCCCGAGGCGCCGCTCGTCGCCGGAGTCGCCGACGCCGTGCGCGCCGCGGGCATCCCCTGCTTCGGCCCCTCTGGCGAGGCGGCCCGGCTGGAGGGCTCCAAGGCGTTCGCCAAGGACGTGATGGCCGGGGCCGGTGTCCCGACCGCACGGAGCTACGTCTGCACCACCCCCGCCGAGATCGATGCCGCGCTCGATGCCTTCGGCGCCCCGTACGTCGTCAAGGACGACGGGCTCGCGGCCGGTAAGGGCGTCGTCGTCACCGACGACGTCGAGGCCGCCCGCGCCCATGCCCTGGCCTGCGACCACGTGGTCATCGAGGAGTTCCTCGACGGACCCGAGGTCAGCCTCTTCGCGATCACGGACGGCACCACCGTGCTGCCGCTCCAGCCCGCGCAGGACTTCAAGCGTGCCCTGGACGACGACAAGGGCCCGAACACCGGCGGTATGGGTGCGTACTCCCCGCTCCCGTGGGCCGACCCCAAGCTGGTCGACGAGGTCCTGGAGTCGGTGCTCCAGCCGACCGTCGACGAGCTCCGCCGCCGCGGTACTCCGTTCTCCGGGCTGCTGTACGCGGGCCTCGCGATCACCTCGCGCGGCGTCCGGGTGATCGAGTTCAACGCCCGTTTCGGCGACCCCGAGACCCAGGTGGTCCTGGCCCGCCTGAGGACCCCGCTGGCCGGCGTCCTGCTGGGCTCCGCGGAGGGCACCCTCGATGAGCTGCCCCCGCTGAAGTGGCGCGACGAGGCCGCCGTCACGGTGGTCATCGCCTCGCACAACTACCCGGGTACGCCGCGCACGGGGGACCCGATCGAGGGGCTCGACGACGTGGCGGCACAGGATGCCCCGCACGCGTACGTCCTGCACGCCGGGACCAGGCGGGATGGCGACGCGATCGTCAGCGCCGGCGGCCGGGTGCTGTCGGTGACCGCGACCGGCAAGGACCTCGCGGCCGCTCGTGAGCGCGCCTACACGGCGGCGTCCCGGATCCGGCTCGACGGTGCGCAGCTCCGTACGGACATCGCCCGGAAGGCCGCGGAGGCCTGAGACCGGGCGAGGCCGGGGCCGGACGGCCCCGGCCCTGCCCGCGCTCCGACGGCCCCTGCCCCGCCCGTTCCGACGGCCCCGGCCCTGGAAGGCCCGGACCGGGGCCGTCCGTTTCGCCTGCCCCCTGGCTCGAGCCGCTCCCCGCACCCGATCGACACCCACCGACGTGGCGCTGCCTCAAGAACGGCGCCGTGTCAGCACCTTTACCCAAAGCCATTCCATCGAGTGACGGCTCAGCTATCTGGATGACGCTTGCCGAGGCCCCAACTAGGGTGCGGCGCAAGCATTCCGGCACTTGGCCCACCGGCATTGCGATGTCAGTGACGGGTGCCACAGTGGGGGAGTGAACAACACCGCCGCGGGGGCAGAGGGGGTGACGTCCGGCCGTGTCCGGTACCGGTACGAGTGAGGAGCTGGGTGCGCAGAGCGCGCGTGCCCGGGCTCTCGCTCTGCTGCGCATCCGCAGCAGAGCGACCGCTGTGGCCATCCTGCCGGCGGCGGTGGCCGTGGTACTGCTCGCGGCGGGCGCACAGGGCCATGCCGTCGGCAGCGGCTGGGACGCGGTGCGCTGGATCGCTGCCGTCTGCGCGGTCGTCGTGCTCCTGCTGGGCGCGGTGGTCGCGGTCGCGGTCGTACGGGCGAGACCGGCGGTCAGCCCGACCGTCCCGCTCCCGGAGGACGCCGCCCCCGATCTCTACCGCATGGTCAGGGACCTCGCCGACCGGCTCGGGGTTCCCGCGCCGTCGGCGATGGCGCTCACACCCGACTGCGACAGCTGGCTGGAGGACCGCACGCACCCCGCGGCGCAGCCCGGAGCGGCCCGCCGCACACGTTCGGCGGGCCGGCGCCGCAGCCGCTGCTCGGCGGCTCCCGTGCTGGTCATCGGTTCGCCGTTCCTCTGGTGGATGCGGGTCGCGGAGCTGCGGGCCGTCCTCGCTCCGGTCGTCGCGGGCACGGGTCCCTCCGCGCATCCCGACATAGCCGCAGCACGTCGTTTCGTACGGGGACTGGACGGAGTCGTTGCCGACGCGGCCGCACCCGTCTCCGGACCGATGCCCGGGGTACGCAGAGCGCCGCGGGTCTTCGCCGGCTGGGTCGCCCGGTTGCTGCTGAGCAGATGTCGGCCCCATGCCGCGGAGATGGAGCGGGGAGTCGCCGCCGCCGCGTCGGTCTGTGCACAGGGTGTGGATTACGGTCTGCGGATCGTCGCCCAGGAGCAGGTGGGCCTCGCCTGTGCGGGCTGGGACCGACTGCTCACCCGGGTCGCGCTGCCGGCCTGGCAGATGGGTCGCTGGCCGTCCCGGCTGGATGCGGGTGTGGTGTCCGCCCTCACCGAACTCTCCCGTCGCGACCGGCTCGCCGACGGGTTCACCGCCCGGCTCGGTGAGCGCCCTGCCTGCGACCTTCTGGAGGAGCCGGGCGCGGCCGACGAGGCGGCGTCGCTGCTCGCGGCCCGGCTCTTCCACGGCGGCCCGACGCAGAGCGGCCCCGACTGGGCTCCGGTCGATTGGCAGCAGTACCCGGAAGAGGTGGTCGACCGGAAATGGCGCACCGAGGCGGCACGCCTGCACCGGGTCCTCGACTCGACGGATGCGACGCCCACGGCGGCCACGGACGGTTCCTCCGGGCATCCCGGCCGTTCCGGTGGCTCCGGTCCCGGTCGCCCTGTCGGTCCCGGCCGTCCTGTGTTCCCGCTCGGCCTCGACGCCGGAGTGCCCACGCTGGCCCGGGTCGTCGAGCACCTGTCCGGACGGAGCGGGAGCAGCGAGGACCTCGCTGCCCGGATCAGCGCCGTGGTGGCCCGTGAGACGGAGGCCCGACAGCCCCGGAGCGGCGCCGTGTCGAGCTCGGCGGGAGCCCGGAGTGCTCACCCGGGCGGGGACGTCCCGGAGTCCTGGGGCCCCGGCCCTCTCCCGCTCTTCCCGCTCCAGCCGCCCCGTACGGGTACGGAACTGCTCGCCGAGCATGTCGCGGCGATGGTCTGCTGCGCCGCCGTCGACACGGCGGGTGCGGTGCCCGGACTCGACTGGCTCGACGGTCCCGTGCTGCTGGTCGGCGGTGAGCGGCGGGCGGATCTGGGCAGCCCCGTCCTCCGCCTGGTCGAGGACGGGGACGCGGGGCCGCTGTGTTCCTGGCTCGCGTCGGTCGGGGTCCGCACCGACAAACCCGTCCGTCTCGTCTGAAGCGGACCCCCGCATACCCGGAAGATTGCGTTCCATTCCTGTCAATGAGCGACGAACGGTGACGGAGTGCATGCGTTATGTGATGTGCTGGGGACCGACGCTGACGGTCGGCACGTCACTGTTGTCTCGGGGGACCAGGGAGGGGAGCGATATGGGGGCGGACCAGATTCGGCGGTGGGAGTCGGGTGCTTCGGCGCATGCCGTCTCCGACCCCTTCGGCCAGGGCCCGCTGCCCTGGCTGCGCGGCAGCGAGAACTACGTCGACGACAGCGGGCACGTCGTCCCCTGGTACGCGGACCCCACACTGACCCGCAGCTCCGACGGCGGCACCCGCACCGCCGACGACGTGCACCGCCAGATCAAGGGCTTCATCTCCACGGGCGCCGCCGCCCCCGGAGAGGCGATCGACTTCCACATCACCGTGGACCCGCCCCAGCAGTTCACCGTGGACATCTACCGCATCGGTCATTACGGAGGCGACGGCGCCTCCAAGATCACCACGAGTCCCCGGCTCTCCGGCATCGCCCAGCCCGCCCCGCTCACCGCCGACCGGACGGTCTCCTGCCACCACTGGTGGCAGTCCTGGCGGCTGCAGATCCCCGGCTACTGGTCGATCGGTGCGTACGTCGCCGTGCTCACCACGGTCGACGGGCACCGCTCCCACATCCCGTTCACGGTCCGCGACAACCATCCGGCAGATCTGCTCCTGGTCCTGCCGGACATCACCTGGCAGGCGTACAACCTCTACCCGGAGGACGGCCGCACCGGCGCCAGCCTCTACCACGCCTGGGACGAACAGGGCCGCCTCCTGGGCGAGGAGGACGCCGCGATCACCGTGTCCTTCGACCGCCCGTACGCGGGTGCGGGTCTGCCCCTCCATGTCGGTCATGCCTACGACTTCATCCGCTGGGCCGAGCGGTACGGCTACGACATCGCCTATGCCGACACCCGAGACCTGCACGCGGGCCGGATCGACCCGGGCCGCTACCGGGGCCTGGTCTTCCCCGGCCACGACGAGTACTGGTCGGTGCCCATGCGCCGGACCGCCGAACGCGCCCGCGACGGCGGTACCTCGCTCGTCTTCCTCTCCGCCAACACCATGTACTGGCAGGTCAGCCTCTCCCCGTCACCGTCCGGCGTCCCGGACCGGCTGCTCACCTGCCGCAAGCGCCGCGGTCCGGGAAAGCCCGCCCTCTGGCGCGAGATCGACCGTCCCGAGCAGCTACTGCTCGGCATCCAGTACGCGGGCCGCGTCCCCGAGCCGCACCCCCTGGTCGTCCGGAACGCCGACCACTGGCTGTGGGACGCCACGGAAGCCGGCGAGGGCGACGAGATCGACGGCCTGGTCGCGGGGGAGGCCGACCGGTACTTCCCGCGCACCGCACTTCCCGCACACGAGAGCCGCATCCTGCTCGCCCATTCCCCCTACCGGGACAGTGAGGGAGCCAAGCGCCACCAGGAGACCTCTCTGTACCGGGCACCGTCCGGCGCACTCGTCTTCGCCTCCGGCACGTTCGCCTGGTCCCCGGCGCTGGACCGCCCCGGTCATGTGGACCCCCGCATTCAGCGCGCCACCGCCAATCTCCTCGACCACATCTGCAAACGCGCCTGAAAATCTTCCGGGGCACGGCGCGCGACGCCACGGACGCCCCCGTTCCGACCCGGCGCACCCGATACGGGAGAATCGTTACGACTCCTGGATCAACCTACGCGGAGGCAGCGTGTCCGGATTTGTAGAAAAGCCCGAACCAGTGCAGGTCCCGGGGCTCACCCACCTTCACACCGGCAAGGTGCGCGACCTGTACCGGAACGAGGCGGGCGATCTCGTCATGGTCGCCAGCGACCGGATCTCCGCGTTCGACTGGGTTCTGCCCACCGAGATCCCGGACAAGGGCCGCGTCCTCACCCGGCTCTCCCTGTGGTGGTTCGACCAGCTCGCCGACCTCGTCCCGAACCACGTCCTGTCCACGGAGCTCCCTGCCGGAGCCCCCGCGGACTGGGCCGGCCGCACCCTGGTCTGCACGTCGCTGCGGATGGTCCCGGTCGAATGCGTCGCCCGTGGCTACCTCACCGGCTCGGGCCTCGTCGAGTACAACGAATCGCGCACGGTCTGCGGCCTCGCGCTGCCCGAGGGCCTCGCCGACGGTTCCGAGCTCCCGGCTCCGATCTTCACCCCCGCCACCAAGGCGGCGGTCGGCGACCACGACGAGAACGTGAGCTACGAGGAGGTGGCCCGCCAGGTCGGCGCGGAGACCGCCGCCCACCTGCGCCGCACCACGCTGGACGTGTACAGCAGGGCCCGCGACATCGCCCGTGAGCGCGGCATCATCCTCGCCGACACGAAGTTCGAGTTCGGCTTCGCTCCCACGGCCGACGGCGGCGAGAAGCTGATCCTCGCCGACGAGGTGCTGACCCCGGACTCCTCCCGCTTCTGGCCCGCGGACAGCTGGGAGCCGGGCCGGGCCCAGCCCAGTTACGACAAGCAGTTCGTACGCGACTGGCTGGTCTCCCCGGCCTCCGGCTGGGACCGCAAGAGCGAGCAGCCGCCCCCGGCGCTGCCCCAGGAGATCGTGGACGCGACCCGGGCGAAGTACCTGGAGGCGTACGAGCGCCTCACCGGCATGCCCTGGCGGTAAGCGGCTCCCGGACACGAAGAAGCCCCCGGCCGAGAGACCGGGGGCTTCTTGCTGAACCGAGCGGACGACGAGATTCGAACTCGCGACCCTCACCTTGGCAAGGTGATGCTCTACCAACTGAGCCACGTCCGCAGGCGCCGAAGCGCGAGGACCACTATACCCATGCGCGCCCGTGCGCGGGACGCACTGCCGCAGAGCAGTCCTCCGCCCAGGCTTCGAGGCGCCCCGCGAAAGGCGGTTCCGGGCGTTCCCCCGTGACAGCGCCGCCCGCTCGGCGATCTCCCTGACCAGCGCCCCGCCGACCGCCGGCTCCCGTTTCCAGGCCTCGCGCGCGGTCGGCGGTGGGGCCCCGGAAAGATCCCATCGGCCGCCAACTCCGCGACCGCACACCGCTGTCCCGCGTGCTCCGTCCGGTGATCCCGGCCGGCTGCCGGGCGGGACGATCTTCGGTGCCAAGGTCGGGACATCCACGGAGGGGTCCGCTTCGGACGCCCCGGCCGACTCGGGCCCGTCACGATCGCCGTCCGGCCGTGCGGCCGTTGGACCCGCAGGGATGTGGCCACACTCACACCGCCGATGCCGGGCATCTCCCAGTCGGGGAAGGGGAGGGGAGGGCGGAGGGGGTGAGTGGGAATGCGACGAAGGCCCCGGTCGGATTCGACCAGGGCCTTCGTCTTATCAAGAGCGGACGACGAGATTCGAACTCGCGACCCTCACCTTGGCAAGGTGATGCTCTACCAACTGAGCCACGTCCGCATTGCTGCCGCTCATTGTACTCCCTTTCGAGAGATCCATCGGGCGGTGCGAGCACTACTCTACCTGATCCACCGGAGTGGTCGTGAAGAGCGATGCAGAGCGGGTGACAGGAATTGCACACTGCGCCTTCCCCCTGGAAGGGGGATGTTCTGCTACTGAACTACACCCGCACGCTGCGTGAGGTTCGGCTTTGCGGCCTTGCCCCTCGGCGTGCTCCAGACTTTAGCCGACCTGCGGGGGTGTAGCGCAAGTCGGCTCCCGCGGGGTGTCGTCGAGGCGTGCGCCAGGGCGTTCGTGAGCGTGCGCCAGGGCGTTCGCGAGCGTGCGCCGGAGCGTCGGCGCGCGTGCGCCGAGATCCGCTCGTCGACCGCCCCGGCCGCCGGGCCGGTCGGGCGGTCCGGCGGCCGGGCGCTCAACTGGCTTGGCGGAACGCCTCGTAGACCTTCTTGGGGATCCGGCCGCGGGCCGGCACCTCCATCCGGTGGGAGCGGGCCCAGGCGCGCACGGCCGCCGGATCGGGTTCGAGCGAGGTGTGCCGGTACGGTCCCGGAGTCCTGCCGCGCTTTCTGGTATTTGTCTGCTTCCGGCCCGCCGCCATGTACGGCGCCAGGGCCTTGCGCAGTTTCTTTGCATTGGACGGATTGAGGTCGATCTCGTACGACTTCCCGTCCAGGGCGAAGGTGACCGTTTCCGCCGCTGCTCCCCCGTCGATGTCGTCGGAGAGCGTGACCACTACGCGCTGAGCCACGAATATCGGTCCTTTCCTACGGTGTCGGCGCGTCTGATATGCGCTGATACCGGCCTTCCGGCTGTTAGGCGGATGGGGGTCGACAGATGTCGACTGTTTAGGGGTAATTCTGCATTCCCCGGTAATCATTTGTACAGCGATGAGTGCCGCATGGTGAAGCCCGTCCAATTACCTCCGCGTGTCAGCCTTCTGTATGTGTCGGCAGTAAGAATCTTTGCAGGACTTTCCTCGTGTGTTGCCGCAGTCCTTATCCGGCGCGATCGGGGCCTGTGGATATCTACTCGCGTAGAATTTCTGGCCGGGTAGGCTGAGGGGACCTGCGGGGGTCTGGGGAACCCTCCGGAGAATCAGTCGCACCACACCACCACCGGGAGTGCCAGTGGCACGCGTCGTAGTCGACGTCATGCTCAAGCCCGAGATCCTCGACCCGCAGGGACAGGCGGTGCAGCGTGCACTGCCCCGTCTCGGCTTCGAGGGAATCGCGGACGTACGTCAGGGAAAGCGTTTCGAGCTCGAGGTCGAGGGGCCGGTCGACGAGGCCGCCCTCGGTCGCATTCACGAGATGGCCGAGACCTTCCTCGCCAACACCGTGATCGAGGACTTCACCGTCAAGGTGGAGAAGGCCGAGGAGTCGAAGTGACCGCTCGCATCGGAGTCGTCACCTTTCCCGGCACGCTGGACGACCAGGACAGCCTGCGGGCCGTACGGGTCGCGGGCGCCGAGCCCGTCTCGCTGTGGCACCGCGACAAGGACCTGCACCAGGTCGACGCGGTCGTCCTGGCGGGAGGCTTCTCCTACGGCGACTACCTGCGGGCCGGAGCCATCTCCCGCTTCTCGCCGGTCATGGAGACGATCATCGAGAACGCGCGGGCGGGAATGCCGGTGCTCGGCATCTGCAACGGCTTCCAGATCCTGACCGAGGCGCACCTGCTGCCCGGCGCGATGCTGCGCAACAACCACCTGCACTTCATCTGCCGCGACCAGAAGCTGCGCGTCGAGAACGCGGAGACCGCCTGGACCTCGGACTACTCCGCGGGCCAGGAGATCTCCGTCCCGCTCAAGAACATGGACGGGCGGTACGTCGCCGACGAGCGCGTGCTCGACGAACTGGAGGCGGAGGGCCGGGTCGCTTTCCGCTATCTGGACATGAACCCCAACGGCTCGCTGCGCGACATCGCCGGCATCACCAACGCCGCGGGCAATGTTGTCGGTCTGATGCCGCACCCGGAGCACGCCGTCGAGCCGCTGATCGGAACCGGTCGCACCGACGGCCTCGGTTTCTTCACCTCGATCATCAAGAAGCTGGTCAACGCATGAGCCTGGATACGGTCAAGCACGCGGCCGAGACCCCGGACGTCGCGCAGCCCTGGAAGGAGCTCGGCCTCAAGGAGGACGAGTACGCCCGGATCCGCGAGATCCTGGGCCGCCGTCCCACCGGCGCCGAGCTCGCCATGTACTCCGTGATGTGGTCCGAGCACTGCTCCTACAAGAGCAGCAAGGTCCACCTCAAGCAGTTCGGCGAGAAGGCCCCGGTCAACGACGCGATGCTCGTCGGCATCGGCGAGAACGCCGGTGTGGTCGACGTCGGTCAGGGGTACGCGGTCACCTTCAAGGTCGAGTCGCACAACCACCCCTCGTACATCGAGCCCTACCAGGGTGCGGCGACCGGTGTCGGCGGCATCGTCCGCGACATCCTCGCCATGGGCGCCCGCCCCGTCGCCGTCGTCGACCCGCTGCGGTTCGGCGCGGCCGACCATCCCGACACCAAGCGCGTCCTGCCGGGTGTCGTGGCGGGCATCGGCGGCTACGGCAACTGCCTGGGGCTGCCGAACATCGGCGGCGAGGTCGTCTTCGACGCCTGTTACCAGGGCAACCCGTTGGTCAATGCCGGCTGCATCGGCGTGATGAAGCACGAGGACATCCACCTCGCCAAGGCGTCCGGCCCCGGCAACAAGGTGATCCTCTACGGTGCCCGCACCGGTGGCGACGGCATCGGTGGCGTCTCGGTGCTGGCCTCGGAGACCTTCGAGTCGACCGGCCCGGCGAAGCGCCCGGCCGTCCAGGTCGGCGACCCGTTCCAGGAGAAGCTCCTCATCGAGTGCACCCTGGAGATCTTCCGCGAGAAGCTCGTCGCCGGTATCCAGGACCTCGGTGGCGCCGGCCTGTCCTGCGCCACCTCCGAGCTGGCCTCCGCCGGCTCCGGCGGCATGCGCGTCGAGCTGGACACCGTGCCGCTGCGCGACTCCTCCCTCTCGCCCGAGGAAATCCTCATGAGCGAGTCGCAGGAGCGCATGTGCGCGATCGTCGAGCCGCGGCACGTCGAGCGTTTCCTGGAGATCTGCGAGAAGTGGGACGTCATCGCCACCGTCATCGGTGAGGTGACCGAGGGCTCCCAGCTGGAGATCTTCTGGCACGGCGAGCAGATCGTCGACGTGCCGCCGCGGTCCGTCGCCCACGAGGGTCCGACGTACCACCGCCCGTTCGCCCGGCCGTCCTGGCAGGACGCGCTGCAGGCCGACGACGCGGGCAGGCTGGCGCGTCCGGCGAACGGCGCGGAGCTGCGCGAGCAGGTCCTCCAGCTGGTCGCTTCGCCGAACCAGGCGTCGAAGTCCTGGATCACGGACCAGTACGACCGGTTCGTGCAGGGCAACACCGTGCTCGCGATGCCCGAGGACGCCGGCATGGTCCGGATCGACGAGAAGTCGAACCTGGGCGTGGCCATGGCGACCGACGGCAACGGCCGGTACGCCAAGCTCGACCCGTACACCGGTGCGCAGCTCGCGCTGGCGGAGGCGTACCGCAATGTCGCCGCCTCCGGTGCCAAGCCACTCGCGGTCTCGGACTGCCTGAACTTCGGTTCGCCCGAGGACCCGGACGTGATGTGGCAGTTCGCCGAGGCCACCCGTGGTCTCGCGGACGGCTGCCTGGAGCTGGGTACCCCGGTCACCGGCGGCAATGTGTCGCTGTACAACCAGACCGGTGAGACGGCGATCCACCCGACGCCGGTCGTGGCCGTGCTCGGTGTGATCGACGATGTCAGCCGGCGTACGCCGGTCGCCTTCGCGGACGAGGGGCAGCTCCTCTACCTGCTGGGCGACACGCGTGAGGAGTTCGGCGGCTCGGCCTGGTCCGAGGTCGTCCACGGGCACCTGGGCGGCATGCCGCCCCAGGTCGACCTGGGGCGCGAGAAGCTGCTCGGCGAGATCCTGATCTCGGCGTCCCGCGACGGCATGATCGACGCGGCGCACGACCTCTCCGACGGCGGTCTGATCCAGGCGGTCACCGAGTCCTGCCTGCGGGGCGGGAAGGGTGCCCGGCTGGTCGTGCCGGACGGTCTGGACGCGTTCACCTTCCTCTTCTCCGAGTCGGCGGGGCGCGCGATCGTCTCCGTTCCGCGCAGCGAGGAGCTCCGCTTCAACGACATGTGCGGGGCGCGGGGTCTGCCCGTCACCCGGATCGGTGTCGTGGACGGTGAGGAGATCGAGATCCAGGGCGAGTTCAGCATTCCGCTCAGCGAGCTGCGCACGGCGCACGAGGAGACCATTCCGGGTCTGCTCGCCTGACGTCTGATTCCGCCTGAGGACGGCCCCGCCCGGATGGGAGGGGCCGTTCTCGTTTCCTGCTTCCGGCCTGCATCCGGCAAATATGGATCAAGTCAAGAATTGGGCAGAGGTCAATATTCATCCTGGTACGGTGCGGCCATGACTGAGGGGATGAGCCTGCGCGAGCGCAAGAAGCTCCAGACGCGCCACCGTCTGCTGAGCGCGGCCGCCGGACTCTTTGCCGAGCGCGGCTTCGACCAGGTCTCGGTCGCCGAGATCGCCGAGGCGGCCGACGTGTCGAAGATGACGGTCTTCAACTACTTCGCCGGCAAGGAGGACCTGGTCCTCGCCCCTCTGGAGGAGCACATCGGCGATGTCGCGCGCGTGGTGCGGGACCGGGCCGTAGGCGAGTCCGCGACGGACGCGGCGCGGCGCCAGTTCCTGGCGGCCGTCGAGGCCCACGACCCCTCGGTCGGGATGAGCGACGCACCACTGGCGCTCGAACTGCGTCGGCTGATCCAGGAGACCCCGGCGCTGCTCATCCGGGCTCATGCGTCCTCCCTGCGCTCCCTCGACCTGCTCGCGGAGGTCCTGGTCGACGAGGGTGAGGAGCCGGCTCTCGTCAGGATCGCGGCCGCGCAGCTGATCGCCACCCGGAACGGTCTGATCGTGCACAACCAGTTGCGGCTGCTGGCGGGGGAGTCGGCGGACCAGGTCGTGCCGGATGCCCTGATGCTTGCCGGGCGGGGCTTCGACCTGCTCGACCAGGGGATCGGCTCCTTCGCGACCAGGTCCTGAGGCCGCGCCCGTACACCTGGGCCGAGTCCGGGGAACCGTGCCCCGCCCGTGGGCGGATGGCGGAAAGGTCAGCCCGGCCCGAGGGCTGTCGGTAGGCTCCTGGACCATGCCGCCGTCCCGGAAACGAGCCCGTCGCTACGACCCCGCCAGGACCCGCACCGCGGTTCTGGCGCAGTTCGCCCACGTCCGCGCAGCCGTACGGGGCCTGACGCCCGAACAGCTCGCCGGGCCGACCCGGCTCGGGGACTGGACGGTGCGCGAACTGGCCGCCCATCTGACCATGGGCCTCTCGCACCTCGTCCGGATGCTGGAACAGCCCGAACCGGCCCTGGCCGCCCCCGAGGTGGCCCTCCTCGACTGGCCGTTCTCGACGGCCGACCGGGCCG
The DNA here is from genome assembly GCF_040680455.1 of Streptomyces sp. NPDC052052. Lineage (NCBI taxonomy): Bacteria > Bacillati > Actinomycetota > Actinomycetes > Kitasatosporales > Streptomycetaceae > Streptomyces > Streptomyces sp. NPDC052052. The sequence continues at coordinate 63,809 of NZ_JBFAWU010000026.1, read as the reverse complement.
CCCCCATCGCCGACGGCACCAAGGCGCTCGCCGCGGACCGGCCGGATCTCGACGCGCTGTACGGGGAGGTCGCCGAACGGTTCGAGGAGCTGGTGCCGGGCGCCCCGGAGGACCGGCTGCTGCAGGCCCCGGCCGGGACGATGCGGCTGGCCGACTTCCTCGTCACCCGTACCGTCGAACTCGTCGTGCACACCGACGACCTGAACGACGCGGCCGGGCTCGATATCCCGTACGACCGGCAGGCGCTCGCCGCCTGTACCCGGCTGCTCGCCGACGCCCTCGCGGACAGGGCCCCGGGCGGCTCGGTCGAGGTGCGGATCCCGCCGTTCGCGGTCGTCCAGTGCGTCCAGGGCCCCAAGCACACCCGCGGTACGCCGCCCAACGTCGTCGAGACCGATCCGCTCACCTGGATCCGGCTCGCCACCGGACGCACCACATGGGAGCGGGCCCTCGACGCGGCAAAGCTCGACGCCAGTGGCGAGCGGGCCGACCTCTCCGCCCTGCTGCCGCTGATGAGATGAGCCGGGAACGGCCGCCGGCGTCGTCTCGCGGCGGCTTGACCCCGTCTCCGGGAGGCCGTCCGCGGATACGCGCGGCGGCCCTGTCCCTCACCGCGGAGAACGGCAAGGGACACGGGTGTCGGCCACCGAGGCCGCGGACCGGCTCAGGATCCCGTCGGGTACGGCAGCAGGCCGGCGTCCGTCCGCTCCCAGGAGGCCCGCAGCTCGGCCAGCAGTTCCGGCTCCGCGGCGGCACGATCGGCCTGCTCCCGCTGGTCCCGGGAGAGCTGGAACAGCTGGTCCCGCCCGCCGCTGCCCCGGTAGTACTTCCAGTCGCCGCGCCGCAGCGCCCGCTCCTTGCGCACCCGCCAGAACAGATCTCGTTCCTGCGGCTCCTCACCCCGCAGCAGGTACCCGGCGAGGCTGATGCCGTCCAGCGGATATGCCGGGTCCGGCCGGGCGCCGCCGAGCTCCAGCAGGGTCGCCGTCCAGTCGGGCGAGAACACCGGCAGACCGCTCACCTGGTGCGGATCGATCCTGGCGGGCCAGCGCAGCACCGCCGGAACCCGGATGCCGCCCTCCAGGAGGGAGCTCTTGTTGCCGGAGAGCGGCCACTGGTAGGAGAACCGCTCACCGCCGTTGTCGCTGGCGAAGAAGACAAGGGTGTCCTCCTCCTGGCCGGATCGCGCCAGGGCCTTCAGCACCTCACCGACGGACCGGTCCAGGTCCTCGACCATCTGCCGGTACTTCTCGACCGTGCCGCCGTCGGCGTGGAACAGGGCCGACAGGCCCCCGGCCTTGATTTTTCGGACGACCTCGGCGCTCTCGGCCGTGTCGCCCTCCGCGATCCACGGCCAGTGCGGGGTGGTGAAGTTGAGGTTGAGCAGCCACGGCCTGTCGTGCTCGCGCTGGACGTACTCGCTCGCCCGCTCGGTCAGGATCCGCGTGTAGTAACGCAGGTCCCGGTACTCGGCATCACCCTCGTACAGGTCGTACTCGCCGCCCAGGCCGAGCTTGGAGTAGTACTCCAGCGCGCCGCCGAAGTTCCCGAAGAACTCGTCCCATCCTGACTTGGTCGGGCTGTAGTCGGGCAGATAGCCGCAGTGCCACTTGCCGATCAGCGCGGTGGCGTACCCGGCGCCGCGCAGCAGCGAAGCGAGCGTGGGGTGGGTGGGTTCAAGCCCCACCGACCGGTCCGCGATGGGTTCGGCGAGCCCGCCCTCGGTACGGCCCGGATAGCGCCCGGTGTAGAGGCTGAACCGGGTGGGGGAGCAGGTGGCGGAACCGGAGTAGGCGTCCGTGAATCGCACGCCCTGCTGTCCCAGCCGGTCCAGATGGGGCGTGCGGATGTGCGGCGATCCGTAGGAGGAGAGGTCGGCCCAGCCGAGGTCGTCGCCGAGGATGAAGAGGATGTTGGGCCGCCGGGAGTGCTTGCCCCGGGCCGCCCGGAAGGGCCGCTCGTGGACCTCTTCGGCCACGGGGGCCGCCGAGGCGGGGGAGGCGGCCGGGATTCCCACGGCGGCGGTGGCGGCCGTGACACCGACAGCGGCCCCGAAGGCGCGCCGGGTCAGCGGCGCATGCGACGCATGGGAACGCAAGTTCGAATTTTGTGACGACATGAATGCTCCGAAGGCAGGGTTGGATCGCGGGCAGCGGCGGAAGGGGAGGTGGGACCCGTCGGCCACCGTCAGGAGCCGGCCGCGGTTCCGGGTGCGTGCGGCCGTGCGCGGGTGACGGGAGGCGGGTGTGGCCGCAGCCGGCGCGCGGCGGAGAGGGGGAAGCGGTACCGGCCGTGCGCGACAAAGGCGCAGAAGAAGAAAAGGCCGGGAGCGCGCCGGGGAATCAGGTGCAGCGACAGATGGCGCTCGCGACACGTCCCAGATCGACGTGGCGGCGCTCCACGAGCGTGACCGTGCGGTCGCCGAGAGGCTGCATGGGGCAGGAGACTGTCAATCGGTCATGCGCCTGTCAATGAGGGTCTCGCACTGTGGACCGCCGGGTGCGATTCGGTGCCCGGACCAGGCCCGGCCTGGTCCGGCCGGCGGCGCGAAGACCCCGCTCCGCCTGGTGCGAGCCCGTTCGGGAGGCCGGATGCGAACCTGTCAGGTGTGAGGCTCGCCACGAAACAGACGTTCGGGCAGACTCTCTGATGGAGCGTCGTCGACTCACCGAGCGCCACGGTCCGTCCCGGCAGGACGGCTTCGGGCGTGCCGGAACGGGTCGGTGAACGGCCGCTGGTCCGGCGGCCCCCGCCCTGTGGCCGGTTCGCGCCGGCTCCTAGCGCCCTGATGTTCCGGAATCAATCACTCCAAGTGATCGTCCCGCAGAATCCTCGAAAGGTCCTCCGGGGCGCTTACCCGGTGCTCGGGACCGGTATCCCGAATTCGGACCAGTGGTCGACCTCGCCTACACTCGGTGGCGTGCCCCGTGGTGATGGACGACTCAACCACGACCTGCTCCCCGGCGAGAAAGGCCCCCAGGACGCTTGCGGCGTCTTCGGTGTCTGGGCTCCGGGTGAAGAGGTCGCCAAGCTCACCTATTTCGGACTGTATGCCCTGCAGCACCGTGGACAGGAGTCCGCGGGCATCGCAGTGAGCAACGGGTCCCAGATCCTGGTCTTCAAGGACATGGGACTGGTCTCGCAGGTCTTCGACGAAACGTCTCTGGGATCTCTCCAGGGCCATATCGCGGTCGGTCATGCCCGTTACTCCACCACCGGTGCCTCGGTGTGGGAGAACGCGCAGCCGACGTTCCGTGCGACCGCGCACGGCTCGATCGCCCTGGGCCACAACGGCAACCTGGTCAACACGGCCCGGCTCGCCGAGATGGTCGCCGCCCTTCCCCGCAAGGACGGCCGCTCCACCCAGGTCGCCGCGACGAACGACACCGATCTGGTCACCGCCCTGCTCGCCGGCCAGGTCGACGAGGACGGCAAGCCGCTCACCATCGAGCAGGCGGCCCCCAAGGTGCTCCCCGAGGTGAAGGGCGCCTTCTCCCTCGTCTTCATGGACGAGCACACCCTTTACGCGGCCCGTGACCCGCAGGGCATCCGCCCGCTGGTTCTGGGTCGGCTGGAGCGCGGCTGGGTGGTGGCCTCCGAGTCCGCCGCCCTCGACATCTGCGGTGCCAGCTTCGTCCGCGAGATCGAGCCGGGCGAGCTCGTCGCCATCGACGAGAACGGCCTGCGCAGCTCGCACTTCGCGGAAGCGAAGCCCAAGGGCTGTGTCTTCGAGTACGTCTATCTGGCCCGCCCCGACACCGACATCGCCGGGCGCAACGTCTATCTCTCCCGGGTGGAGATGGGCCGCAAGCTGGCTGCCGAATCCCCCGTGGAAGCCGACCTGGTCATAGCGACCCCGGAGTCCGGTACCCCCGCCGCCATCGGATACGCGGAGGCCAGCGGCATCCCGTTCGGCTCCGGACTGGTGAAGAACGCCTATGTCGGCCGGACCTTCATCCAGCCGTCGCAGACCATCCGCCAGCTGGGGATCCGGCTCAAGCTGAACCCGCTCAAGGAAGTCATCAAGGGCAAGCGCCTGGTGGTCGTCGACGACTCGATCGTCCGCGGCAACACCCAGCGCGCGCTGGTCCGGATGCTCCGCGAGGCCGGAGCCGCCGAGATCCACATCCGGATCTCGTCCCCGCCGGTGAAGTGGCCCTGCTTCTTCGGCATCGACTTCGCGACCCGCGCCGAGCTGATCGCCAATGGCATGACGGTCGACGAGATCTGTACGTCGATGGGTGCCGACTCGCTCGCGTACATCTCGCTCGACGCGATGGTCGAGGCGACGACGATCGCCAAGCCGAACCTGTGCCGCGCCTGCTTCGACGGCGAGTACCCGATGGAGCTGCCGGATCCGCAGCTGCTCGGCAAGCAGCTGCTGGAGACCGAGCTGGCGGCAGGCCCTGCGGCAACCGCCGCGTCCGACGCGCTGCGTCGTCCGTGACGGCCCGGCCGTATCCCTCTGGCCACCAGCCCCGTATCTCCACACGAAAGATCCCAGGCCATGTCTGAGACAACAGGTGCTTCCTACGCGGCAGCGGGCGTCGACATCGAGGCCGGCGACCGCGCCGTCGAACTGATGAAGGAGTGGGTGAAGAAGACACGGCGCCCCGAGGTCCTTGGTGGCCTGGGCGGTTTCGCCGGACTCTTCGACGCCTCTGCTCTCAAGCGTTACGAGCGTCCGCTGCTCGCCTCCGCCACCGACGGCGTCGGGACGAAGGTCGACCTCGCGCGCCAGATGGGCGTGTACGACACCATCGGCCACGACCTCGTCGGCATGGTCGTCGACGACCTGGTCGTCTGCGGTGCCGAGCCGCTCTTCATGACCGACTACATCTGCGTCGGCAAGGTGCACCCCGAGCGTGTCGCGTCCATCGTGAAGGGCATCGCCGAAGGCTGTGTCCTGGCCGGCTGCGCCCTGGTCGGCGGCGAGACCGCCGAGCACCCGGGGCTCCTCGGCCCCGACGACTTCGATGTCGCCGGTGCCGGTACCGGTGTGGTCGAAGCCGACCAGCTGCTCGGCCCGGAACGTATCCGCGAGGGTGACGTCGTGATCGCGATGGCGTCGTCCGGTCTTCACTCCAACGGGTACTCGCTCGTCCGCCATGTGGTGTTCGACCGGGCCGGCTGGGCGCTGGACCGGGAGGTCGAGGAGTTCGGCCGGACGCTCGGTGAGGAGCTCCTGGAGCCCACCAGGATCTACTCGCTGGACTGCCTCGCCCTCACTCGGACGACCGAGGTGCACGGCTTCAGCCATGTCACCGGCGGTGGCCTGGCCAACAACCTGGCCCGGGTCATCCCGGACGGACTGCACGCCAGGGTCGACCGGTCCACCTGGACGCCCGGCGCGGTCTTCGACCTGGTCGGCAAGGCGGGGCAGGTCGAGCGGCTGGAGCTGGAGAAGACGCTGAACATGGGCGTCGGGATGATCGCGATCGTCCCCGCCTCTTCCGTGGACGTGGCCCTGACGACGCTCGCCGACCGCGGTGTCGAGTCGTGGGTCGCCGGCGAGATCACGGAGCGTGGGGCACACACCTCGGGCGCCGAGCTGGTGGGCGACTACGCACGGTAGTGCGAAGTGGCGACCGGGTCCTGCCCGGTCGCCACTTCGCTCCTGCGCACCTTCGTTCCCGGACACCGCGCGGTGCCGGAACGATGCTGTCGCGGAACCGTGTCGAGGCAACACAGAACCCGGTCCGGGACGGGCCTGGACCGGGTTGAAGTGTCAGCGCGAGGTCAAGCGCCGCGGCGCTGCGACGACGAACTGGACGTGTCGTCCTCGTCCTCTTCGTCGTCGTCGTCGTTGTACAGATCCGCGTACTGTGCGTACCGGTCGTCTTCCTCGTCGTCGTCCTCGAACGGCTCCGCGTTCGGTGGCTGACTCGAAGTCGATGCGCCCAGCTCACTGGCCAGACGCGACAGGTCAGTCCCGCCGCTGCTGTACTTCAGCTGGCGGGCGACCTTGGTCTGCTTGGCCTTTGCCCGGCCGCGCCCCATGGCTCGACCCCCTCGGTGACGGGGCTCGACGGCCCCAGAGTCTTGACACGCGTTCATGTTTCAGGACGGACTCTCGACAGAGAGACCGTGCCTGTAGGGCTTCAACGGTACCTGCTTCCGCGGCCATGCGGTACGCCGCCCGCATCACGTGCCTCGGAAGGAGACCGGCGAGAAGCCCTTTCCTCGCTGGTCAACTGCGATTTTAGCCTCTTCTCGGCATGCGACCCGCCGACCGGCGTGAGTCTTCTCTCGCAGGTCGGCGGGTCGGACGAAGGGAAAGGGCAGGGAAGGTGCGGGGCGGCGAGTGACGCCCCGCGACCGTCAGCTACGGCGTGCTTCGGCCATGCGCTGTTCGGCGATCCGGTCGGCCGCGGCGGCCGGCGGAATCCCATCATCCTTTGCACGTGCGAATATCGTGAGAGTGGTGTCGAAGATCTTCGTCGCCTTCGCCTTGCACCGGTCGAAGTCGAAGCCGTGCAGCTCGTCGGCGACCTGGATGACACCGCCGGCGTTCACCACGTAGTCGGGTGCGTACAGGATCGCCCGGTCCGCGAGGTCCTTCTCGATCCCGGGGTGCGCGAGCTGGTTGTTGGCCGCACCGCACACCACCTTCGCCGTGAGCACCGGAACGGTGTCGTCGTTCAGGGCGCCGCCGAGCGCGCACGGGGCGTAGATGTCGAGACCCTCGGTGCGGATCAGTGCCGCGGTGTCCGTCGCGACCGCGACCTCGGGATGCAGATCGGTGATGCGGCGGACGGACTCCTCGCGCACATCCGTGATCACGACCTCCGCGCCGTCCGACAGCAGGTGCTCGACCAGGTGGTGACCGACCTTGCCGACTCCGGCGACCGCTACTTTTCGGCCACGCAGCGTCGGGTCGCCCCAGAGGTGCTGGGCGGAGGCCCGCATGCCCTGGAAGACACCGAACGCCGTGAGGACGGAGGAGTCGCCGGCGCCGCCGTTCTCCGGGGAGCGGCCGGTGGTCCAGCGGCACTCGCGGGCGACGACGTCCATGTCGGCGACGTAGGTGCCGACGTCGCAGGCCGTCACATAGCGGCCGCCGAGCGAGGCCACGAACCGGCCGTAGGCCAGCAGCAGCTCTTCGGACTTGATCGTCTCGGGGTCCCCGATGATCACGGCCTTCCCGCCGCCGTGGTCGAGACCGGCCATGGCGTTCTTGTAGGACATACCGCGTGACAGGTTCAGAGCATCCGCGACGGCCTCCTCCTCGGAGGCGTACGGGTAGAACCGGGTGCCGCCGAGGGCCGGGCCCAGGGCGGTGGAGTGGAGGGCGATGACAGCCTTGAGGCCGCTGGCGCGGTCCTGGCAGAGCACGACTTGCTCGTGGCCTCCCTGATCCGAGCGGAACAGGGTGCGCAGGACGCCGTCGGTCACATCGGTCACTGTGGTGACTCCCAAGTACGAAGCGGCGGGACCCTCCTGGAGGTGGGGAGGGCCGCGGCCCGGCCGCACGGCCGGTCCGATGGGCACGAGAGTAAGTCCTACGCGGGCGTAGATCTGTTCCAGTGCTCAGGATCACCCCCCGGCGGAGTACGGGCATGACACGATTTGCTGCATGGCGGTGGTGTCTTCAGTACTCGTCCCTTACGCGTCCTACCTCCGGGTGTACGAGCCGCTGGCAGCCTTCCCGGAGCCCGAGCGCACCCATTGGACGCGTTACGCCGGGCGGGCCCGTATCCCCACCGCCCAGGACGAACTGCGTCGTTCCCTTGCCGACTTGGTGGCCACGCCGCCGGTCGGCGTGCCCGTGCGCGAGAGCGCGGACGCGTTCGTCGCCGAGATCGACGGAGTGGTGTGCGTCTGTCCGTGGCGGACCAGGCTGCGCGGGTGGCTGGCGCTGGGGGAACTGATGGAGATGTTCCCCGGACCGGTGCTCGACGCCGTACTGCCCCCGGTGGTGCGGGGCCAGGCGGTCGTGGACCACGAGCGGTGGGCGGAGCGCAATCCGGACGCCAGGCCCTGGATCCTCACGTCGGTCTGGCAGGTCCCGGTGTACTGGTTCACGCTCTTCTGCGACGAGGAGCGGGAGTACACGGAGGCGGGCGAGGACGGTGAGCCGCCCGTGCTGCGCTACCGGACGCCGATGGTCCAGGCCCGGCGTCGGCTGGCGCGGGCCCTGAAGGCGCTGCGCGAGAACGTGGACGAGGGTCCGCTGACCGAGCGGCTCGTGGAGGTGGGGCGCTGGCTGGAGGAGTTCCATCCGCGCGCACTGGTGGAACTGGACTACGCCGGCCTGGTGCACGCGCTGCCGCCGGAGCGGCTGGCCGAGGACCGCTCGGCCGCCGATGTGGCCGAGGGCATCGCGGCGCTGCGGGCGGGCGACGCCGAGGGGGCCGGTGCGGCCTACGGACGGCTGGTGGAGCGCTGGCGGGCGGTAAAAGATCGTCAGTTCGCGAACTGACGTGGTTCCCTGGGCGTCTGAACGTGTGACGCGTGTGACCCGTGAAGCTGGAGGGGCGCAGGTGTGTCTTGGGACACAGGACCTACGTCCCGAACCGGGCCTATGCCTCAAGCGTGATGGATTGCACTAACTGGGCCCTTGCGTCCTTCCCTACTCCTCGTGCCAAAATAGGACAAGGAGCCCGGGGAGGGCTCCATCCGCCCAACTAAGGGCGGAATGCTCTGCATTGCATGCTATGGGGGGTCTGGTGACTCCTGATCGTCCTGTGACTGATCGTCACGGTGGCGTGACTGTCCGCTATGGCATGGTCCATCGGCTTCCGTCGCTGATGAACACCTGGGAGGGCAATTCCATCGGTTTGGCCGACGCGGCTGGACGGATGGTGTAGTTGTAGTGCCGAGGACAAGCCGTTCGTCCTATAACCGACTCGACCCGCGTCCGCCATTTCGGGCAACGCGGGTCAAGGTGCAGAATTTAGAGGAAAGAACCGAGATGGTTCGGTTCTCCCGAGGAGGCCGCTCATGACCGCTCGCACCCCTGATGCCGAGCCGCTGCTGACCCCGGCTGAGGTCGCCACGATGTTCCGCGTGGACCCGAAGACGGTTACCCGCTGGGCCAAGGCGGGCAAGCTCACGTCCATCCGCACGCTTGGTGGACACCGCCGGTACCGCGAGGCAGAGGTCCGCGCACTGCTTGCGGGTATCCCGCAGCAGCGCAGCGAGGCCTGACACACCCCCTGCCGCGCCACAACTGGGCTAGCGGGCCCCCCAACCCGCATAAGCCCCCCATAGCTCCACATGACGGGCGTCCGCCCCAACGGGCGCCATACCTGTTCCATACGGGTGCGTCGTTCATCGCGCTGGACTCCGCCGGGTCCAGCGCGATTTTTCTGTTCTCCGGCGATGTCGGAAACCGGACGTCCGGTTGGCTCTGGTCAGGGGTGGCGATGCGTCTGTGTGTGGGCCTGTTCGGGCTTGTGTGGGCCTGACCCCGAGGGGCTGGGGAGGTTGGGTCGGCACGGTTCGGAATGTCCTGTGGTGCTCCCGTCCGAGTGGTGCAATTGCACATATTAAATTCGCCAGTTGTAGGGAGGGAGTAAAGACACACCTTCCTGAAACTCTTTGAGTGACTCCTATCACACTGCATGGGCCGCGCCGGGTACCAGGCTGCCACTTCCGGGGAGTGGATTGCCTCGCCATTGGTCACTCGATGGAGGGGCTTTGGTCCTTGGTTGCCCAGACCCCTCTGTGTGCCGTTCTGGGGCCCCCACGCACAGAACCGGCGGGGCGGGGCGGGGAGGGGCGTCCGAGAGGCCGTCACGGGCCCCTGGAGAGTCGCGGAAGGCGATGGTGGACCGGGGCGTCGGGGCGCGAGGTGGCGGCAGTCGGAAGCGGCGGCCGGATGGGCGCGCGGAAGTGTGCGGGTCTCGTGCGCCATGGGCGTCGCCGTACGCGCCACCTCCCCGTGGGCCACCGTCCCGTGCCCGCGAAGTGCGCGGCGGTCGCCGCTCTCTGACTGCCCGTCGGAAGATGTCGGCGGCAGGACGCGAGAAAGCCCGGATCCAGTGGATCCGGGCTTTCTTTACTGCGGTCCTGACGGGATTTGAACCCGCGGCCTCCACCTTGACAGGGTGGCGAGCACTCCAAACTGCTCCACAGGACCAGGTTTTCGCTGCTGCCTTGCGGCTGGCTGCGAAGACAGACTGTACAGCAGGTCAGAGGGTCTGGTCGACCTCACCCAAGGTGCCCGGTCCATTACGCCGGTGACCGGGTGCGTCTCACGGGGCAGCGGCGTCGATCGCTTTCATGATCCGCTTGTCGGAGACGGGCTGGGCGGTCCCCAGGGCGTGCGCGAAATAGCTGACCCGGAGCTCCTCGATCATCCAGCGGATGTCCAGGACCTCCTGCGGGACGGGCCTGCCCTGCGGCATCTGTTCGAGCAGCCAGGCGTACTCGTCCTGCATCTCGTGGACCTTCTCCATGCGCGTGGTGTCGCGCTGGACGGCCGTGGGCATCTGCTGGAGCCGGCGGTCCGCCGCGACCAGATAGCGCATCAGGTCGGGCAGCCTGCGCAGCCCGGTCGCGGTGACGAAGCCGGGGGGTACGAGGGCGGCGAGCTGGTTCCGTACGTCGGTGACGTTGTTGACCAGGACGAGGCTGTTGGTGGCCTTCAGGCGCCGCTCGCAGGACTGCCAGGCGGCGAGCACCTGCTGGACCTGCTTGACGGTGTGCTCGGTCAGGGCGACGAGGTCGGCACGCACCTGGTCGTACAGCTTGCGGTACGACTCCTCGTCCCAGGCCGGGCCGCCGTGCACGCCGATCAGCCGGTCGGCGGCCGCCGTCGCGCAGTCCTCGAAGAGCGCCTGGATGGAGCCGTGCGGATTGCGGGACAGGGCCAGCTTCTGCTGGTTCGTCAGCTGGTCCGAGGCGAACTTCGCCGGGTTCACCGGGATGTTCAGCAGAATCAGCTTCCGAGTGCCGCGCCACATCGCCTTCTGCTGCTCGGCCTCGGTGTCGAAGAGCCGTACGGCGACGGTGCCCGCCGCGGCTCCCTCCTGCTCGACGAGGGCCGGGTACGCCTTGACCGGCTGGCCGGCCCTCCGGGTCTCGAAGACCTGGTTCAGCGTGCCGATCGTCCAGTCCGTGAGGCCCGAACGCTCGATGGACTCGCCCGACGGGCCCGCGGTGGCCGCAGCGGCCTTGGAGAGGGCCTGGCGGGCCTTGGGGCGCAGCTGGAGCTTCAACGCCTCCAGGTCCTTGCCCTCGGCGACCTTGCGGCGCCGCTCGTCGACGATCCGGAAGGTGATCTTCAGGTGGTCCGGGACGCGCGTCAGGTCGAAGTCGGCGGCGTCGACCGGGACGCCGACCATGCGCTGGAGCTCCCGGGCCAGCGTGACCGGCAGCGGCTCCTGGAGGGGGACCGCGAGGTCGAGGAACTTGCCCGCGTAGTTCGGCGCGGGAACGTAGTGCCGGCGGACCGGCTTGGGCAGCGAGCGGATCAGCTCCGTGACCACCTCTTCGCGCAGGCCGGGGATCTGCCAGTCGAAGCCCTCCGCGGTGACCTGGTTGAGCACCTGGAGCGGAATGTGGACCGTGACGCCGTCCGCGTCCGCGCCGGGCTCGAACTGGTACGTCACCCGGAACTTGAGCTTCCCCTGCCGCCAGGAGTCCGGGTAGTCGTCCTTGGTGACCGCCCCGGCCTTCTCGTTGATGAGCATCGAGCGCTCGAAGTCCAGCGCGTCCGGCTCGTCCCGGCGCTTGTGCTTCCACCAGGAGTCGAAGTGCGCCCCGGAGACCACGTGCTCGGGGATGCGCCGGTCGTAGAAGTCGAAGAGCGTCTCGTCGTCCACGAGGATGTCGCGGCGCCGGGCGCGGTGCTCCAGCTCCTCGACCTCTCCGAGGAGCTTGCGGTTGTCGTGGAAGAACTGGTGGTGCGTCCGCCAGTCGCCCTCGACCAGGGCATTGCGGATGAACAGATCACGGGAGGTCTCGGCGTCGATGCGGCCGAAATTGATCTTGCGCTGGGCGATGATCGGTACCCCGTACAGCGTGACGCGCTCGTACGCCATCACCGCTGCCTGGTCCTTCTCCCAGTGCGGTTCGCTGTAGGTGCGCTTCAGCAGGTGCTGGGCCAGCGGCTCGATCCACTCGGGCTCGACCCGGGCGTTGACCCGCGCCCACAGCCGGGACGTCTCGACCAGCTCGGCCGACATCACGAACCGCGGCTGCTTCTTGAACAGCGCCGATCCGGGGAAGATCGCGAACTTGGCGCTGCGGGCGCCGAGGTACTCGTTCTTCTCGGTGTCCTTCAGCCCGATGTGCGAGAGCAGCCCGGCCAGCAGCGAGGTGTGCACCGACTGCTCGGGCGCGTCCTCCCCGTTCAGCTCGATACCCATCTGCTTCGCGACCGTGCGCAGCTGCGCGTAGATGTCCTGCCATTCGCGGATGCGCAGGAAGTTCAGATACTCCTGCTTGCACATCCGGCGGAAGCTGGACGAGCCGCGCTCCTTCTGCTGCTCACGGATGTACCGCCACAGGTTCAGGAACGCCAGGAAGTCGGAGGTCTCGTCCTTGAAGCGGGCGTGCTGCTGGTCGGCCTGTGTCTGCTTCTCCGAGGGCCGCTCGCGCGGGTCCTGGATGGAGAGCGCGGCGGCGATCACCATGACCTCGCGGACACAGCCGTTGCGGTCGGCCTCGATGACCATCCGGGCCAGGCGCGGGTCGACGGGCAGCTGCGAGAGCTTCCGGCCGAGCGGGGTGAGCCTCTTCTTCGGATCCTTCTCGTTCGGATCCAGTGCGCCGAGCTCCTGGAGGAGCTGGATGCCGTCGCGGATGTTGCGGTGGTCCGGCGGGTCGATGAAGGGGAACTTCTCGATGTCGCCGAGGCCGGCCGCGGTCATCTGCAGGATGACGGAGGCCAGGTTCGTCCGCAGGATCTCCGGGTCGGTGAACTCCGGGCGGGTCAGGAAGTCGTCCTCGGAGTACAGCCGGACGCAGATGCCGTCCGAGGTGCGGCCGCAGCGGCCCTTGCGCTGGTTGGCGCTGGCCTGCGAGATCCGCTCGATCGGCAGCCGCTGGACCTTGGTGCGGTGGCTGTAACGGGAGATCCGGGCGTTGCCCGGGTCGATCACGTACTTGATGCCGGGGACGGTCAGTGAGGTCTCGGCGACGTTGGTCGCCAGGACGATCCGGCGTCCCGTGTGGCGCTGGAAGACGCGGTGCTGCTCGGCGTGCGAGAGCCGGGCGTAGAGGGGGAGCACCTCGGTGTGGCGGAGGTTCTTCTTGTTCAGCGCGTCCGCGGTGTCGCGGATCTCGCGTTCGCCGGAGAGGAAGACCAGGATGTCGCCCGGCCCCTCCGACTGGAGCTCGTCGACGGCGTCGCAGATCGCGGTGACCTGGTCCCGGTCGGCGTCGTCGCCGTCCTCCTCGAGGAGAGGGCGGTAGCGCACCTCGACCGGGTAGGTACGCCCGCTGACCTCGACGATCGGGGCCTCGCCGAAATGGCGCGCGAACCGCTCGGGGTCGATCGTCGCCGAGGTGATGACAACCTTCAGGTCCGGGCGCCTGGGCAGCAGCCGGGCCAGGTACCCGAGCAGGAAGTCGATGTTCAGCGACCGCTCGTGGGCCTCGTCGATGATGATCGTGTCGTATGCGCGCAGCTCGCGGTCCGTCTGGATCTCGGCGAGCAGGATGCCGTCCGTCATCAGCTTCACGAACGTCGCGTCCGGGTTCACCTGGTCGGTGAAACGGACCTTCCAGCCGACCGCCTCGCCCAGCGGGGACTTCAGCTCGTCCGCGACACGCTCGGCGACCGTACGGGCCGCGATCCGGCGCGGCTGGGTGTGCCCGATCATGCCCCGGACACCGCGGCCCAGCTCCATGCAGATCTTGGGGATCTGCGTGGTCTTGCCGGAGCCGGTCTCCCCGGCGACGATCACGACCTGGTGGTCGCGTATCGCCGCCAGGATCTCGTCCTTCTTCTGACTGACCGGGAGCTGTTCCGGGTACGACACGGTGGGCATGCGCTCGGCACGCAGGGCGAGCCGTTCGGCTGCCTTTCCGGACTCGACGGCGATCTCGTCCAGCACGGACTGCCGGGCCTCGGGCTTGCGGATGCGGCGCGCCCCTTCGAGACGGCGGCCGAGCCGGTGTGCATCGCGGAGCGAGAGCTGTCCGAGCTGGGACTGGAGATCAGCGAAGGAAGTAGACATACGGGGTCCAGGATCTCACCCGGGCCCGAGGAACGGCGAGCGTATTTCATGCGGTCCGGGTCACCCTCTCGTCACTGCACGGATATGCGGAGTCGCAGCACGTACCATTTCCGGCAGCTGACCACCTGCTGTACCCGTCCGGGCTTCTTGTACTGAGGGTGCGGGCACGGCGTACCCCGGCCGGCCGCCCCTCCTCCCTCCCGCGTCACCAGCACGGAGTCCCGCATGCCCCCGTCCTCACGTACGCAGTCGTCCAGGAAGCCGCTGTTCTACGGTGCGGGAGTGGTCCTCGCTGCCGCTCTGCTCGGCTTCGTCTCCTATCGGGCCACCGCCCCCGACCCCTCCGGTCCCTCCGCCTCCTCGCCGGTCGCCGAGGTCACCGCGGACCCGGATGCCGGGGTCTATCCGGAGCTGGCGGGGCTCGCCCGGCGCGACGCCGGTGACGGGCTCGCGCAGGGCCGGGTGGACGCTCCCGTCGTCCTCATCGAGTACGCCGATTTCCTGTGCGGCTACTGCGGCAAGTTCGCCCGCGACACCGAACCCGCCCTGGTGGAGAAGTACGTCGACCACGGCACCCTGCGCATCGAGTGGCGCAACTTCCCGATCTTCGGTGCCCAGTCGCAGGCCGCGGCACGGGCCGCCTGGGCAGCCGGGCAGCAGGGCCGCTTCTGGCAGTTCCACCGCGCCGCGTACGCCGAGGGGGCCAAGGAGAAGGGGTTCGGCGAGGACCGGCTGAAGGCGCTCGCCCGGCAGGCCGGGGTCGCGGACCTGGACCGGTTCGTGCGTGACGCCGACAGCTCCGCCGCATCCGACGCGGTGAGCAAGGACCAGGAACAGGGGTACGGGATCGGTGCGACCTCCACCCCGTCTTTTCTGATCAACGGCCGTCCGCTCGCCGGGGCCCAGCCGCTGGCGGCCTTCGCCGAGGCCATCGAGGCGGCGGCCGAGGCGGCCCGCACCACGGAGGACGCCAAGAGCGGCACGGGCGCCAGGAGCGGCACCGCGGGCGCCGAGGACGTCGCGGGCGGCGCGGGATGACAACCGGCATCGGCTATGTCGCGGCCTTTCTCGGCGGACTGCTCGCCCTGGTCAGTCCGTGCAGCGCGCTGCTGCTGCCCGCCTTCTTCGCGTACTCCATCGACTCCGCCTCGCGGCTCCTGGCCCGCACCGGCATCTTCTACGCGGGTCTGGCCACCACCCTGGTCCCGCTCGGTGCCGCCGGCTCGTACGCCGGGCGGCTCTTCTACGGCCACCGTGACGCGTTCGTCCTCGGTGCGGGGTGGCTGATCATTGCGCTCGGCGTCGCGCAGATCGTGGGCCTGGGCTTCGCCTCGCGCCGGATCAGCGCGCTCAGCGGCCGGATCCGCCCGGCCACCGCCGTATCGGTCTATGCGCTGGGCTCCGTGTACGGCCTGGCCGGTTTCTGCGCGGGGCCGATCCTCGGCAGCGTCCTCACCGTGGCGGCGGTCGGCGGCAGCCCGGCCTACGGCGGCCTGCTGCTCGCCGTCTACGCGCTGGGCATGGCGGTCCCGCTCTTCCTGCTCGCGCTGCTCTGGGAGCGTTTCGACCTGGGGCGGCGGGCATGGCTGCGCGGTCGCACCCTCCGGCTCGGCCGATTCGAGCTGCACAGCACGACGCTGCTGTCGGGGCTCTTCTTCATCGCCCTCGGCGCGCTCTTCCTCGCGTACGACGGGACGACGGCGCTGCCCGGCCTGTTCGATGTGGACGAGTCGTTCGCCGTCGAGCAGCGGGTGCAGCGCATCGGTGCGCAGGTGTCGGACGCGGTGGCGCTGGTGGCCGTGGTCGCGATGGTGCTGCTGGTCCTGGCGGTACGGGCGTGGCGCGGCAGGGGCGTGAACTCGGCGGAGCGGGAAGAGGCCTGACACGACGAAGGCCCCGTCCATCGGACGGGGCCTTCGGGTGGTGGCTGGGGCCGGGATCGAACCGGCGACCTATCGCTTTTCAGGCGATCGCTCGTACCAACTGAGCTACCCAGCCACGCAGCTCATAAAGGCTGCAGCGGTCCTGACGGGATTTGAACCCGCGGCCTCCACCTTGACAGGGTGGCGAGCACTCCAAACTGCTCCACAGGACCTAGCAATGTGCGAGACAAGTCTCGCACACGTTGATGCGTGCCCCCAACGGGATTCGAACCCGTGCTACCGCCTTGAAAGGGCGGCGTCCTGGGCCACTAGACGATGAGGGCTAAGGGCCCACCTGCGCGCTTTCCAGCGCGTCGGGGACGTGAGAAGCATATGGGATGGCGGCGGCTATCGCCAAAACGGTTTGTGGGGACGTCGTGGGAGGGGCCCGGGCGGGGAGTGGGAGGGCCCGGGCCGGTGGGTGGGGGACCCGGGCGGGGGAGCGGGCCGGGGCGTCCGGGGAGCGGTCCGGCCCGGGGGAGGCCCGGCCGTGCGGACGTCAGCCCCAGCCCAGTTCGTGGAGCCGCGCGTCCTCGATCCCGAAGTGGTGCGCCACCTCGTGGACGACGGTCACGGCCACCTCGTGGACGACCTCCTCCTTGGTCTCGCAGAAGCGCAGGGTCGGGCCCATGTAGATCGTGATGCGGTCGGGGAGGACCCCGGCGTACCACTCACCGCGTTCCGTGAGAGGTGTTCCTTCGTAGAGACCCAGCAGCTCCGGGTCGCCGGCGGCGGGCTCGTCCTCGACGAACACCGCCACGTTGTCCATGACCCGCGTCAGCTCCGGCGGGATCTTGTCGAGGGCCTCGCTCACCAACTCTTCGAACGCGTCGCGCGTCATCTCCAGCACATCCCCATTGTCCGGGACGATCGCCTGTCCGGGGCGATCGCGGACCAGGGGACGCGGCGGCGGATCCGGTACGTGTCCCGTGGACCGGGCGGCCCTCGTCGGCTTCCGGGACGGGGCCGCCGGCCGGTTCCGGTGCCGTGCCACCGGTCCTGGATGGGGTCGCCGCCCCTGCGCTGCGGGGGCGGGAGGGCATGGGGCGGGGCGTGTCCCCGGCGGGGGATTGGGAGTTGGGCACGGAGTCCCCTGCTTCCTGTACCGCTCCGCCCCTCTTCGTACCCCGGAGGTGTCCCCCGTGCGCCAGCTGTCCGCCCGCGTCCGATGGGCGGCCGTCGTCACCGTGACGGTCGCCGCGTCCACAGGCTGTATGAGCGTCGGTGGCGGCGGAGAAGAGCCCCCGGCATCGCCGCCGTCCGGGGTGAGGGGGAGCGTGGCCGAGCCGGACGGCGGCACCGTGGCCGGCACCGGCGGTGCCCGCACCGGCGGTGGCGGCGAGCAGGCGCACTCCGGACGGGAGGCGCCCGAGCGCACGGCATCGGCGAAGCCGGACGTCCCTGCCGCTTCCTCCGAGGCACCCGGCGGGGCAGGTCCCGGCGGTCAGGGAGCGACGCAGGGCGGCGGGCTCCCGGCATCCTCGGCCTCGCCCCCGGCGTCGGAGGCCCCGCAGCGGCCGGTGACCCCGCCGCCGTCCGGCCCGGCCGCTTCCGAGCCGCCGGCCTCCCCGGGGCCGGACCCGGGGCCCGCGGAGCCGTCGCCGCAGCCCTCCGCCTCGTCGGCGGTCGGGTTCCGCAGCGACGTGGTGAGCGCACTGGAGGGTCCGGGTCCGGCGTCGCTCCGGACGCCGGAGGCGTCGCCGCAGGCGGGGCCGGTGTAGCGGGGCGGAGAGGCCGGTTTGCGCAAAGTGGGAGGGAGTGCGTATGGTGTTAGATCGTTTGATCCCATTGCCCGGCGCCGAAACAGAAGCGCGCCGTGTGGCGCGTACTCTCCCTTGCCGTGGCTGGACCGCATTGAGGCGGTCGAAATTGCGAATCACGGAGTTATGGGCGCGTGCCGAGACTCCGGAAGGTTTCGCATTTCGCATGTCAATTTCCAGTTCTGACCACACCGTCATGCCCGAGAACATCGAGAACGACGAGCTCATCGAGGCCGCGGAGGCCGTCGTCGCCGAGTCCGTCGAGGCCGACGCCCCCCAGCCCGACTCCGCCGACGCCGACGCCGAGCCGACCATCGGCTTCGCCGACCTGGGGCTGCCCGAGGGCATCGTCCGCAAGCTCGCGCAGAACGGTGTGACCAGCCCCTTCCCGATCCAGGCCGCGACCATTCCGGACGCCCTGGCCGGCAAGGACATCCTGGGCCGTGGCCGCACCGGCTCCGGCAAGACGCTCTCCTTCGGTCTGCCGACCCTGGCCACGCTGGCCGGCGGCCACACCGAGAAGAAGAAGCCCCGCGCGGTCATCCTCACCCCGACCCGTGAGCTCGCGATGCAGGTCGCGGACGCGCTCCAGCCGTACGGCGACGTGCTCGGCCTGAAGATGAAGGTCGTCTGCGGCGGTACGTCGATGGGCAACCAGATCTACGCCCTGGAGCGCGGTGTCGACGTCCTCGTCGCCACCCCGGGCCGGCTGCGCGACATCATCAACCGGGGTGCCTGCTCCCTGGAGAACGTCCAGATCGCCGTCCTCGACGAGGCCGACCAGATGTCCGACCTGGGCTTCCTGCCCGAGGTCACCGAGCTGCTCGACCAGGTTCCGGTCGGCGGTCAGCGCATGCTCTTCTCCGCCACGATGGAGAACGAGATCGGCACGCTGGTCAAGCGTTACCTGCACGACCCGGTGAGCCACGAGGTCGACAGCGCCCAGGGCAACGTCACGACCATGACGCACCACGTCCTCGTCGTGAAGCCGAAGGACAAGGCGCCGGTCACCTCCGCCATCGCCGCCCGCAAGGGCCGCACCATCATCTTCGTCCGCACCCAGCTGGGCGCCGACCGCATCGCCGAGCAGCTCGTCGAGGCGGGCGTCAAGGCGGACGCGCTGCACGGCGGCATGACGCAGGGTGCCCGTACCCGCGTGCTCGCCGACTTCAAGGACGGTTACGTCAACGCCCTCGTCGCGACCGACGTCGCCGCCCGCGGCATCCACGTCGACGGCATCGACCTGGTGCTGAACGTGGACCCGGCCGGTGACCACAAGGACTACCTGCACCGTTCGGGCCGTACCGCCCGGGCCGGCAAGTCCGGTGTCGTCGTCTCGCTGGCCCTGCCGCACCAGCGCCGCCAGATCTTCCGCCTCATGGAGGAGGCGGGCGTCGACGCCTCGCGCCACATCGTGGGCGGTGCGGGCGCCTTCGACCCGGACGTCGCCGAGATCACCGGCGCCCGCTCGCTGACCGAGGTCCAGGCCGACTCGGCGAGCAACGCCGCCAAGCAGGCCGAGCGCGAGGTCGCCGACCTGACCCGGCAGCTGGAGCGCGTCCAGCGCCGTGCCGGTGAACTGCGCGAGGAGGCCGACCGCCTGGTCGCCCGGGCCGCGCGTGAGCGGGGCGACGACCCCGAGGCCGCGGTGGCCGAGGCCGCCGCGGAGGCGGAGGCCGCGATCGAGGCCGCCGCCGTACCGGAGCAGCCCGCCCGCGACGACCGTCGCGACGAGCGCGGCAACTTCGAGCGCCGGGACAGCCGTGGCGGTCACCGGGGCGGTCACGACCGCCGTGACGACCGCGGTGGCGACCGTGGTGGTGACCGTGGTTTCCAGCGTCGTGACGACCGTGGTGGCCGTTCCTTCGAGCGCCGTGACAACGACCGTCCGTCGTTCAGCCGCGACCGTCGTGACGACCGCGGTGGTGACCGTGGTTTCCAGCGTCGTGACGACCGTGGTGGCCGTTCCTTCGAGCGCCGTGACAACGACCGTCCGTCGTTCAGCCGCGACCGCCGTGACGACCGCGGTGGCGACCGTGGTGGTGACCGTGGTTTCCAGCGTCGTGACGACCGTGGTGGCCGTTCCTTCGAGCGCCGTGACAACGACCGTCCGTCCTTCAACCGCGACCGTCGCGACGACCGCCCCTCCGGCGGCTTCCGCTCCGGCGGCAGCGACCGCCCGTTCAACCGCGACCGTCGTGACGACCGCCCGTCGGGTGGCTTCCGCTCCGGTGGCGACCGCCCCTACGGCCGCCGTGACGACCACCGCGGTGGCACCAACTCCGGTTCCTTCGGCCGCCGCGACGACAAGCCGCGGTGGAAGCGCAACGGCTGAACGCCGTGAGGCAGCCCCGCCCAGGGTCTGCTGAACCTCTTCGCGCAGCGGGCCCGCTCCTCACGAGCGGGCCCGCTGTCTTTTCGTATCGGGGCGACTGCCGGCATCCGGCGACTCGCGCAGGGATCCGGCCGGGAGCATGGCTCGAGCCCCTTGTGGTGGCTGGTCGTTGTTCGTCCGCGCCTCGTCGAGGATCCGTTCGTCCTGGATCGCCTTCACGAGGATCGCGGGTGCCGGAGACCTCGACGGCGACGGTCACGACGATGTGTCGGCCCGTCACGAGGACGGCCGGCTACCCCCGACAGGGGTCTCCCCTGCCACGGCGCCGTCGGCGCGCGGAACCCCGCCCGCACCTCCGTGAGCCTCTCCTGATCCCCGTGACGTGGCCCGGTAACCGATACCCGATCGGCGACAGCGCCACGGCGGGCTATGCTCAGGGGTGATTCGCCGAGGGCCGTTAGCTCAATTGGCAGAGCAGCGGACTTTTAATCCGTTGGTTGTGGGTTCGAGTCCCACACGGCCTACCGCGAGCAGGGAGGGGTTACCCCTCTGACCTGCTACTGAGCGCCTCGATCGGTTTCCGCCGGTCGGGGCGCTCCGTCGCTCCCGGTCTTGTGCGTGAGCGGACGGCCCGGCAGCAGCCGCTACGGAGGCGGTTTTACGGGCACGAGGCACCGGCGCAGTCACGGCTTCTGCCGCAGCCCCGTCGACCTCAGGCAGCAGGCTCGTGTACGTGTCCGAGGTCGGCGTGATCGTGGAGTGGCGGAGCGTCTCCTTGATCGTGTGGAGGTTGCCTCCGCCGCTGTGCGCGAGGGTCGCGGAAACGTGTGGTAGATCCCGGAGGGTGATCGGCGGAAGAACCGCAGACCCCGGCGGAGCGGTCCCAGGGTCTGGGAGGACGAGTCGTGGCCATGCCGGGCTGCTCGCAGCCCGGCATGGCCACGGCGAGTCAGCCGGCCGACTCCGCGCCGACGGGCTCCGCCGGAGTCACGGGTTCGACGCGTATGGAGGCGAAGGCATCGGACAGGAAACGGTCGAGCTCGGCCGAGTCGCCGGGGCCGACGACGCCGGCCAGCGGGATGTCGGTGTCCGCGTAGCTGAGCACCGTCTTGATCGGCTCGTCCTCGGTCCGCTGGCTCCACCGGTACACCAGCGGGCTCTCGCGGAACTCGTCCGCGCCCTCGATCCGGCAGTACTCGGCGCCCAGTTTGTGGCTCGGCCAGCAGAACCAGCCGTAGCGGGACCCGTCGGAATCGGGCCAGGTCAGGTCCTCGGCGGCCACGCCGCCGGTGACCATCTGCAGATACCGGGAGGGCAGGTGCACCCCGGTGGCGAGCTCGAAGGTGTCCACCACGTCCGCGCCGCCGAAGCGGGCGCCGACCTCCAGGAAGACCAGCCCGTCCGGGGTCTCGATGCCTTCGAGGTGGAAGAGGCTGGTGGTGATGTTGACGGCGGCGAGGCAGTCGGCGGTCCAGCGGCTCATTTCCGGGGTCATCTCGATCTGCACCGAGCCCAGCGGCGTGCCTTCCGCGTAGCCGAGGCAGGTGCCGACGTAGCGGCTGGCCTGGATCGCCATGGGCTTGCCGTCGATCAGCATGCCGTCCACGTGGATGATCGGGCCGGTGACGAACTCCTCGACCTCGAAGCCGTCCCGCTCGGGACCTTCGGGCACCACTCCGGCCTCGCGGACCGCCGTCAGGGCCTCGTCCGGCGTCGGGTAGATGTGGACGTTCATGCTCGCTGCGCCGTCCAGCGGCTTCAGCACCGTCTCGCCGGCCCAGGGGAGCCCCTCGGGGCCGGCCGCCAGGGCTTCGGGCAGGGACAGGAAGCGGGGGACCCGCAGACCAGCCGCGGCGACCATGGACTTCATGATCACCTTGTCGCGCCAGGGCAGGATGTCCTCCTCCCGGTCGCCGGGCACCCCGAGGGCGGCCCGCACCCGGGCGCCGGCGATCAGGTCGAACTCGGAGAGCGCGAGCACCATGTCGAAGGCGGGCAGCCCGTCGACCGCGGCCAGCACCTCCTCCGTGAGGTCACCGGTGTCGGGACGCTCGATGCGCGTGCAGCGGAGATCGGACGGGAGGGTGGCCAGCCGGTCCGCGGGGCCGACATAGGTGACGTCGTGGGCCGCGTGGTCAATTCCGGTCGCGTGCCGGATCATTTTGTCCGTGACTCGGTGCAGGATCAGGATGCGCATGATGGGTCCTCAGACGTGCGAGAAGCGGAATGAGCAGGACGCCGGCACAGACAGAGCCGATGACGGAACCCAGGGCGATGCTCTGGGGGCTGAAGGACTGCGTGAAGAGGGTGACCAGGAGTCCGGCCAGGGGCAGGGACAGCTGGTTCAGGAGAATGATGATGGCGATCGTCTTCGCGAAGTGCTCGCGCGGAATCCTCCTGACGCGTTCCGTGCGGATGACGACGTTGAAGAACCCGACGGTTCCGAGAAGCACCGCATAGCTCACCGCGTACTGCGTGAAGGTGTTCGCCAGACCCACTCCGATGCCGCCCAGGCAGATCAGGGAGTAGGACGTCATCAGGGCGACGAAAGGATTCAGCCGCTTCATCATCCTCGGGACGAAGAAGAACGTCACGATGCCGACGATTCCGGCCCCGGTGCTCAAAGCCCCGAAGTACCTGTCGGGTTGGCCGAAGACGCCCACGGTGGTGGCGGCGCTGGTGGCCATGCCGACGCCGACCATGAGATTGACCGTCATGGTCAGTCCGACCAGGCCGAGGATCGCGGGCAGCTTCAGCAGGGTCGTCACGCCATCGGCGATGCCGGTGGCCACCGAGCGGACCGTGGTGCGTTCTCCGGCGGGCACGGCGAGTGTCTCGGCGCGCAGCCAGCGCCTCAGCGAGAAGGTGTTGAGCGTGGTCAGGCCGTACACCACGCCGATGACCGCGAGGAGGCTGGTCGTCGGGAGCACCGAAGCGAGCAGTGCGGCCAGCACCGGGCCGATGACCTCGCTGGTCTGCTCCGTGCCCTGGATGATCGACTGCGCCCGGACCATCTGGTCCATGGGGACAAATCGAGGGAGCGTGGCCTCGAGGGCGATGTACGACTGAGCGCCGGCCACCGACATACCGGCGGCGAGCACGCACAGGATGATGAACTTCCCGTCAGGGATCAGGAATATCAGGGCGAACGCGGTGAGCCCGAGAGCTGAGCGGACGAAGTCCGAGCCGATGTACAGGACGTAGCTGCGTATTCGGTCCGCGAACACCCCGGCCACCGGAAGGAACAGCACCCGGGGCAGCCATTCGATCAGGAAGATCAGACCGGTCTGCGACGCGCTGCCGGTCATCTTGAAGGCCAGCAGCGGAATGGCGAACAGGAGGAACTGGTCCCCGAGTGCGGCCAGTCCGCGACCTCCCACGAAACGTGCCACCTGGGGGCCTGGCATGGAGGCGTGCGGCGGTGCGGGCGAATTGCCGCCCCCGTCCCCGTGGGGTGCTTCGGCCGTTTTCTTGCTCGCTTCGTGGCTCATGCTCCCCCGTCGTTCGTGCGTGTCACCGAGTCGCCTGGACCGTGCTCTCCGCAGCCGTGGTCAGCCGGAGGATGCACGCATTCCCGTGTCCGCGTTCCGAAATGCCGGGCGAGGCTCTCACTCGCAGGGTGGTGCCAGATTATAAGCACTCCGCAGTCGGCCGCAGGCCGTGCACCGGAATCGGTGATCCGTCCGCGGAGCAGCACGGGACCGGGGGGTGTGTCAATGTCCGAACACGCCTTGTTTGCGGGGGAGTTCGGAGCTAGCCTCCCAGACCGAACGACTCGGATGAGGCCCTGATCCGGCGCGTATTTCCCTGTGGGACTCGTCCAACGACCACTGAACGGGGGGGTATTGGTGGGGACGCGTACTGTTGCCGCACTTCTGGAGTTCGAGCGGAATGTCGTGCCCGCGGTCGACTCCCTGCGGGAGCTGCGGACCAGGCGCCGCGACGGAGCCGGGCAGGCGGACGGCGGCGCACCGGCCGTCTCCGAAGAGGAGATACGTTTCGCCGTCGATGCCGTCCTCACGGCCGTGGAGGGGCTGCGAGGCCTGATGCCCGAGGCGCAGATCGCCGCCACCTGCAAGGACCTGCGGGCCTGGCAGGAGGCGGGTTGCGAGGGCGTCCCGCACTTCGACAGCACCCGTGACACGGTGCCCGCCCCCGAGGACGGCGAGGCCGCCGCGTTCGTGGGACCGGTGACGCTCCCCAACAGCGACCGGCACGACGTCCGCATCGAGGCGTTCTCGGTGATCCGCGAGGACCCGGACAGCACACCCCGGCTCCAGGCGAACTACCCACACCCCAAAGCCGTCTTCCAGTCCACCCGGCTGCTGTCCGCCTCCCGCGGCCTGCGGGAGGGCAACTGCGTGGTCTTCTTCCCGGAGAACATCCCGGCCGCCACGCGCTGCACCGATCAGAACTTCGCCTGGTTCTTCTTCAACCGGCACACCGAGATCTACGCCCAGACCCTGGCGATCACGGAGCGGCTGTGCGGGCCCGGTTCGCCGTTCGCGGGCGAAAGGGAGCTCGTCTCGGCGGACGTGGACCCGGAGGACACCTACCAGGCGCGCTGCGTCTGGGGGTACATGCACGACTACTTCCACCACACCGGCCCGCGCCCCCTCGACCAGCATCTGGCCATCAAGACGACCTGGCGGCCCGGGCTCCTGGAGGAGCTCAAGGTCGACATGAAGTCGGCGATCGCCTGCTTCGAGGAAGATGTGCCGTACGGCCCGGTCGTGTTCGAGTACATCATCCTGGAACGCCTCTTCCGCTACCCGGCGCAGCCCGAACCGCTGCGCAACTTCGACGCCGGCACCGGCTTTGCCCTGGGCACCTGGCTCGCGTCGCAGGGGCTGTTCACCCAGGACGAGCAGGGGCGCCGCGCCCTGGGGCCGAAGGCCAGGATCGTGGAGTCGGTACGCGAACTCGTGGGCCTGATCGAGGAGATCGAACGCAACGAGGACGACGCGGCCTACAAGGCGGGTGCCGTGGACTTCCTCTTCGGGACGCTGCTCCGTCGCCCCGAGGCCGGATCCGACCGGTACGGCGGGCCCCTCGCGCCGCTCGGCCTGTGGGGTACCGAGGTCCATGTCTGAGCCGCGCAGCGCGCCGGAACGCGAGGCGATCCTCAAGGCCCCGGGCTTCTGCCGCTACTCCACCGGACACCTCGCCGTCGTCGACTGGGACGCGGACACCGGCTGGTCGGACCCGCGCGTCGAGTCCTGGTCCGACCTGGCGATGGACCCGGCCACGCTCGGACTCCATTACGGGCAGGCGGTGTTCGAGGGCCTGAAGGCCTTCAGAGCCGAGGACGGATCGGTGCACCTGTTCCGCCCCGAGGACCACGGAAGCCGACTGGCCCGGTCAGCCGCCAGGCTCGCGATGGCCGAGATGCCCCCCGCGCTGTTCGTACGGGCGTGCGCGGAGCTGGTCTCGGCCGACGAGGCGTGGGTGCCGGGCGGTTACGGGCAGAGTCTGTATCTGCGGCCGCTCCTCATCGCCACGGAACCCGACCTCGGGCTCCGGCCCGCCAGGCACTACCGGTGCGTGATCCTCGCCTACCCGGCAGACCCCTGCTTCGGGGCCGACTTCCGGCCGCTGTCGGTGACCACCGCGACCGAGACGGTACGTGCCGTGCGCGGCGGCACCGGCGAGTCCAAGTGCGCCGGCAACTACGCCGCCAGCCTGCTCACCCGTACCGAGGCGCAGGCCGCCGGATACGACGAGGTGCTGTGGCTCGACGGGCACGAACGGAGCCGGATCGAGGAGCTCAGCACCATGAACCTCTTCCTCGTCTGGCGCGACGGGGAGAAGCCCCGGGTGACGACCCCGCCGTGCGACGGGACCATCGTCCGAGGCCTGACCCGAGACTCGCTGCTGACCCTGGCCGAGGACCGCGGGATCGCGGCCGCCGAGGAGCACACCACGATCGACGCCGTCCGGGACGGCTTGCGCTCCGGCCGGCTGGCCGAGGTGTTCGCCTGTGGCACGGCCGGTGTCGTGGTCCCGGTGGGCCGGATCGGCATCGGGGGCGAGGACCTGACGGTGGGCGACGGAGGAGAGGGACCGATGACCGCAGCTCTGCGCAGCAGCCTGCTGGACGTCCAGCACAGACGTACGCCCGACGCGCACGGCTGGCTGCGGACCGTCCTGCGGGCCGACGAGAACGGGGGACGACGCGCATGAACGACCATCAGGCCACCTCGAAGGGCGACCGGGAGAGCGCCCTCTCGAGAGTCACCGTCATCCACACCCTGGGGCCCTCGGGCACCAACCTGGAGAAGGCCGCCCACCACTGGCTCGCGGAGCGGGGGATCACCGGCAAGGTGGTGCTCCACGACGAGGTGGAGGACGGCCTCGATGCGATGGCCTTCGACAGCACCGAGGCCATCCTCGCCTGCGCCGTCTACCCCCGGCTGCACGAACTCGTCTTCCAGAACCTGCACCGCCTGGAGATGGCCGACAGCTTCATTCTCAACACCCACGACATGGTGCTGGCCGGTCGCCCGGACCACACCACCGTGTCCACGATCGTCAGCCACCAGGCCCCCAGCAGTCTGGTCGCGGAGCGCGGCGAGATCACGCTGACCAGCAGCAACTCATGTGCCGCCGTGCTGTGCGCGGCCGGGCAGTACGACGCCTGCGTGACCACCGGACCCGCTGCGGCGGCCGAGGGACTGCGGCTGATCGAGAACTTCGGCCCGGTGCCGATGATCTTCACGCTGCACCTCGGCCGGACCCTCGGCGAAGGCGGCGGCGCGGGGAGCGGACGCGCATGCTGATCGTCGTCCAGCCCCTGTCGGCAGGGGTCCGGCTCACCGCCCGGGTGGTGGCCGCCGGCGTCCCGTGTCTCGTTCCCACCCAGTTCCCCGAACTGCTGCCGCCCGAGGTGCACTCCGGCGCGACCGTCGTCGACTGGCACCCCGACGCGGGGGTGCCCGGATTGCTCCGCCTGGTCGAGAAGGCCACTGCGGAGACCGGCACCGCCCCCACCGGGGTGATCGCCGGCTTCGAGTACGCGGTGCCGGAGGCCGCCGAACTGGCCCGGGCTCTCGGGCTGCCCGCGCTCGGCGCCGAGGCGGCCGAGGCCGTGCGGCAGAAGGACGTCATGCGGCGCCGGTGCGAGGAGCGCGGGGTCGCTTACCCGCGGTCGACAGCGGTCGGTCCCGAGGCGGCGGGCCCCTGCCCGCTGCCCTTCCCGGTCGTGGTCAAGCCTGTCGACTGCGGCGGCAGCCTGATGGTGAGCCTGTGCCGCGACGAGGAGGAGTACGCGCGGGCCTGCGCGGTCATCCACGACCCCGGCGAGGACGTGAAGTTCCACCCGAACCCGCGCCGGACCGCCATGGTCGAGGAGTACGTGGAGGGTCCCGAGTTCTCCCTCGACGGCTGGGTCGATGCCGACGGGCCGCACCTCGCGAGCGTCACCAGCAAGTTCCTCTCCGCCCCGCCGGACTTCTTCGAGATGGGCCACATCGCCACCGCGCCGGAGTGCTCGCCGCACGGCGAGGTCCTGGAGCGGTTCGCCCGCCAGGTCGTGGCCGCGTTCGACCTCACGGTCGGCCCGTTCCACATCGAGACCCGGATCGTCCGCGACCGCGGCCCCGTCCTGATCGAGGTCGGGGCCCGGCTCGCCGGCGACAACATCCCCGAACTGGTACTCGCCGGACCCGGCGTGGACCTGTGCGCCGCCACGGCGGATGCCGCGCGCGGGCTGACCCACGCCCCCGGCGCGCTGTCGCCGGTGAGCGCGGGTCTCGCGTTCGTCACCACCGGCCGGCCCGGCGTCTTCGCCGGAACGCTCCCCGGTGTCGAAGCCTTCACGCAGGCGGCCGAGTTCCGCGGCCTCCTGCCGGAAGCGGAACCGGGGGCGGTGCTCGACCCGGGCGACATTTTCAGCAATCGGGTCGCCCGTATCCACTTCGAGGGCGACCTTGACCGGGTCGAGCGCCTCGTCGCCTCGGTGCTCGCAGACGTGAGGGTCGACGTCGACGGCGTCGGCCACCAGGACAAGGAAGGTGCCTCCGCATGAGCAACGAACTGACCGTCATCCCCACGACCACCCCGCGCCCACGGCCCGAGGCGGACGGGGCAGCCGGGGCCGTCCTCACCGACCACGCGTTCTTCATGCGGACCGGCAAGCGGCGCAGCTGGCAGGGGCTGACCGTGGCGGACCGGGACGGCATCCCGGCGCTGCGGCCCACGGCCGCCGCCGTGCTCGCCGGGCAGACCGTCGTCGACGAGTTCGCCGCGTACCGGCTCACGGACGGCACGGTCGCCGTGTTCCGTCCCGACAGCTACATCAAGCGGCTGAACAACGGGGCCCGCCGGCTCGCGATGCCGCAGGTCGACTTCGACCGGGTGTGGAGCTCGATACGGGCGGTGATCGAGTTGGACGAGGGCTGGCTGCCGCAGGAGGCGGGCGCTTCGCTGCGGCTGCGCGCGGTGCTCGCCGCGGACGGCACGAAGCTGGCCGCCGGGCCCGCGGACGAATGCCTTTTCTACGTGCTCGGCTCGCTGCCGGCCGCTGCGGCGCCCAAGCCGCTGAAGGCCATGACGCTGGACGGGTACGGGCGGGCCTGGCCCGGCGGCACCGGTGACCTGAAGACGGCGGGTGGGCTGGCGGCGGGTGTGGTACCCGCCGAGGTCGCGGCCAACTACGGCAACGACCACGTGCTGTGGCTCGACGGCGAGGGCCGCTTCGTCCAGCAGATCGGCGAGCTGAACGCGTTCTTCGTGATCGACGGCGTGCTGACCACGCCCGCGCTCGACCGCACCGTGCTGCCCGGCGTCACCCGCGACTCCGTCGTGAAGCTGGCCCGGGACGCCGGGACCACCGTGGTCGAGCGGCCGGTGGAGCTCGCCGAGGTCCTGAAGGGCATCGCGGACGGCTCCGTCACCGAGTGCTTCGCCACCGGCACGGCCGCCGGGGTGGCACCGGTGGCCTCCCTCGGCCACCAGGGCGAGGAGTACCGGCTTACCTCGGAGGATGCCGGTCCGGTGACCGCCCGCTTCCGGGACCTGCTGGACGGCGTCCACCGGGGCGAGTCCGTCGACCGGTTCGGCTGGATGCGGCGAATCACCGAAGTGGCGCCCGTCCACGCCTGAGGGAGGAGAGAACCATGGCGTATGTCGTCACCGACGAATGCGTTGGCTGCAAGTACACGGACTGTGTGGATGTCTGCCCCGTGAGCTGTTTCCACGAGGGCCCCGAGATGCTCTACATCAACCCCGAGGAATGCATCGACTGCAACGCGTGCGTCTCCGAGTGCCCGCCCGAGGCGATCTGGGCGGACGTCGACCTGCCGGAAGACAAGTTCCAGTGGATGGAGATCAACGGCGAGATGAGCAACACATACCCGGTCATCTTCGAGAGCCGGGGCACCAAGGGCGAGCCCACCGAGGCCCCCGCCGAGCCCTCCAGCCAGCCTTCCTGACCCAAAGAGCGGGAGCCTAGGTCATGACGACTCACGTCGAGAACCCCTTCATGCTGGGCCTCGACTCGAACTTCTACTTGAAGGACGAGTTCGAGAGCCCCGAGAAACGCACCAACGTCACCTGGTTCTACCCGAAGATCTGCGGCTTCCAGGACTTCCTCGACTCCGAGGACAAGAAGGCGGAGTACTTCTCCTTCCTGGACCGCCAGTCCCACCCGGAGCAGACCGACATCCTGCTCTACTTCCACATCCCGTTCTGCGAGGCCTTCTGCAACTTCTGCGCCTGCTTCAAGGAGTCGGCGGCGAAGTACCAGGGTGAGCGGCAGAAGCGCTTCGTCCAGGCGATGGTCAAGGAGATCCAGCGCAACGCCCGCTCGAAGTACTTCCAGGGCACCAAGGTCAAGTACGTCCAGTTCGGGGGCGGTACGCCCTCCGCCCTGGAGCAGGAGTCGATGGCCACCATCCTGGAGGCCGTCCACCGCGAGTTCGACCTGAGCGAGGTCGACGGCATCTCCCTGGAAGGCAGCCCGCTCGGGCTGTCCCAGGACGGCTACATCGAGATGCTGAAGTCCCTCGGCATCACCCGCATCTCCTTCGGGGTGCAGACCCTCGACGAGGAGATCCGCCGCAAGCTCACCATCAAGGCCAGTGTCGAACAGGTCCACCAGACCGCCGAGAACATCCGTAAGGCCGGCATCCGCACCTTCGCCCTGGACCTCATGTACAACCTGCCGGGGCAGGACGACGAGGTCCTCGCCAAGGACCTGGCGGGCATCTGCGGCGAGCTGCGCCCCAGTTTCGTGCAGACGTACCGCTTCAACCAGTGGGAAGGCACCCGCCTCGACCAGCAGATCCGGGCGGGCAAGGTCGCGGACGTCAAGCCGTCGGGCGCCATCGAGCGGCAGCAGTACCGGCAGATCAAGGAGGGTCTGGCCGGGTACGGCTATGACAAGCAGCTCCTGATCAACTTCTTCACCCACCTGGACGACCCGGGCGAGATCGGCCTCAACCACGCCTGCGGCGGCAACGGCTACCGCGCCAGCTACACCCTCGGCATCGGCCCGGCCGCCGAGAACTACATGGGGGAGCGCAGCTACCGCAACCACACCGACGTCGATCGGTGGATGCGAGAGGTCGAGGAAGGCATCATCCCGATCGAGCAGGGCCGTATCTGCTCCGAGGACGAGGTCGAGAACAGGGTCATGGTCTTCTTCCCGGTCTTCGGCACCGCCCGCAAGGCCGATGTCGCCAACTTCGAGAAGTACCGCCGCGAGGTGGACTGGCTGGTCGCGGGCGGCTACGCGATCGAGACCGACGAGGAGCTGACCCTCACCGAGGACGGCCGGGAGAACGCCGGCAACATCGCCTTCCTCTTCTACTCGGACGAGGAGAAGGCCCGCGCTCGGCGCACGATGTACCTGTCCCTGAAGAACAAGCGCAACCCCTTCCACCAGGACGCGCAGAACATCCCGCGCACCCCGCTCTTCCTCCAGACCCGCCCGAAATCGGCGGAGGAGACTGCCAAGGAGACCGGCTCCGTGAAGAACGAGGGGAGCTGAACCACCGTGGGAAGCCACAAGACCCAGAAGGAGATCGAGGACGACCTCCGCGGGGTGATCGCCGATATCTTCCCCGGGCAGCAGGTCGAACTCGACTCCGACACCCCGCTGTTCAACGGCGGCCTGTCGCTCAACTCGACCCAGATGATCGAACTGACTCTGGCCTTCGAGACGTTCTACGACATCGAGCTCGAACCCGAGCTGCTGACGACGGAGAACTTCGCGACTCTGGGTTCCCTCGCCGGTCTCCTGGAGGAACTCCTCGAAGACGAGGTGTCCCCTGTCTGAGATCCGTTCGGACGTGCGCGTGGTGCTGATCCACGGGAACGCCGGAGCGAGCGTCGAGGGCATCTGGTTCCCGTACCTCAAGCGGGAACTGGAGGCCCTCGGCGCCGAGGTGGTGGCCGAGACCTTTCCCGACCCCATCAAGGGCCGGATGCGCTACTGGCTGCCCTACCTCAGCGACGTCATCCGCCCGGACGAGCGGACGGTCATCGTCGGCCACTCGTCCGGCGCGCTGGCCGCCTTCCGGTACGCCGAGAAGGCGCCGCTCCTCGGCACCTTCGCCGTCGCCGGCCATCACCACGACTGCGGATTCGAACTGGAGCGGCGCAGCGGCTTCTTCGACACCCCGTGGGACTGGGACGCCATCCGCGCCAACCAGTCGTTCATCGAGCAGTTCCACTCGGAGGACGATCCCTGGGTGCCCTTCGAGGTCGCCGAGGAGCTGCACGGGCTGACCGGGAGCACGTTCCACGCCATGCGCGGCATGGGTCACTTCGGCTCGTACGACCAGCAGATGGACACCTTCCCGGAGCTGCTGGCGGCGATCCGCCACCGTCTCGACGGGACTCACCCGGAGGAATGATGAGCGTCACATTCGCCGACGAGCTGCTGGAACGGCGGCGGGACAGCACGGCCACCGCCGTCGTGGACCTGCAGACCGGCGAGCAGGTGTCGTACCGGACTCTCACCCGCCGAGTCCAGGCCCTGACCGACCTGCTGGCCGGGCTCGGCGTGGGCCGGGGCGGGACCGTCGCCATGGTGATGGACAAGTCCGCCGCCTCGGTGGCCGTCATGTGGGCCGCGTTGCGGCTCGGCGCCCGCTACGTGCCGCTGGACGAGTCGCTGCCGGCGGCCCGCATCGCGCTGTTGCTCGGGAAGTGCGCGCCCACGGCCACCCTGGTCCAGCCCGCCTACCGCGAACTGCTCGACGGCGCGCCGACCGGGAAGGTGGTCACGGTCGGCGCGGACCCGGTGGACGCCGGCCCTGGCTGGAACCCGTCGGCCGAGGCCGAGCCCCGGCCGACCGGGGTGGCCGGCCGGAGCCCCGAGGACCACGCGTACGTCGTCTTCACCTCCGGCTCGACCGGCTCGCCCAAGGGCGTCGTGATCAGCCACCGGTCGATGTGCGCCCTGCTGGCCGGGGTACAGGAGACCGTCGGCTTCGAGGACGGCATGCGCTTCCTCAACGTGGCGCCGCTCTTCTTCGACGCCTCCGTCGTGGACCTGTGGTCGACGTTCCTGGTCGGCGGCACCGTCCATCTACTGCCCCGGCTGCGCATGCCCACCCAGGTCACCCGCGCGATCGAGGAGTGGCGGATCACCGACACGCTGCTGGTGCCGTCCGTGATCCGGATGCTGGTCGGCCGGTTCAGCGACGCCGGACGGCGCGACCTCGGCTCGCTGCGACGGCTGTGGTTCGGCGGCGAATCGTGCCCGGTCTCGGTCCTTGAGGCGTTCTCCGCCCTCGTACCGGGGCTGCGGTACGTGCACGGGTACGGGCCCACCGAGACCACGCACAGCGCCACGCTCTTTCTCACCGACGCCCCGGGCAAGGACGGCGAGGAGTTCCTGCCCATCGGCCATCCGCTGCCGGCCGTCGACGTCCTCGTCGTGGACGACGCACTGCGGCCGGTGGCCGACGGAGGAACCGGCGAACTGCTCGTCGGCGGGCCACAGGTGATGGTGGGTTACTGCGGCGAGCCGGAGCGCACCGCCCGCTCCGTGATCGAGCTTCCGGCCGGCTCAGGAAATCGGTACTACCGCTCGGGCGACTACGTGCGGCAGCGGCCGGGGGACGGGGCGCTGGTCTTCCTGGGGCGCCGCGACGACGCCCTGAAGATCAACGGCAACCTCGTCCACCTCTCCGAGGTGGAGGCCGCGACGCTGGCCGCGGCCGGGGTGACGGACTGCTGCGCGGTCCCGGTGGCGCACCCGCTGACCGGCCGGGCGATCACGCTCTTCGTCCTGGGCACGCGGGACGGCGACACGGGCTCGCGCGAGGAGGAGTTGCGTCGGGAGCTGGCGCTGCGGCTGCCCGACTACATGCTGCCGGCCAGGATCGAGTTCCTGGCCGACGGAGACGTGAGCCTGACGCCGTCCGGGAAGCTCGACCGCGCCCGGCTGCGGGAGGCCGCGGACGCGGCCGGAGACAGAACGGAGTTCCGGTGAGCGACGTGGAGGCGGCCCGCTTCGAGCGGTGCGGCGTGGTGACGGTCGTGCCCCGCTCAGCCGGCGGGCCGGCGCTCGGCGACGACCCCGCGCTGCTCCTGCGGCATGGGGTGCAGCCGTTCCTTCCGGCCCTCGGCACCGTGGACCGGCTGGCCGACGCGTATGCCCGCGAGGGCCTGGCCGTCGAGGCCCGCACCGAGGTGGGTCTCACCGTCTCGGGCGCCCCGGACCTGCTCGCGGAGGTCTTCGGCCACCCGGTGCGGCCGGTGCGGAACAAGTACATCCGGGACACCGTCCGCCACGAGTTCGCCGCCGCGGGCCCGCTCCGCTCCCGGCCGCACGCCGAGCTGGTCGCGGAGGTACGGGTGCCCCGGGCGGGTTTCGAGCTGGGCGCCGGAGCCCCGTCCGCGCCCCTGGCCACCCCGCCCCTGCCCCGCGACGCCCGCTATCTGCGGCTGCCCGAGGACGCGGTGCGCCTCGCGGGCGCCGGCCGGGCGCACGAGGCCGGGATCCGGGGCGACGGGGTCCGGGTGGTGATGGTCGACACGGGCCTGTACGACCACCCGCACCACCGCGCCCACGGCTACCGCATATCGGTCGTCCGCGCGCTGTCCGCCCTCGACCCCGCCGTGGACGAGCGCGGCCACGGCACCGCCATGTCCGCACTGCTGCTCGCGGTCGCCCCGGCGGCCGAGCTCACCATGGTCAAGATGGCCTGCGAGACTTTCTCCTTCCCGGTGGCTGCCTTCCAGCGGGCGGTGGAGCTGGCACCGGACGTCATCTCGTGCAGCTGGGGCACCCTGCGGGCCGAACCGCACCTCCACCTGGAGGTCGCCAACGCGGTGCGGCGCGGGATCACGGTCCTGTTCGCCGCCGGGAACGGCTCCACGGATCGGCGCACCGCCATGTTCCAGTCGGTGGCTACCCCGGGCGCGATCACCGTCGGCGGGGTCCACGTGACGCCGGACGGCCGCAGGCGCGCCGCCGACCTGGCGTCCAGCTACCGCTCGGACGTCTTCCCGGGCCGCCGGGTCCCCGACCTGTCCGGACCCTGCGGCATGCTGCCCAACGGCGACTACGTGGTGTTCCCGACCCAGCCGGGGTGCATGTTCGACCGCCGCAACAGCGCGTACGACAACACCGCCCCCGACGACGGCTGGCTGGTCTCCAGCGGGACGTCGGGGGCGACGGCCTATGCCGCCGGGATGGTGGCGCTCGCCGTGCAGCAGGGCATCGGCAAGGGCCGGGCGCTGACCACGGCGGACCTGGCGGACGCCTGTCTGCCGGTGACGGAGGGGCGGACCCTGACCGGCGACGACTGCGGCGGGGTCTGCCCGAACGACGCGGTGGGCCACGGCCTGCTCACTGCCCCGGCCTGACCCGGCCCGATCTGGCTGCGAGGACGTGCCCGCTCAGACGAGGCGCCGCATCCAGCCGTACTGGTCCTCGGCCCGCCCGAACTGGATGTCCACCAGGCGGCGGCGCAGCTGCATGGTGACCGAGTCCTCGGCGGCGGTGTCCGGGGCGGTCACCTCGCCGTCCTCCCAGACGAGGCGGCCGACGGGAGTGACGACGGCGCCGGTGCCGCAGGCGAACACCTCGCGGATCTCGCCGGTGCGGGCGCCCTCCTGCCACTCGCGGATGTCGACCTGCCGCTCCTCGACATCGAGGCCGAGTTCCTTGGCGAGGGTGAGGATGGAGGCCCGGGTGACGCCCTCCAGAATGGTGCCGAGCTCCGGAGTGATGAGACGGCCGTCGCGGGTGACGAAGTACAGGTTCATGCCGCCGAGTTCCTCGACGTAGCGCCCCTCGGTGGCGTCCAGGAAGCAGACCTGGTCGCAGCCGTGCTCGTCCGCCTCCAGCATCGGCGCGAGGCTGGCCGCGTAGTTGCCGCCGCACTTCGCCGCGCCGGTGCCGCCGCGCCCGGCCCGGGTGTACTGGCCGGAGAGCCAGATGGAGACGGGCTTCACGCCACCGGAGAAGTACGGGCCGACCGGCGAGGCGATGACCATGTACGTCACCTCGGCCGCGGGCCGCACCCCGAGGAACGGCTCGGAGGCGAACATGAACGGCCGCAGGTACAGGCTGTGTTCGTCCTGGGAGGGCACCCAGTCGCGGTCCGCGCACACCAGTTGGGTGACGGATTCGAGGAAGATGTCGACGGGCAGCTCGGGCAGGGCCAGACGGCGGGCCGAGCGGTTGAAGCGTTCGCCGTTGGCCTCGGGCCGGAAGGTCCACACCGAGCCGTCCGCGTGCCGGTAAGCCTTCATACCCTCGAAGATCTCCTGCGCGTAGTGCAGGACGGCGGCGGCCGGGTTCATGGGGATGGGGGCGAACGGCACGATCGCCGCGTCCCGCCAGCCGCCGTCCTTCGTCCACACGACGCGGGCCATGTGATCGGTGAAGTACTGGCCGAACCTGGGGTCCTGGAGGATCTCGGAGCGACGGGTGCGACTCACAGGTCTGGGGTTGGCCTCGATCGTGAACCGCACACTCATCGCGGGGACCCTTTCGCTTCCTTGGTGCATTGTCGGGTGGCGGCAGGCACCCTAGCCTGAGGGTGGTTGTGCAGCAAGGAGACGGGAACGCGGAGTGGGGCCCCACACGGTATGGACAGAAGGCCTGGTCGGCAGGCCAGTCCTGTGCATAGGGACGGACCTGGTGGACGTGGCCGACATGCGGGCCGTCCTGGCCCGGCAACCACGCTTCCGGACCAAGACGTTCACCGAGGCGGAGCGCGCCTACTGCGACATCCTCGGCGACCCGGCGGAGCGGTACGCGGTCCGGTTCGCGGCGAAGGAAGCGGTGCTGAAGGCCCTGGGGACCGGCCTCTCCGGCGCGGCCCTCACGGAGATCGAGGTCCGGCGGGCCCCGGGAGGGAAGCCCTCCCTCCTCCTCGTCGGCCGCGCGGCGGTACTCGCGGAAACGGTGGGCATCCACTCCTGGCTGATCAGCCTCACGCACACGGCCACACGGGCGCACGCCATGGTGGCGGGGGTCGGAGCCGAAAGCCCCTGGATGTCATCATCTTGATGATCTCCGGCAGCGAAGCAGAGTTGCGTGAGCGCTGCGTGAGCGGACGGGTTGGCACACGCCGGACTACGCGTCACGCTGATCAAGGTCGCATCCGTTGGTTGTGGGTTCGAGTCCCCCACGGCCTGCACCTCAGCCCCGGGTCGGAGCAGGTCCGACCTGGGGCTGTCCCCATCAGGCCGCCGGTTCGATGTTCTGGTTGGCGTGGAAGAAGTTCTGTGGGTCGTAGGTGCTCTTGATGGCCGCGAGACGGCCGTAGTGGTCGCGGTAGGTGGCCCGTACCCGGTCGGGGGCTTCGCCCGTGCCCATGAAGTTCACGTACGTGCCGCCCATGGAGTGCGGGTGCAGCTCCTCCCAGTAGTCCACGCACCACTGCCGCAGCCGCTCGGCGTTGTCCGGGTCCGGGTCGATGCCCGCGATGACGCCGGACCAGACCGCGTCCCGGTAGGCCCAGGCGGTGTCGTCGGGGCCCAGCCGGTGGGCGGCGCCGTCGACCGGGTAGAGGTGCGTGGTCGACAGGGCGGTGGGGAGGTTCTCGGCGTACTTCGCGTGGACGGCGACGGCGTCGTCGGTGATCCGGTCGAAGAGGTTGCCGCGCCAGTACCACTGCAGGCCGGCCGGGAGCAGTTCGTCGAACATGGCCTGCAGCGCGGGGTAGGGCAACGGGGTCGCGAAGCGGAAGGCGGGCGGGCCCAGGTCGTCCACGGGGCCCAGGGCGGTGCCGAGGAGTTCCGGGTCGCCGGTCCAGCACCACACGACACCGCACGTCTTCTGGCCGTGGATCTCCTCCGGGAACGGGGGAGCGGGCGGCACGGTGAGCGCGGCGAAGAAGCCGTTCAGGTCCTGGGGGGCGATCGGCAGGAACTCGCGGTACCAGCGCAGCAGGTCGGGTGTCCGGTCGACCGGCCAGAGCGTGAGGGCGAGGACCACGGTGTCCACCGGGTGCATCCGGAAGGTGAAGGAGGTGACGATGCCGAAGTTCCCGCCCCCGCCGCGCAGTGCCCAGAACAGGTCGGGGTGGGTGGTGTTGCTCGCCGTCACACAGGTGCCGTCCGCCAGGACCACGTCCGCGGAGAGCAGGTTGTCGGCCGTCAGGCCGTATCTGCGGGTGAGATGGCCGTGCCCGCCCCCCAGGGTGAGGCCGCCGACCCCGGTGGTCGACTGGATTCCGGCGGGTGTGGCCAGTTGGAAGGCGTGCGAGGCGTGGTCGAGGTCGTGGAGGGTGGCGCCGCCGCCGACCGTGGCCGTTCGCTCGGCGGGGTCGACGTGCACCCAGCGCATGGGCGACAGGTCGATGGTGACGCCGTCGTCCACCAGGCAGAGACCGGCGCCGCTGTGCCCGCCGCCGCGGACCGCGCACTCGAGGCCCTCGTCCCGGAGGAGAACGACGGCGGCCATCACGTCCGCCGCGTCCCGGCACCGCACCACGGCCGCCGGATACTTGTCGATCATGGCGTTGTAGATCGTGCGGGCGGACCGGTACTCCGGGTCCCGCGGGCCGATGACGGGCCCGCGCAGCGCGTCCCGCATCGTGTCCAGGGTCGTGCGCGTGGTGCCGTTCATGGCCTGCCCATCTCCCTGTTCACCGAGGGGGAAGCGCGCCCGGCCCAGCCAACCGGGCCGTCCTGCCGGACGGTCGGGTCGCCGCGGCGGGAACGGTTCAGACCAGGAGCTTCGTCTTCGCCCGCTGGTACTCCTCGTCCGTGAGGGCGCCCCTGTCCCTGAGCTCGGCG
This sequence comes from Streptomyces sp. NPDC052052, assembly GCF_040680455.1. Classification (NCBI taxonomy): domain Bacteria; kingdom Bacillati; phylum Actinomycetota; class Actinomycetes; order Kitasatosporales; family Streptomycetaceae; genus Streptomyces; species Streptomyces sp. NPDC052052. The sequence goes on along the minus strand of NZ_JBFAWU010000026.1, from coordinate 25,450 downwards.
AGCCTCGTCAGGTCCTCGACGTGTCCGCCCTTCTTCGCGGCGCTCGCGTCGGGGGCGGCGGCTTCCCGTACGTATCTCCTGAAGGCCGCATCGCGTTGCTGCGCCTCTTCGATGTCCCGCTTCCCCATGGCCTTGCCGCGCACGATGACGTACAGCAGAACGCCGAGGTACGGCAGCACCAGGGCCACGATCAGCCAGCCCGCCTTGGCCCAGCCTCCGAGGTCGTCGCTGCGGAAGATGTCCGCGATGACCTTGAAGAGCAGGAACAGCCACATGATCCAGAGGAAGAACCAGAGCATGGTCCAGAAGAGGTTGAGCAGAGGGTAATTTTGCACGTCCGGCTCCTGGATCACCGCGAGTTCATCGCGTCGACCGACTGACTTATAAACCAGTCATACCACCGCATATCGTCCCTCGCTCGTCGCCCTCCGGAGGGTGGGTGCGGAGTACCGTGGAGGTGACGAGGAGGCCGGAGCCTCCAGGAGGCGAGGTCGCCCCGTGTTCATGAAGCGGTGTGGGATGCGACGTGGGCGGCGGTGTGGTGATCAGGCGTACGCAGGGGTCCTCGCGAGGGCGCATGCACGCGGCTGACGAGTCCGCCCGGAGCCCGGTCGGTGCGATCGGGCGCGTCACCGTGCCGATCCCGTCCGACGGTCCGGGCGAAGTGCTGGTGGCCGTACGGGGCGGGTCGGAGGCATACACCGCATGGTCGGTGAGATCGATCGACCGTGACGTACGCGTCGTTGTCGTCGACTCGGTCTCGGCGCGCGGCGTGATCGTGGAACCCCTGCCGTCCTGATTCCGGGCGGCGGATCCGGGTACGCCGGGCAGTCACGCACGGCAGGAGTCTTCCGATGTTCTTCTGGCACGTTCCCGCCCCCAACGAGGCGATGCTCATATCCGGTTCCAAGAGGCAGACCCTGGACACCCAGTTCCGGATCGTCACCGGACACGGCAGCTTCGTTCTCCCGGTGAAGCAGAAGGTGCGCATGCTCTCCCTGGCGCTGCGGGAGGCGGAACTCACCGAGGACTGCGTGACGCAGCAGGGGATCCGCCTCAACGTCCGGGCCGTCGCCGTCTTCAAGGTCGGCGACGACGCCGTGTCCATCGCCAACGCGGCACGTCGCTTCCTGACCGAGCAGGAACAGATGGAGGAGCTCGTCGGCCGGATCTTCGCGGGCCACCTCCGGTCCATCGTCGGCGGACTGACCGTGGAGCAGATCATCCGCGAGCGCAACCGGGTGTCCCAGGAGGTCATCGCGGGCAGCCACGGCGAGATGGAGAAGCTCGGCATCGTGGTGGACGCCCTCCAGATCCAGGAGATAGAAGACGCCACCGGCTACATCAAGAACCTCGCCGCCCCGCACGCCGCCGCAGTCGCCGGCCAGGCCAGGATCGCCGAGGCCAGGGCCGACCAGGAGGCCAGCCAGCGTGAGCAGCAGGCCGCCGCGCTCAAGGCGGAGTACGAGCGCGACACCGCGATCAAGCGGGCCGGCTTCCGGGCCGAGACCGAGCAGTACAACGCCCGTGCCTCGCAGGCCGGGCCGCTCGCCGAGGCCAGGGCGTCGCAGGAGGTCATCGAGGAGCAGACCGCACTGGCCGAGCGGCAGGCCTCCCTCGCCGCGCAACGGCTCGAAGCGGAGGTCCGGCGCCCGGCGGACGCCGAGGCCTACCGGCAGCGCACCCTCGCGGAAGCGGCCCGTGACCGGGTGAAGTTCGAGGCCGACGGCGGCGCGTACACCGAGCGGACCCTCGCCCAGGCGCAGGCCGATGCCAACAGCGTGCGCGCGGCCTCGCTGCGCGACGGCAACCAGGAGCTCATCGCGGCCAACCGCATCGTGGAGAACCTCCCGGCCCTGGCCGACGCCGCCGCCCGCGGTATGTCGGGGGCCGATCTCACCGTTCTCAACGGCACCAGTGGTGTCAACGAGATGGCGGCGGGCGTGGTCGGCCAGGGGCTGGCGATCCTCCAGTCCCTGCAGCACGGCGCGAGTGCGATGAAGCCGGCGGCGTTCGACGGGAAGGCCGCGGCACGGATCACCGAGTCGAACTGAGGGGGCGGAGCGGGGCGGGCCGTTCCCGGGCGCGCGCGGCCGTGATGTCCCCAGTGGTCACGAGTGCGTCGGACATGCCGTACAGTTGTATTCACCGACGCGGGGTGGAGCAGCTCGGTAGCTCGCTGGGCTCATAACCCAGAGGTCGCAGGTTCAAATCCTGTCCCCGCTACTGAAGATTCAGGCCCGGCACGCAGACAGCGTGCCGGGCCTGAATCATGTCCGCCTCGGATTCGGCGGCCCGGGACGACCGGCCGGTGCCCGATGGGGGAGCAGGCCGGGCGGGTGTGTGAGCTGTGCCACGGGCTGCCCCCATTGGGCGATGAGGAGTCGCCGTGCGGGCCCGTTCGGGCGAGCCTGGGGTGGGGCGCGGTACCTCGCGCGTACCGGGCAGGAGAGCACAGGTGGGGATGCGGCTGGAGCGGCGCGGCGGACACGGCGAGTACGAAGCCGCCCGTACCCGGCGTTTCGTCCGCATGCTGCCCGCGCTGATGATCGTCGGCGGAGTGCTGTTCGACGTCCTCACTCCGCAGGCGTTCACCGCCATTCCGCTGTTCGTCGCGGCGCCCTTGATCGCGGCGCCCTTCTTCTCGCTGCGCAGCACCATGGGCACCGGTGCCGCCTCGGTGCTGGCCGTGATCGTGCTGCGGCTGATCACCAACACGTTGCCGTTGGTCGTGCCGCTCAGTGAGCTGCTCACCGTGGCCACCGTCTCGGCCCTCGCGGTCGTGATCAACACGGTGGTACGGCGCAGCAACGAGCAGCTGGCCTCCGCACGGGTCGTCGCGGAGACCGCCATGCGCGCGGTGCTGCCGAAGCCGTCCGACCGGATCGGCGGGCTCCAGGTGGCGGCGCGGTACGAGGCGGCGCAGGCGGACGAGTTCGTGGGCGGAGACCTGTTCGCCGTGACGGAGACCCCGCACGGGGTGCGGCTGGTGGTCGGGGACGTACGGGGGAAGGGGCTCGAAGCGGTCGAGTCGGTGGCGGTGGTCATCGGGGCGTTCCGGGAGGCGGCCGAGCCGGAGCGTTCGCTGGAGGGTGTGGCGCAGCGACTGGAGCGGGCGCTGGCGCGGGAGGAGTCGCGGCGGAGCGGTCTGGAAGCGGTCGAGGGCTTCACCACCGCCGTACTGGCCGAGATCCCGTCCGGTGCGTCCCGGGTCCGGATCGTCAACCGCGGTCACCCCGAGCCGATCCTGCTGCACCCGGACGGGGTGGTGGAGGTGCTCGGGCCGACGGTGCCCGCGCTGCCGCTCGGGATGGGGCTGGGAGCGTGGCCCGACCGGGCCGACGAGTGGGACCTGCCGGCCGGGGCGACCCTGCTGTTCTACACCGATGGTCTCTCCGAGGCGCGGGATGCCGACGGCGTCTTCTACGATCCGGCGGCCCGGCTGCGCGGGCGGATCTTTCCCGGGCCGGAGGAGCTGCTGTCCGCGCTGATCGATGACGTGCGGCGCCACACGGGGGGCGAGACGACCGACGACATGGCGCTGCTCGCGGTCGCACGTCCCGCCGAGGGGCAGCCGGACCGGCGGAGGACCGTGAGCATCGTGGGCCCGGACGGGACGTGACGGGTGGGGCGACGGTGCGCCGGACCCGGTGGGGCGGTGCGGCTCCGGACCCGAAGGAAACCGTGCGTAATCAAAAGGCGCCGCTCCGCATAACATATGATGCAACGTCAGAAAGTCGTCGACGCCTAAGGGCCGATCAGGTCGTCCGACTCCGAACGGTTTTGTCCGGTAAAGGCCAGGCCAAAGAGGTGAGCGATCCAGGGGAACGGCTTGGAATCGAGCCCCCGCGTCTATTAACGTTCGATAACGCAGCGCGGTCGTCCCAGCCGTCGTCAGTGGCGGCACCGTGCGCGAGCGCCGAATTCCGCAAGGGAACCGGGGAACCATCCATATGGGGTGAATCGGGCATCCATGTCTCGTGAGAGGCGAGAGAGGCCCGTAGGAGACCTTCCTGCTCCGAACCCGTCAGCTAACCCGGTAGGCGAGAAGGAAGGAAAGGAGTGCGCCCACGTGGCGTCCAACAAGCCTGCCCCCGAGGCCCCTTCACGGTTCGACTCCGAGTTCGGCACCGGCCTCGGCGTCACTGGCGGCGGATCAGAATTCGGTTACGGACACCAAACCCTCGGGACGGGAACGGAGTTCGGCGCCGACCACGGCACCGAACCGGGTGCCGGCTTCGTCGGTGAGTTCGGTGGCGAAGCCCGTGCGGACGACGGCAGGGAACCCGCCGGGAGCTGGGACGAGTGGAACCCCACCGAGGAGTCCGTCCGTCCCGTGCGCGGCAAGCACCGGGTGGCCAAGCAGCGCAACGCACTTGCCCGTAGCTCCACGGTGCTCGGCGTCGGTGTCATAGCGGCGGTCGGCGCGGGCGGCATGGCCAGCGCACAGAGCAAGCCGCCGGTCTCCATCTCCCTTCCCGACTCCATCTCGGACAACCTCCCCGAGGTCAAGTCCCTCCCCGGGGTCGGCGCCCTGTTCTCCAGCGACTCCGAGGCCGACCAGGCCGCCGTCGAAGCCGCCGCTCCGCTCACCACCGCCGGCATCACCACGGCCGAGGCCGAGCAGGGGGCGACGGACGCGGGCGAGGCGCTCCGTGCCCGCATCCTCCAGCAGGCCGAGCAGCAGCAGGACGCCGCCGATGCCGAGGCCAGGGCGGCTCAGGAGAAGGCCGCCGCGGAGAAGGCCGCCGCCGAGGCCAAGAAGCAGCAGGACGAGGCCGAGGCCAAGGCCGCCGCCGAGAAGAAGAAGGCGGAGGAGGAGGCCAGGGCGAAGGCCGAGGCACTGCGACTCGCCAAGCTCGCCGCCAGCTACGCCCTCCCGACCTCCTCGTACACGGTCACCTCGACGTTCGGTCAGGCCGGCTCGATGTGGTCCTCGGGCTACCACACCGGCCTCGACTTCGCGGCGCCGACCGGCACCCCGATCAAGGCCGTGCACACCGGCACCATCACCTCGGCCGGCTGGTCCGGTTCGTACGGCTACCGCACGGTGCTGGAGCTCGAGGACGGTACGGAGCTGTGGTTCTGCCACCAGTCCTCGATCGGCGTCAGCGTCGGCCAGAAGGTCACCACCGGTGACACCATCGGCCGGGTCGGCGCGACCGGCAATGTGACCGGCCCGCACCTCCACCTGGAGGTCCACACCTCCGACGGCACGGGCATCGACCCGATGGCCTGGCTGCGCGACAAGGGCCTCACCCCCTGATCCACCGGCCGCTTCCCCGCCGGTGTGAACCGAGCCGGTTCACCGGCTGCCGAACCCCGGCGGCCCTGACGCTCACCCCCCGACGTCAGGGCCGCCGGTCCGTCGCCGTCCCGCCGGTCCGTCGCCGTCCCGCCGGTCGGAACGGCCGTCCGGACCCGGCGGAACGGGCTGTCCGGAAGCGGCTGTCGGGGCCGGTCCGCCGGAATAGCCGAACTGCTGGAATCCGTTGATCCACACATGACTTCTCTTCGTGAGCTGGGCCCCTCCGACCTCCGGGTCTTCCCCCTTGCCCTCGGCGGCAACGTCTTCGGCTGGACAGCCGACGAGACGCAGTCCTTCGCCGTTCTGGACGCCTATGCCGCGGCGGGCGGCAACTTCATCGACAGTGCCGACGCGTACTCCGCCTGGGTCCCGGGCAATGCGGGCGGCGAGTCGGAGACCGTCATCGGCAAGTGGCTCGCGGCACGGTCCAACCGTTCCGACATCGTCGTCGCCACCAAGGTCGGCGCCCACCCCTCGTACCGGGGGCTCTCCGCCGCGAACATCAAGGCCGCGGCCGAGGAGTCGCTGCGCCGGCTCGGCACCGATCACATCGACCTGTACTACACGCACTTCGACGACGAGACCGTGCCGGTGGAGGAGATCATCACCGCCCTCGACCACTTGGTGAAGGAGGGCAAGGTCAGGGAGATCGGCGCCTCCAACATCAGCCCCGCACGGCTCCAGGAGTCCCTGGACTTCTCGGAGCGCGAGGGGCTGGCCCGTTATGTCGCCCTGCAGCCGCAGTACAACCTGGTCTCCCGTGACACATACGAGGGCGAGCTCCAGGACACGGCCGCCCGGGCCGGGCTCGCCGCCGTCCCGTACTACGCCCTGGCCTCCGGCTTCCTCACCGGCAAGTACCGTCCGGGCGTCCCGGTGGAGAGCGCGCGGGCCGAGAAGGCCGGTCAGTACCTGGAGTCGGAGCGGGGGCAGAAGGTGCTGACCGCGCTCGACAGGATCGCCCAGGAACACGACGCGGAGGTCGCGACCGTCGCGCTCGCCTGGCTCGCGTCCCGGCCGACCGTCGCCGCGCCGATCGCCTCGGCCCGTACGGTCGAGCAGCTGCCCGCACTGGTGGCGGTCGCCGACCTCGCGCTGACCGAGCAGGACCTGGCCGACCTCACCGAGGCATCCGCCTGACAGTGACGCCCCGGACCGCGCGCCGGTCGCGCCCGGGCCCCGCATGCTCCGGGGCCCGGGCGCTTCTGGGCGCGGCCGTGGGGCCTTACTGCGGTGGTGGAGGCCGGCGCGGGTCCAGGTAGGGGTTGTGGCCGTAGCCGCCGTAGCCGCCGTACGGCGTGTGCTGCGGGAACGGGTGCGGGGACGCGTACGGGGCGGCCGGTCCGTGGGGCGGGCGCAGCAGACCCGTCGCCTGAGCGGCATACGTCAGGGCGGGCGAGGCCACGTCCCTGCGCTGCCAGAGGTGGTGCAACAACTCCAGCTCACGCTCGGCGAAGTCCGGGCCTGCCGTCCCGAGGCGGGCCTGCCGGCGCAGTGAGGCCAGTGAGGTCGCGAACGATTCGTACTCGGCGACGGCACGGGCGGCAGCTCTGCCATGGGCCTCGGCCTGCGCCTTGGCATGCGCTGCGACCTGGGCCGCCGGCCCGCGCCGGGGCGAGGCGTACGCCGGCGCGTACCCCGGTCCGTACGCGGGCACGGGTCCGGTGGCGTACGGGCCGACCCAGCCTCCGCGTGCCGCGAGGGCGTGGCGGCGGCGTGCCGCCTCGCGTGCCATGCCGCGGGCCCGCATCGAGGAGAGGGCCAGCGGCTCGGCGGGGGCCAGCCAGCCGGCCGCCGCGTAGGCGGGCAGCTCGGCCGCGAGGGTGCGCAGCTCCCGTCGGCGCGACCAGATCGCCAGCCAGGTCACGAGGGAGAAGACCGGGACCATGAAGAGTCCGTACACGGCGTAGAAGCTGTACGGGCCGAATGCGGCCGACCCGTTCCACAGGGAGTGCATGCCCATGGCGAGGACGAGCCCCAGCAGGGGCAGCGCGATACGCCGGATCCGGTGGCGCCGTGCACTGGCCGCGGCCAGCCCGAACCCGATTCCGGTGAGCACCGTGAAGAGTGGGTGTGCGAACGGGGACATCACCGCCCGTACGAAGAACGTCGCGGCGGTCACCGCGACAGCGCCCGAGAGGCCTGTCCGCTGGTCCTCGCCGAAGGCACTGCCCAGGTAGAGGATGTTCTCGGTGAAGGCGAAGCCGCTCGCGGCGAAGCCCGCGACGACGATGCCGTCGACGATCCCGTGGAACTCGCGTTTTCGGAACAGAAAGATCAGCAGGACGGCCGCGGCCTTGGCGCTCTCCTCGACGACCGGGGCGATGAGCGTGGCACCGAGGGTGTCGGCATCCGCGGGGTCTGCGGTGGCTGTGGCTATCCAGTGGGTTGCGAATGAATTGGCGATGATTGCCACCAGGGCGGCCGCGAACGCGCCCCAGGCGAAGGAGAACAGCAGATTGCGCCAGGGCGCTGGTTCGACCCGGTCCAGCCACCGGAACGCCGCCATCAGGAGCGGTACGGGCAGGACGGCGAGACCCAGCCCGACGAGAAAGCCCTCGGTGCCCGTCTGATCGCGGACCAGGGCCAGGATCGCCAGAGCGCACAGCGCGAGCACGGTGCACACGGCCGAGATCCGGAATGCCTTGCTCCGCCAGACCATGCCGACGCGGCGGGGCCGGTAGCGCCAGAGCCTGCGCTCCGGTACGGCAGCCAGGATCTCGCCGACCCGCTGCTCATCGAGAAGCGGGACGACCGGTTGCGACTGTCGTTGCTGGAGAGACCCGTCGGACACCACCCGATGACCCTAGCGAGCAGGACCGACAGTCGGCCATGGGACGAGTGACCTACGCCCCCGGCACCGGGCTTTGTGCCCGGCGACCGGGTGAGCGGCGGGGCTGAGCGGCGGGGCTCAGCAGCGGGGCTCAGCAGCAGGACTCAGCGGCGGGCGAAGAGCAGATCGTGCACGACATGGCCCTTGTCCAGGCCCTGCCCTTCGAACCGGGTCAGTGGCCGGAACGCCGGTCGCGGCGCATAGCCGCCGTCCGCCTGGGTGTTCTCGAAGAGGGGGTGCGCGGTCAGCACCTCCAGCATCTGCTCGGCGTACGGCTCCCAGTCGGTCGCGCAGTGGATCACGGCCCCCGGCTTCAGCCGCTGCGCCACCAGATCGAGGAACTCGGGCTGGATCAGCCGCCGCTTGTGATGGCGCTTCTTGGGCCACGGGTCGGGGAAGTACACCCGCAGCCCGTCCAGGGAGTCCGGCTTCAGCATCTCGCGCAGCAGGATGATCGCGTCACCATTGCCGACCCGGATGTTGGACAGGCCGTTCTGGTCCGCGAGACGGAGCAGATTGCCCTGGCCCGGGGTGTGCACGTCGACGGCGAGAATGCCCGTGCCCGGGTCGTCGGCCGCCATCTGCGCGGTGGCCTCACCCATGCCGAAGCCGATCTCCAGCACCGCGGGGAGTCCGTCGAACAGCTCGGGCAGGTCGAGGACGTGCTGTCCGTCGATGTCCAGGCCCCACTTCGGCCAGAGCCGCAGCAGCGCGTCCTCCTGGCCGGGCGTGACGCGGCTGCGACGCGGCTGGAAGCTGCGGATACGGCGCTCATGGTGCGATCCGGCGGGATCGATCGCCGGTCCGCCGGGGAAGCGCGGCTCCTGGCGCAGCCTGCGCTGCCGCTCGAAGGAGGCGGCGCGCAGCTCGTCCGGGATCCCGGACGAGGTCCTGCCGGTCGTCGGAACGTCGGTCGGAACGTTCGGCGGAACGGGCGGCTGCGCGGAGGAGTCCGTGGAGGGGTTCATGGGCTCAGACACAATGCCCCGATTCTACGGCGGGCGGCTTCCACCCCGTCCCCCGTGCCCGGAGCAGCGCCCTGCGTGCCACCTCTCGCCCGATGGGCAGGGAGGCCGTCGCGGCGGGCGACGGGGCGTTCAGTACGTGCACGGTGTGCGGGGCCTCGCGGATCAGGAAGTCGTCCACCAGGGTGCCGTCCCGCAGCACGGCCTGTGCCCTGACCCCGGACGGGGCCGGGAGCAGATCGGCCTGTGTGACCTCGGGCAGCAGCCGCTGCACGGCTGCCGTGAACGCGCGCTTCGACAGAGAGCGGTGCACCTCGCCCGCTCCGTACCGCCAGTGCCTTCGCGCGATCCGCCAGGTGCCGGGCCAGGTCAGGGTGTCCGCCAGCTCACGGGGGTGCACGACCGGCCAGCCGTACCCCTCGCGGGCCAGCGCGGGCACCGCGTTCGGTCCGACGTGGACGCTGCCGTCGTGGCCCCGGGTCAGATGCACACCGAGGAACGGGAACGCCGGATCGGGCACCGGATAGACCAGGCCGCGCACCAGCTCCGGCCGGGCCAGCTCGTAGTACTCCCCCCGGAAGGGCACGATCCGCACCCCGGGGTCGTCGCCCGCGAGCCGTGCCACCCGGTCGGAGTGCAGCCCCGCGCAGTTGACCAGCACCCGGGCCCGCACCACCGGGCCGTCCGCCGTGCGCACCGCCACGCCCCAGGGGCGCCGGTCGATCGCGGTGACCTCCGAGCCGTAACGGATCACTCCGTCCGCGGCGCCCACCTCGGCGGCGAACCGCGCCGCGACCGCGCCGAAGTCGCACACCCCGGTCGTCCCGACATGGATCGCGGCGAGCCCGCGCACCCGGGGCTCGTACTCCGTGATCTGGGCGGGCCCCAGCTCGCGCACCGGCAGCCCGTGCCGGCGGCCGCGCTGGACCAGGGCGTGCAGCCGGGGCAGCTCGGACCGCTCGGTCGCGACGATCAGCTTGCCGGTCACCGCGTGCGCGATGCCGTGCTCGGCACAGAAGCCGGTCAGCTCGGCGGCGCCGCGCACCGCGTAACGGGCCTTGAGCGAGCCGGGAGGGTAGTAGATACCGCTGTGGATCACGCCGCTGTTGCGCCCGGTCTGGTGGCGGGCGGGGCCCGATTCCTTCTCCAGCACCGTCACTCTGGTGCCCGGGGCGGTGCGCGTGATCGCATACGCGGTCGACAGGCCGACGATTCCGCCGCCGATCACCAGCACATCGCAGTCGTACGCCATGTGCGTCATCGTTGCACCACCTCCCAACCCCGATAGTGCACTGACCCACTGACAACGTCCTCAAACCGGGCGGGCTCAGCGTGGCGCGGAATCCCCGTTCCAGTGGGCCGGGTATGCCGCAGAGACGTCGGCCGTACGCGCCGCGTACCCGATCCGTGAGCGGCGGGGCACCACGGCGCCCCGCCCGGACGGGGCGAGGACGCCGTGGCGGCGTCCTCGCTCAGGTGCCGGCGGGCATGCGTGGCCGGATCCGGTTCAGGCAGGCGCCACCAACAGCGGCCGGGCCCGCTCCCGCAGCTCGGCGACGCGCGGCTCGTGCCCGTACGGTTCGAGCCGGTGCAGCAGGTCCCGTACGTACTCCGTGGTGCGTGCCGAGGAGATGCGGCCCGCCACCTCCACCGCGCGGGTGCCCGCCGCGCAGGCCGCGTCCAGATTCCCGGACTCCAGCTCGGCCACGGCCGACACCACGAGCCGCAGCCCGTGCGAGCGGACGAACTCCTCGGTGGGCCGGGACAGGGCCTGCTCGGTGAAGCGTCGCACCTGCCGGGGTGCCTTCAGATCGAGGTGGCACTCCGCGGCATCGGCCGCGAACCGGTCGTAGGAGTAGAAGCCCAGCCAGGACGGATCCGCGTCACCGTCCCTGGACCGCTCCAGCCAGCTCTCGGCGGCCTTCAGCGCTGCCCCCGCGGCCGATGCGTCGCCCGCCTTCGCATGGGCGCGCGCCTCCACCAGACGGAAGAAGCTCATCGTGCGGGCCGTGGCGAGCCCCCGGTTGCGTTCGACGGCCGCCTGCGCGAGGTCGACTCCCTCGTCGGCGAAGCCGCGGTAGGTCGCCTGCAGCGACATCGAGGCGAGCACATAGCCACCGAGCGGCACGTCGGCCGCGGCCCGCGCCAGACGCAGCGCCTGGATGTAGTAGCGCTGCGCGGCTTCCTGCTGGCCGGTGTCGAAGGCCATCCATCCGGCGAGCCTGGTCAGCTCCGCCGCCGCGCCGAAGAGCGCCCGGCCCACCTCGTCGCTGTACGAGCCGAGCAGCAGCGGCGCGGCGTCCACCCGTAAACACTCGGGAACCATCGAGGAACGCCAGTCCCCGCCTCCGTACTTGGAGTCCCAGCGGCGGGCGTCCTGGGCCGCCTCGCGCAGCTTGGAGACATCGCTGTGGCCGACCCGCAGCGAGGAGATGTCGTGGGGGAGCGCGTTCGTGGCCGTGCCTACGGGCGGGGGCGCGGTCTGCGGGCCCGGCTGAGCAGGGATGGCCGGGGTCCGTCGGGACTCCACGGCTCCCAGGGTTCCCGGCGCCACCTGAACCGACTGGGTCCCCGTCGACGTCCGGGTTCCGGGTGCCGTCCGCGCTCCAGCGGCACCCGGTGGGCCCTGGGCCTCCGCGTCCGCTGCGGTGCCGCCCGCGGGTGACGTGCTTGCCGCGCCCGTCGCACCCGGCTCGCCGGACCGGGCATCCGCGCTCTTGTCAGTCGCCGTACCCGAACCTCTCTGCGCCCCTGCACCGGGCTGTGCGCCCTGTGCGCCCTGGGTGCCGAGGACGGCCGCCTCGGCTGTTGTCGCATCGCGTGCCACCGTTGCGTCGGCGGGGCATATCAGCCAGCGGGATGCAGGCGTCGCGTACGCACTCACCGAGAACGAGCCCGCGAGCGACTGCCAGATCCCGCCGCCGGTCCGTCGTCCGGCCAGATCCAGCCGGTACAGCTCGGTCGCGGAGCGGACCGCCTCGGCCACATCGCGCGGAAAGGCCAGCCCGACCTCCGGCGCCGGATCGGCGTCCGCGAGTCCGATCTCGTGCAACGGGACCGGCCGGCCGAGTTTGGCGCCGATCGCCGCCGCGATGAGATGGGGCGCGGCGCCCTGCGGCACCATGCCCTTGGAGACCCACCGTGCCACCGAGGTCTTGTCGTACCGGAGGGTCAGACCGCGCTGCGCCCCGAGGTCGTTGACGCGCCGGGCGAGCCCGGCGTTGCTGATTCCCGCGAGGGCGAGAACGGTTCCGAGCTTCTCGTTCGGTCCGCGTTGCTCCCTGGACATGGACACCCCTCGACACACAGACGGCAGCCGCGTCACCGAAGCGGCGCGCGGCATTCGTACCGTGTCCTCCCCAGGGACGAACCCCGGCACTCGGGCCGCACACGCATCTGGCCGAGCCCCGAGGAATATGCCTCCTGCCGAGAACCTCAGTAAAAGCCAGCGTAGTTCGCCGCATCCCTACCGTTAAGGGGCAGACGTCCGTATGGCGGGATTGTTGTCCGTGCGGAGGTGAGCGGTCTCGCGGCGCCGCTCCGACCGCCGTCGCGGGCCGGCCGGGACATCGCGTACCGCGGTCCGGACCCCGCCCGGATCCGGATCGGCCGGGGCGGGTGCCCTGTCCGGCGCCCCGTTCGTGCGCTCCCCGGAACATCGCCGGGGCGCGGGGACGGACTCGCCCGCCGGGCTCCGCACGTGCTCCTGGTGTGTGGCCGTGCGCCCGGCCGTGCGCTCTCGTACGGCCGAATCGGAAGCGTTTCCATGGGTGCTGCGTGGGTCGGCCCGCTGCATGGGACTCAGTGGGCTGGGGGACACTGCCGCCTCATTCCCCGCAGGCGGTGGGACCGGTCCGGGAGGTGGACTCCGCCTCCCGGACTGTGCGTCGGTACTGGTCCGGGCCGGTCTCCGGGCCCGGACCGGACCACTGCCCACTCCTGTGGCGGTCCTCTTCGGCAGAGTCGGGCTCCAGAGGAGGCCGGGCAGGGCCGGGGAGACAATTGCGCCGAAAGGGCATGTCTGGTGCGCTGATTTTCCTGTCCCCGAGGTGCAACCTCCCCTCAAAATGGCCGAATATTGCCCGTCGCCCGCCGGGGAACCGACCGAGGTGCGGATCATCCCGCCGGCCGTCGTACGTCGTCCCCCTCGGCCCGTGGCCGGAATCCGGCCGCCGGAACGCGTTCCTCAGGGGGACGCAACACGCTGTGTGAGCAAGGGTGTTGGTGCACGCTGTGCCTCATGCGACCCGTGCGTCGACCGGGTCACGGGATATCCGCAGCCGACTCCCGTCCGGTGCGCCTCAGGCAGTGTCCGGCCCCTGCCCGTTCCGTTCCGGTTTTTGCCAGGGGCGCATGCGCTGACGACGTGCGCCGTCCGTAGCCCCTCCTGTGCGCCTTTGTCATGGCAGCATGGTCGCAACGGCGCTGCGCACCACCGCAGTTATCCCGGTGACTCCCTGCTGCGCCGTTTCGTCCACAGCCTGTGGAGGCGGCGATGCGTTGGTTGGTGGGGTGGAGCAGTATCGCCGCGAGCTTCGGCACGGCCGGTGCCGTCGGAGCCGCCGACGAGGGGCGCACGGTGCATCCCGTCGGATCCCAACTCCTGTGGGGGGACCCCGATCCGCTCTGGGCCGTCGGCGACTGGCGCCCCGACGAGATCCGGATCAGCACGGTCGAGACCCCCGGAGGGGCGCCCACCGCCCGCATGGCCGTACTCGGCTGCTGCAGCGCCACCGACGAGCAGTTGCGCTCCGGCCTCCTCGCCGCCCGCGGCGGAGCCCTGCGCCATCTCACCTCCTGGCCCGGCAGCTACACGACCGTCGTCCAGGTCGGCCGCCGGATCACCGTCATCGGGGACCTCGCCGGGGCCCGCCCGGTCTTCTACACGCCCTGGGCAGGCGGTACGGCCTACGCCACCGCCGCACTCCCGCTCGCCGACCTCATCGGGGCCCAGCTCGACATCGGGCACCTGGCCGCCCTGCTCGCCTGTCCCGAAACGCCGGAGGCGCTGCGCGACGGCACCCCGTACGCCGGAGTGAAGCGCATTCCGCCGGGGCACACGCTCATCCTCCGTGAGGGCTCGCGCGAGATCACCGGGTACGAGGCGGTGGCCTCCCTCGCCGTCGCCGCGCCGCAACTCGACCCGGTCAGCGCCGTTGACGGCGTGCGCGACGCACTGGTCGAAGCCGTACGCGCCAGGCTCACCGCCCCGCGCCACGCCCCCGAGACCCTGCCGCCCGACCCCGGCCCGGTCCCCGGCATGGGACCCGCCGAACGTCGCGCCGCCCGCGGCGCACCCGTACCGGGTATCGGTGCCGACCTCTCCGGAGGCAGCGCCTCCGCCACGCTCGCCCTGCTCGCCGCCGGACTGCCGGGCCTGCCCGGCACCCTCCTCGGCCACGGCGCGGGGGCGGGGGAGCGGCTGCTCGCCGTCACCTTCAACGACCTCACCACGCGTGGGCACGAGGACGAGCTCGAACGCGCCCGGGTCATCGCCGCGGACCCGCGCCTGCACCACGTCGTCGTCGCCGCCGGTGAGGAGGCCCTCCCCTACGCCGATCTGGGCGGCGGCCCGCTCACCGACGAACCCGCCCCGTCCCTCGTCGCCTCCGAACGCCACCGCCGCCGTCTCGCCTCCGGCAGCGCCGACCACTTCGTGGGAGCCGGCGCCCGACAGGCGCTCGACGCCCACCCGGCCCGCCTCGCCGACCTGTTGATGGACCGGCGGCGACGCCATCTGCTGCGTCCGGTCGCCGCACTCGCCAGGGCCGAGGGCCCGACCGCGCACTCCCTCTTCGTCCCGCTGACCGTCTACCGCGCGGCTCGTCGACTTTCCCGTACGTCCTACCGCGCCGGTCTGGAGACGGCGGCCGACCGGTTGCCGGGTGCCAACCGCCACACGCCCGATCTCGACACCCCCGCCGCTGCGTCGCTCGCCGCCCTCGCCTGGTCGCGGCCGGGGCCCGCCGCACGCTGGCTGACCGGGGAGGCCCTTGCCGAGGTGTCGGTCCGTCTGCAGGAGGCGGCGATCCGCCCCGTCTCCGTCCAGCGCCCGGGCGAGGCCCGCGCCCGGGCCGCCCTCGCCCGGTACGCCGCCGACCACCGGATCCTGGAGCAGGCCGCGGAGAACCGCAGCCAGCGGGTGCACGCCCCGTTCCTCGACAACCAGGTCGTACGCGCCGCCCGTGCGCTCCCCGAATCGCTCCGGGTCCAGCCCGGTGCCCGCGCCGCGATCCTGCGTCAGGTGCTCGCGGGCGCGGGCATCCACGAGCTGCCGCACGGCTGGGGCACCCCCTCCCTCGCCACCTCGCAGGAGACCGCCCGCACGGGGCTGCGGGCCGCCCTCCCCGGTCTGATCGCTCTCTTCGACGCCCCCCTGCTCGCCGATGCGGGCCTGATCGAGGCGCGCGTCGTGCGGAAGGCCCTGCGTGCGGCGTCGGAGGGCGAACCGCTCCCGCTGGACGGCCTGGCGCACCTGGCGTCCACGGAACTCTGGCTCCGCCGCCTGGTCTCCCGGCGTGGCACCTGCTGGACGGGCACGGAGGCACCCCGCCAGCGCGCGGTCGCGGGCGGAGTCGTCCCGGCGAGACGGACCTTGCAGCCGTAGCCGGCGAAGGACGGGCGCCGAGATCGCAGCTGTACGAGGGGAGGTGCGCCGAGACCTCAGCTGGTACGAGAGGAAGCGCGCCGAGTTCTCAGCTGTACGAAGGTCAGCGCGCCGCGGGCGGCCCGCTGACGGTCGGCGCAGTCATCGAGTCCCTGACCGGCTTTCTCGCGGACCTCCCGACCTCCTCACTGACACGTGATGGTCGAGGCGGCCCAGTTGGCGAGGGCCGCACCTCCTCCCTTCTCCAGCCGCTCGACGACGAGCCGGATCTTCTTCTGGCCGCCGATGCCGAGCCGGACCGGCACGGCACGGTCGTCGCGCCTCAGCGCCGAGGACTGCCACAGCAGCGTCCTGTCACCGCCGAGGACGGAGAAACGCACCGAACCGGACCACCTCGTCGGGTCGTCGAGCCCGACCATGGCCTCGAAACGCGTGCAGGGGCGGTTCAGCCGGATGGTGACCGAGGACTTGCTGTGGACGGTCACCCCGTGTGCGTACCAGGTTCCGCCGATCGACAGGCCGGAACGCTGCTGGAGCCAGTTGCTCTCATTGACCGATATTTCCGGCCGCGAGTGGTCGCCCCGCATCGAGTAGCTCAACTCGCTGAGCCGGTAGACGGTCTGAGGGGCAGGCCTGGGAGTCGGATCCGGAGAGGGAGGTTTCGGTGAGGGGGACGCCGACGGTTTGGAGGTCGGCGTCGGCCCGGGGGTGCGCGTGGGCTTCGGTGTCGAAACCGGCTTCGGCTTCGGTGTCGGAGTCGGCGTCGGCGTCGGCGTCGGGGTCGGCTTCGATGTGGGTTTCGGCTTCGGTGTCGGCGTCGGGTCGGGGGTGGACGCCGGCGTCGGAGCAGTCGCGGGCTTCGGTCCGGACGTGGGCGAGGAAGTCGGGGAGAAGGCGGGTGATCCGGGCGGCCCCGGGGCGGCCGGTGCCGGCGTCGATGTCCTGGGCTTCGGCACCACGGGTGCCACGGACGCGGGCTTCGCCTCGCGCCTGGCCTCGGGCTCCGGCTGGTCGTCGCCGATCAGAGCCCAGGCCAGTCCGGCCGACACGGCCAGGGCGACCGCCGCCGCGATTCCGGCCTTCGCGGGGATGCCCAGTCCCCCCGCCGCGGCACCTCCGGCCGCGCCTCCGGACGAACCTCCCCCACCCGCCGCCGCGGCGACACCGGCTCCCGCTGCTCCCGCTACTCCTGCCGCGCCACCGGCAGCCTTGAGCGCGTATCCGGCGGCGAACCAGCCGATGACCGCGACCGGCAGCAGCGCGGGGATCCCGGCGTTGACATGGGCCAGTTCGCCCGCGACGCCCCGGCACCTGGCGCACTCGTCCAGGTGTCCGTGCAACCCGCGCTCCGCCCGCATCCGGAGTCCACCCCGTGCGTACGCGCCGAGGCGGTCGGCGTAACGGGCGCAGTTGCCGTCCGAGGTGAGCGCCTGGCTCACATGCGCTTGCAGATAGGCCTGCTTGAGTCCCTCCCGGGCCCGTTTGGCGAGGACGGCCGTGGCATTGGCGCTCAGCCCGAAGAGCGGGGCGATTTCGCTGGGCGACTCCTCCTCGACCGTGGTGTGCCACAGCACCGCCTGCCAGCGCTCCGGCAGGCTGCGGAACGCGTCCATCGCCATGGACTGCTCGGCGTCGTGCATCGCCAGCACATCGGCA
Organism: Streptomyces sp. NPDC052052; assembly: GCF_040680455.1. Classification (NCBI taxonomy): domain Bacteria; kingdom Bacillati; phylum Actinomycetota; class Actinomycetes; order Kitasatosporales; family Streptomycetaceae; genus Streptomyces; species Streptomyces sp. NPDC052052. Next base: position 8,081 of record NZ_JBFAWU010000026.1, on the reverse strand, counting down.
CCCACGTCGAGCCTGTCCGTATCCGACAGCGGGGAGGGCCGGGACGCCTCGGTGGCGAACACCGCGAAGTCGTCGACCAGTTGCTCCCGCTTCGCGGTCTTGGCCCAGGCGGCTCCGACGTGCCGTACCGATGTCATGAGGTAGGCCCGGACCGCCTCCTCGGGACCCTTGCCCCGCTGGACCGCCTGCAGGGTGCGGGCGAAGACCTCGGCCGTCAGGTCGTCGGCCGTGTGCGCGTCCCGGCAACAGGTCCGCGCGTAACGGCGTACCGCGTCCGAATGCCGCCGGAACAGCTCCGCGTACGCGAGATCGTCACCGTCCCGCATCTGCCTGATCAACTCGCCGTCGGAGAAGCCGGAACCGGAGGTACCGGCAGCACTGCCGGCGCGGCCCTCCCGCTGCATCGGCACGGCGGCACCGGAGTCGGCAGCGGACTCGTCGGGCGTCGACCACGGACCGGGCAGGACGGTGCCGCCCTCCGTGCCACCGGCCGACCGCAGGGGGCCGCCCTGACCCGGTACCTGCGGGGTGGACGGCCCACCGGTCCCCGCCGCCTCACCCTTGGCTGAGACGTCGTCGAGCGACTTCTCCTGCTGCCCGTCACCGCTCATCGCGGAAGCTCCCGTATGCACCGTCGGAACCGAATATCGGGCAAGCGTTTCACATTACGTGTTCACACCGAACCTCTGCGTCCCCATAAGCGCTCGTCCGGGGCGTTCCGGCAGGTGAGGGGCGGTGGCCCCCCACCCGGGGACGGAGCGTTCCGCGGCCCGTACGGACGACTGGGGCGGAGCCTTCCGCGGCCCGTACGGACCGGTGGGGAGGAGCCTTCCGCTCTCCCGCACGGAAGGACGGGGCGGATCCTGAGCGGCCTCCCCGCCGGGCGTCGGCCGGGTGCGGCTAGCCTGCTGAAGGGGCACCGAGCCGAGGGCATACAGGCGATGCACGAGCGGCCCGATCGCGCCGACGGCCGCCCGCCCAGACCCGCCCGGCACCGCCTCACGGACTCGAAAGCCGACCGGAGTCCGCTCCGTGGCCGCGCACCGCGCCCACGCCCGGGTACTTCACGTCGGCTTACCCGCTCAAGCGGCAGGCCGTGAGCGCAGCCCCTCCAGCAGGATGTCCAGCAGCCGACTCGACGCCGCGGCCTGCTGTTCGGCATCGGGCAGCGAAGGTGCCGCCGTGGCGATGACCAGCAGCACATCCGCCACCGTCACATCACGGCGAAGCTCACCGGCCGCACGCGCCCGGTCCACCAACCGGCCGACCACGTCCAGCAGTTCACCGGCCCCGGCATCGTCCTGCACATCGGACTCCGCGGCGGGCCGGAGGCCGCCCTGCCCCATGCCGTGGCGCTGCTGAGGCACCCATGCCTCGCCCCCCGCGCCGTCCGTGCCCGAGACCGGCACTGAAGCCGCAACAGCCCCCGGCAGCCCCTCGGCCGCGGCGTCGGCATCGACCCCGACCCGCAGCACCTGCGGCGGCAGCAGCCGCCCCGCACCCGAGGCCACGGACGTCCGCAGGAAGCGCGACAGCGCCGACCACGGCTCCTCCTCCTGGCCCAGGGCGGTCCGTGCCTGGGCCGTCAACCGGGAGGTCTCCTCCTCGGCTATCCGCCGCACCAGGACGTCCTTGCTCGGGAACCGCCGGTACACCGTGCCGACTCCGACCTTGGCGCGACGCGCCACGTCCTCCATCGGAGCCCCGTAACCCAGCTCGCCGAACACCTCGCGCGCGGCTCGCAGTACATGCTCCAGATTGCGCTGTGCGTCCACCCGGAGCGGAGTCGAGCGGCCGTTCGTCACGACTGCCCCCGCCGCGGCGGACGTGCCGACCGGCATCTCCGTGTCCATGGTCCCCACTGCTCCGATTCGCCCGTTTCCGTCGGGAGAATGGGACGTGGCTGACGTGACTGCCGCAGCGGTCTGCCAATGAGATTCCTGAATGGGCATAACTTTTCCCCCGGTTATGACGTCTCCCCCCGGAGACTTCCCGCCGTTTGAGCCGGAGCGCGGATCACGGTCTCGACCGACACCCCGACGACATACGAACATAGTTGAGCCCGGGTCAATTCAGAAGAGGGTGGTTCCGCACGGAGCGCCCCCCGATCGGAGCAAGGACCGGTTGGTCACTGAATCGGCCCCTGCCCTCCACCTCCACACCAACCCCTGACCTGCGGAGCTTCCGTAATGTCGCCGTGATCAGCGGCAGCGGCCCGTCCAGAACCTCCGGTCACACAATTTGCCGGGCCTGTGGACAAACCCTTGAGCGCGTTGCGTCATGGGGTGGTGAAGGCTTCAGACTCCGTGGGAACACACTCCGCACCCGCGTCCGGTGTGCGCATTCTCGTCGTCGGCGGCGGCCACGTCGGGATGTACACAGCGCTGCGTCTCCAGCGGAAGCTGAAGCACAGACTCCGAAGCGGGACGGCCGAGATCGTCGTCATCACGCCCGAGCCCTATATGACGTATCAGCCGTTTCTGCCCGAAGCGGCTGCCGGTTCGATCTCGCCCCGCCATGTGGTCGTTCCGCTCCGCCGCGTCCTGGCGCACTGCACGCTCGTGATCGGCGAGGCGCACCGTATCGATCACACGAAACGGACGGCGACCGTCACCACACTCGCCACCGGGGAGGACGGCACGGGAGCCGTAGAGATCCCCTACGACGAACTCGTCCTCGCGCCCGGCTCCGTCTCGCGCACCCTCCCGATTCCCGGCCTCGCCGACCACGGCATCGGCTTCAAGACCATCGAGGAGGCCATCGGCCTGCGCAACCACGTCATCGAGCAGATGGACATCGCCTCCACCACCCGCGACCCGGCCATCCGCGACGCCGCCCTCACCTTCGTCTTCGTCGGCGGTGGATACGCGGGCGTCGAAGCCCTCGCCGAACTGGAGGACATGGCCCGCTACACCTCGCGGTACTACCACAACATCGAGGCGGACGATCTGAAATGGATCCTGGTGGAGGCGTCCGGTCGCATCCTTCCCGAGGTCGGCGACGCCATGGGCAGATACGCGATCCGTGAACTGCGCGGCCGCAACATCGACGTACGCCTCGACACCCGGCTGGAGTCCTGCGAGGACCGGATCGCCGTCCTGAGCGACGGTTCCCGCTTCCCGACCCGCACCCTCGTATGGACCGCCGGAGTCAGACCCGCGCCGATTCTTGCCGCCACCGACCTGCCGCTCGACGAGCGAGGCAGGATCACCTGCACGGCGGAACTCTCCGTCGAAGGAAGGGAACACGCCTGGGCAGCCGGGGACGCCGCGGCCGTCCCCGATCTCACCAGCGCCGAAGTCGGCAGGACAACCGCGCCCAATGCCCAGCACGCCGTGCGTCAGGCCAAGGTCCTCGCCGACAACGTCCTCGCGTCGATCAGCGGCAACCTCCTCGAGGAGTACCGCCACCGCTACGTGGGCTCCGTCGCCTCCCTCGGCCTCCACAAGGGCGTGGCCCATGTGCGCGGGCGCGCGATCAAAGGCTTTCCGGCCTGGCTGATGCACCGTACGTACCACCTGAGCCGTATCCCGACGTTCAACCGGAAGGCCCGTGTCCTTGCTGAATGGACCCTCGCCGGGCTTTTCAGACGCGAGATCGTCTCCCTCGGTTCGCTGGAACACCCGCGCGCCGAATTCGAACTCGCCGCACGAGGCAGACACCCCGGCCCGGTCGGCCCACCCCGCCCGGGCGGCGCGCCGGGGAGCGAACGGCCACCGGACCCCGATGCCCGGACGGACAAAGGCAACTGACTGCCCGTCGCCCTGCCCGCGCACCCGACCGTACCGAGAAGTGTCCGTACGGTCCGTCACACTGGACATGTGACCATGGGTGGGGATTACACCTGCACTGAGTGAACCGGCCGGCAGTGACCGACACCGAGCAGCCCGCCCGAGCGGACCAGACCGACACACGAGGCCAGAAATTCCGTGAACTTCACGCGCTGGAGCGCCCGACTACCAGGAACGCAGCGGCGCGCCGCCGCACGGGACGACCGCAGTTCCGTACCCTCGGCCCGTGCCGAGTACCCCCGGCCGGAGACCGGCCCCCGGCAGCGGGACGGCGGCACGAGCCGCGTCACGCCCGGCGACGACAGCGGCGTCACCGAGAACCGCGGGCCGGCCCCGGAGGACCTCTCCACCCGGGACATCCTCGGCCAACTGCCCGCCCTGGTGGCCCTGGTCCATGGACCCGACCACCGGATCGCGTACGTCAACGACGCCTACACCGCAGCCTTCGGACCCCGCCCCACGGGCGCCACCGCCGCCGAGGCGATGCCCGAACTCACCGAGCTCAGCCTGCTGCCCCTCATGGACCAGGTCCTGCGCAGCGGCACCCCTCGTACGGTCAAGTCCCGCAAGGTCCGCAGCGGCAACTCGTACACCGTGACCTGCACCCCGGTGCACCGGGGGACCGACGGCTGGAAGCAGAGCAGAAGCGGCAGGGGCAACAGGAACAGGAGCCGGGTCAGCGACGGCGGAGTCCTGGTGTACGCCGCCGACGTCACCGACCACGCCGAAGCGGCCGAACGCCTCCGCGCCAGCGAACGCCGTCACCGCGAAACGGCCGTCACCCTCCAGCGCTCGCTGCTCCCGCAGGAGCTGGAGCAGCCCGACGACCTGCGGATCGCCGCCACCTACCAGCCCGGCGGCACGGACGCCGCGGTCGGTGGCGACTGGTACGACGTGATCACCCTCGGCGCGGGCCGCACCGCCCTGGTCATCGGCGACGTGATGGGCCGCGGGGTGCGGGCCGCCGCCGTCATGGGCCAGCTCCGTACGGCCGTGCGCGCCTATGCGCGCCTCGACCTCCCGCCGCACGAGGTGCTGCAGCTCCTCGACGGCCTCGCCGCCGAGATCGACGCCAGCCAGATCGCCACCTGCGCCTACGCCGTCCACGATCCGAACGAGGGACAGCTGGTGTACGCCTCCGCCGGGCATCTGCCGATCCTGGTGTGCGACGAGGACGGTACGGTCCACCGCGCCGAGGACCCGACCGGACCGCCGCTCGGCACCGGAGGCTGGATCCACACCTCAGGCACGATCGCGCTGCCGCCCGGTTCCACCGCGGTCCTCTACACGGACGGCCTGGTGGAGCGCCGCAGCGAGGACATCGACGAGGGCGTCGCCGCGCTGGAGCGTGCGCTGTCCGGGGCCAAGGGCTCACCCCAGGTGGTCTGCGACCGGCTGATCCGCTCCCTCGGCGTCACCGCCGAACACGACGACGACGTGGCGGTCCTGGTGGTTCAGCACCCCGCCCGCACGGGCGCGGACGCGGAACTCTTCCACAACGCCTCGCTCGATCTTCTCGGCGGCACCGAAGCGGCCCCGCGCGCCCGCGCCTTCGCGACCGGCGTCCTGACCTCGTGGCGCTTCCCGGCCGAGCTCTGCGACCTCGGCGTACTGGCCGCGGGCGAACTCGTCGCGAACTCCCTCCAGCACGGCACCCCGCCGATGCGCCTGGGCCTGCGCCGCACGGACCGACGCCTGATCATCGAGGTGACCGACGGCGACGACCACCTGCCGCGCCGCCGCCGCGCCGATCCTGCGGACGAAGCGGGTCGCGGCATCTCCATCGTCGCGACGATCGCCTCGTCCTGGGGCAGCCGCCGGACACCGGGCGGCGGCAAAGCGGTCTGGTGCGAATTCGTGCTGCCGAAGTGAGGGCCCTGCCGAAGCGGGGCCCCACGCACCCCGGCGCACTCCTGTGCGCCCCGCGCGCGATCCGGTCGGTTCAGCGCGTGGTGACGGCCGAGGCGGCCACGGGTCCGGTCTCCGGCCGGGACACGGCCACGACCCTGGATGCCATCGCCGCGATCGAAGGCTGATCCTGCACGGGGGTGAGCCGACGGCCGAGCCGCAGCGCCAGCACCGTGATGCCCAGCGAGAACAGCACGAACGTCACGATGTACGGGCCGTGCAGCGTCGCCCCCATCGGCCCGCCCACGGCCGGACCGATCGCCAGCGCGAGCTGCTTGCACAGGGCGAACGCGGAGTTGTACTGCCCGACCATCGACTCCGGCGCCAGATCGGCGACCAAGGGGGCCAGCGTCGGGGACAGCATCGACTCGCCGAGTCCGAACAGCGCATAGGTGGAGATCATCGCGGCCGTCGCCATGGTCTGGCTGCCGTGCCCGAGCCCCGCGTACCCCGCCACGACCCAGGCGAACGCCCAGATCAGACCGACTGAGGCGATGACCCGGCTGCGCCTGCGGTGCTCCACCAGACGCAGCACGACGAACTGCGCCACGACGATGACGGCCGTGTTGGCGGCCAGCGCGACGCCCAGCGTCGAAGGCTGGATCCCGGCGGCCTCGGTGCCGTAGGCGGAGAGCCCGGACTCGAACTGCCCGTAGCAGGCGAAGAACAGCACGAAGCCCAGCACGCACAGCTGCACCATGGCCCGGTGCGACAGCAGCGCCCGCAGCCCGCCCGTCGCCCCGGCCCCTTCAGCAGGCCTTGCGTCGGGGAAGGACGGCGTACGAGGCATCCGCACCGTGGCGGCGATGACACCGAGCACGATGAACATCGCGGCCTCGATGAGGAACAGCAGGGTGAAGGTCTCCGGCCGGCTCGTGTCAACGATCTGGCCGCCGACCAGCCCGCCGATCCCGAGTCCGAGGTTCTGCAGGAAGAACTGCATGGCGAAGGCACGCGTACGGGTGGCGGTGCTGGAGCACCAGACGAGCATGGTGGCGAGGGCCGGCTGCATGACCGCTGTGCCGGCGCCGAGGACCGCGGCCGACAGCACGGCGGAGGCCGTGTTCGACGACAGACCGAGAGCGACCGAGCCCAGGGCGGCGGTGACCGAGGCGACGACGAGCACGGCCAGCGGTCCGCGCCGGTCGAGGGCACGCCCGCTGAAGGGCAGGACAGCGAGTGCTGCCATGGCGAAGACCGCCAGCACGACTCCCGCCGTACCGGCGCCCAGATCACGTACCTGTGCCACATAGACGTACAGATACGGAACGGTGAACCCCACCCCGAAGGCGCTCAGCGCGCTCCCCAGCTGGATTCGCCGCAGCGCTGCGCCCATCTCCCTGGTCACACTCACCTACCTCAGATCTCCAAAGAACGACGTGTCGAGCCACTCCAAGACTCGAACCCGAAGACTTTAGCACTAAAGTTAGAAGCTCAACAATTCACCTTGAAGGACTTCGAGGGCTATGGGGGGCATGGAATACTGCCCGCCATGTCTGACACCACCGAGCAGCCCGGCCCGCAGGAGCCGAGCCTCGACGAGCAGATCGCCGCCTATCAGCGCGAGTTCCGCGATCTGGACCCCCAGGTCGAGCAGGTCGTATCGGCCCTGGGGCGACTGAACCGCCGGATGAACGTGGCGTACGGGCGTCAGGTCGCCGCCCTCGGTATCAGCAACGCCGAGTGGGAGGTCCTCAAGACCCTGGTCCTGGCCGGCTCCCCGTACCGACTGGGCCCGGGAGAGCTGGCGAAGCGCCTCGGGCTCACCCCGGCGGCCATGACCCACCGCATCGACCGCATGGCGGGCGAGGGCCTGGTCACCCGGGACCGGGACGAGAGCAACCGGGTGCGCGTGATCGTCGAACTGACCGACGAAGGCCGTGCGAAGTGGCTGGAGGCGATGCGCATGGCCTCCGACTTCGAGGAGGAGCTGCTCCAGGACCTCTCGAGCGAGGAACGCGGGGTCCTCGGCGACATGCTCATCCGGCTCCTGCGCCGTGTGGAACACGCGCAGCCGGATGCGGGTGGCCGTCTCACCGACCTGGACTGAACCGGGGCCGACACGCGGGGGAAAGAGCTTGACCTGGCGAAGTTGACACACCCTTCCTCGATCCGTAAGGTTCTTCGAGTTGTCAACGAGCCGGAACGGTTCTGCGACAACCGATCCCGCCGCGGACGCGGCAACCAAAACTCAGCACGATCTCCCACTCGGGACAATTTCGGCATGCCGAAATTAATTTCGAAGGCTCGATTATGAGTCGCCGGGAGAATCCGCTAGAGTTTGGGACGTCGGAACGGCCCAACGGCCGGGAGGACAAACCCAACTGACTGGGAATCAGGCCCGAAAGGATCTGATAGAGTCGGACTCGCCGAAAGGGAAAT
>NZ_JBFAWU010000025.1:0-128551 GCF_040680455.1 Streptomyces sp. NPDC052052 | reverse complement strand
TCCCCCAGCGTCCGCCGCAGGGACGGGACCGGAACCGGAACGAACACCTCATGCTCCATGGAAACCGAGCGCCCCTTTGGGGGCCTCGCACCACCGGCCGTCTCATCCGTCGTGTTCGATCGGGCCTGGCGTGGATCAGCTCACCACACCACCGAAGAGGCCGCCGTGGGCCATGCCCAGGAAGAATCCGATGGCGGAAGCGCCCATGCCGATGATCAGCGGGAACCTTTCACGCGTGGTCACCGATATGTACTGCCCGTACGCGGCCGTGAGTATCCCGATGATTCCGGCCCACGAACTGATCAGATGCAGGTTGTGGAACATCGCCGTCACGAAGGCGAGTGCACCGAGGACCAGAGTCACCACCACCAGGGTCTCCTGGAGCGGATGCTTCTTGCCGTCCGTGGCGAGAAGAGAGACGCGAGGACGCGGACGGGATCGTGTTTCCTGGGCCATGGAGTACCTCCTGGCTGAAAGGCGGCGCATCGTGGCGCTGCTCACACCCGATGTGTACAGATTGCGTCTCTTGAGGACCGGATTTCAACCGGAAGCCGGTCTGCGGGTAGTCTGTAACGTCTGCATCGGTGTCTGCCCAGAACCAGCACCTCGGCGCCTTCTCGACGGAGGGCGTTGTCAGTGGGGGCTGTTCTACTTGGAGACACTGGTGCTCACGCATCACGACCCTCCTGCCACGGAACGACCGTGGCCGCTGAGTCCAAAGGAGGTGGGTTCCACATGCGTCACTACGAGGTGATGGTCATCCTCGACCCCGATCTCGAGGAGCGCGCTGTCTCCCCGCTGATCGAGAACTTCCTCTCCGTCGTCCGTGAGGGCAACGGAAAGGTGGAGAAGGTCGACACCTGGGGCCGTCGTCGTCTCGCTTACGAGATCAAGAAGAAGCCCGAGGGCATCTACTCGGTCATCGACCTGCAGGCCGAGCCTGCGGTCGTCAAGGAGCTCGACCGCCAGATGAACCTGAACGAGTCGGTCCTCCGGACCAAGGTCCTCCGTCCCGAGATCCACTGAGCATCTAGCTCAGTGGTCATCGGGTTCGAGTAGCAGCAAGCAGCCAGCAGCAATCCCCGCCGAGAGGTTCACCATGGCAGGCGAGACCGTCATCACGGTCGTCGGCAATCTCGTCGACGACCCCGAGCTGCGCTTCACCCCGTCCGGTGCGGCGGTCGCGAAGTTCCGCGTCGCGTCCACTCCCCGCATCTTCGACCGGCAGACCAACGAGTGGAAGGACGGCGAAGGCCTGTTCCTCACCTGCTCGGTCTGGCGGCAGGCGGCGGAGAACGTCGCCGAGTCGCTCCAGCGAGGCATGCGCGTTGTCGTGCAGGGCCGGCTGAAGCAGCGGTCGTACGAAGACCGCGAGGGCGTCAAGCGCACGGTCTACGAGCTGGACGTCGAGGAAGTCGGCCCCAGCCTCAAGAACGCCACCGCCAAGGTCACCAAGACCACCGGTCGTGGTGGTCAGGGCGGCCAGGGTGGATACGGCGGCCAGCAGGGCGGCGGCAACTGGGGCGGCGGTCCCGGTGGCGGTGGCCAGCAGGGCGGCGGTGGCGCTCCCGCCGACGACCCGTGGGCCACGAGCGCGCCGTCCGGCGGTCAGCAGGGTGGCGGGGGCGGCTGGGGCGGAAGCTCCGGCGGTTCCGGCGGCGGCTACTCGGACGAGCCTCCCTTCTAGGGCAGCTCGTACCCCCACTTCTTGATCACACAGGAGAAACACCATGGCGAAGCCGCCTGTGCGCAAGCCTAAGAAGAAGGTCTGCGCGTTCTGCAAGGACAAGACCCAGTACGTGGACTACAAGGACACGAACATGCTGCGGAAGTTCATTTCCGACCGCGGCAAGATCCGTGCCCGCCGCGTGACCGGCAACTGCACGCAGCACCAGCGTGACGTCGCCACGGCAGTCAAGAACAGCCGTGAGATGGCGCTGCTGCCCTACACGTCCACCGCGCGATAAGGGAAGGGTGACCGAATCATGAAGATCATCCTGACCCACGAGGTCTCCGGCCTCGGTGCTGCGGGCGACGTCGTCGACGTCAAGGACGGGTACGCCCGTAACTACCTGGTTCCGCGTGGCTTTGCCATCCGCTGGACCAAGGGTGGCGAGAAGGACGTGGCGCAGATCCGCCGCGCTCGCAAGATCCACGAGATCGCCACGATCGAGCAGGCCAACGAGATCAAGGCCAAGCTCGAGGCCGTCAAGGTCCGTCTGGCCGTTCGCTCCGGCGACGCCGGCCGCCTCTTCGGCTCCGTGACCCCGGCCGACATCGCCTCGGCGATCAAGGATGCCGGTGGCCCCGACGTCGACAAGCGTCGCGTCGAGCTCGGCTCGCCGATCAAGACGCTCGGCGGACACCAGGTGTCCGTGCGTCTGCACCCCGAGGTCGCTGCACAGCTCGGCATCGAGGTTGTTGCCGCCTAAGGGCATCGCTCACCAGAGCAGGCACAGGGCCGTACCTCCCGCGTGGGGTACGGCCCTGTGCTGTTTCCTGTGTTGTTTCACGTGAAACGGGGCTTCAAGAAACGGGGACGGGCGATGGATCAGCGTGTGGCGCCGGTGATGATCCACCTGCCCGATCGGGTACGCAGCCAGAGCGTCAGCATCCGGACGGTCATCATCAGGGCCATCGCCCACCACAGCGCGGTCAGACCGCCGCCGAACGTCGGCACCAGCAGGGCGACCGGGGCGAAGACGGCCAGGGTGAGGAGCATGGCCCAGGCCAGATACCGCCCGTCTCCCGCCCCCATCAGCACACCGTCCAGGACGAAGACCACCCCGGCGATCGGCTGGGACAGCGCCACTACCAGGAGCGCCGGTAGCAACGTGTCCCGAACGGACTGGTCGCTGGTGAACAGGGGCACGAACAACGGCCGGGCAAGAACGATCAAGGCTCCGAACACCACTCCGGAAACGATGCCCCACTGGACCATGCGGCGGCACGCCTCGCGTGCGCCCGTGGCGTCATCGGCGCCCAGATAGCGGCCGATGATGGCCTGCCCCGCAATGGCGATGGCGTCGAGGGCGAAGGCCATCAGGCTCCAGAGGGAGAGGATGACCTGATGCGCGGCGGTCTCGGCGTCGCCGAGGCGGGCGGCGACGGCAGTGGCGATCAGCAGCACAGCACGGAGCGACAGCGTACGGATCAGTAGCGGAACGCCCGCCTGGGCGCTGGCCCTTATGCCTGCGGCGTCGGGCCGGAGCGAGGCGCCGTGGCGACGCGCGCCCCGTACCACCACGATCAGATAGGCGGATGCCATGGCGAGTTGTGCGATCACCGTGCCCCAGGCCGACCCGGCGATGCCGAGTCCCGCGCCGTAGACGAGCCCTGCATTGAGGGCCCCGTTGGCTGCGAAGCCCCCGATGGCGACATAGAGAGGGGTTCGGGTGTCCTGCAGGCCACGGAGTACGCCGGTTGCGGCCATCACCACGAGCATGGCCGGGATGCCGAGGCTTGAAATCCGCAGATAGGTGGTGGCGTAGGGGGCCGCGGTGTCGGAGGCGCCGAAGACGTCCACGAGCCAGGGCGAGGTGGGGAGCACGAGGGCGATGACGAGGAGTCCGAGCAGGAGAGCCAGCCAGATGCCGTCCATGCCCTGCCGGATTGCCGCTGCCGGATCGCCCGCTCCGATCCGGCGCGCCACTGCCGCGGTGGTGGCGTACGCGAGAAAGACGAAGATGCTGACGGCGGTGGTCAGCAGGGCCGCGGCGACGGCCAGGCCGGCCAGTTGCGGTGTGCCGAGGTGGCCGACGATGGCGCTGTCGACCATGACGAAGAGCGGCTCGGCGACGAGCGCACCGAAGGCGGGCACGGCGAGCGAGATGATCTCGCGGTCGTGCCGTCGACGACTGGGCGGCGAGGGGGCCGGGGCCTGGATCACGGGGCCAGTCCAATCTTCCACAGGTAATGGATACAGGGTGCCATTGTCCCTTACATCTGCCGCGACTGGACGTTCTTCCGCGTGCTGTTTGTAGTGATCTTGTATCGACTCGGAAAGTTTTTCTCCCCCACAGCCGGTGGATGGAGAAAGTCCAGGTCAGAGGAGTGATGATGGCGGTGTTATGAGTTTGTCCACAGTGCTCTCCACCGCTCCGTGCACAGCTTCTGCGGAGTTCTCCACAGCATCTGGTCTTTCGTCCACATGCCCTGTGGATAACCAGATTGGCTGACGGTGCTGAGCGGCCTACCGTGGTCCGGCGCCCGCACCCTGTTCCGGCTCTGGAAGCCGCAGAACGTGACGCGTCGGAACTGGAGCCGGGCGTCCTGTTTGTCGGTGCTGTGCCGTAAGAAAGAGTGGCATGGTGAGGTCCGCGGAGCGGACGGGAGGAGGTGGCCCGGTGAGCATTCCCGAGCCTTTGGACGACCCCTGGGCCGACGCCGGTCCCAGCGATCGTCTGCCCATGACCCGTCAGCGACGCGGCGAGGGGCGGGACCGCGGTGAGCAGCACGAACGCGGTCGGGAGAGCAGTGCGTGGGAGAGCGGCTCGCCCGGTTTCGAGCGGGTGCCTCCCCAGGACCTCGATGCCGAGCAGTCGGTGCTCGGCGGCATGCTCCTGTCCAAGGACGCCATCGCCGATGTTGTGGAGATCATCAAGGGGCACGACTTCTACCGCCCCGCTCACGAGATCGTGTACCAGGCGATTCTCGACCTCTACGCCAAGGGCGAGCCGGCCGACCCGATCACGGTGGCGGCCGAGCTGGTCAAGCGCGGCGAGATCACCAAGGTGGGCGGAGCTCCGTATCTGCACACCCTTGTCCAGTCGGTGCCCACCGCGGCCAATGCTTCGTACTACGCGGAGATCGTCCACGAACGGGCCGTCCTCAGGCGGCTCGTCGAGGCCGGGACGAAGATCACGCAGATGGGATACGCGGCCGACGGCGATGTCGACGACATCGTGAACTCGGCACAGGCCGAGATCTACGCCGTCACCGAGCAGCGCACCAGTGAGGACTATCTGCCGCTCGGCGACATCATGGAAGGCGCTCTCGACGAGATCGAGGCGATCGGTTCGCGCAGCGGTGAGATGACCGGGGTGCCGACCGGTTTCACCGACCTCGACGCACTGACGAACGGCCTCCACCCAGGCCAGATGATTGTCATCGCGGCCCGTCCGGCCATGGGTAAGTCCACGCTGGCGCTGGACTTCGCTCGGGCCTGTTCGATCAAGAGCAACCTGCCCAGCGTGATTTTCTCCCTCGAGATGGGGCGCAACGAGATCGCGATGCGACTGCTCTCCGCCGAGGCGCGAGTGGCGCTGCACCACATGCGTTCCGGCACCATGACCGATGAGGACTGGACACGGCTGGCCCGCCGGATGCCGGACGTCTCGGCCGCCCCTCTCTACATCGACGACTCCCCGAACCTCTCCCTGATGGAGATCCGGGCGAAGTGTCGTCGCCTCAAGCAGCGCAACGACCTCAAGCTCGTGGTCATCGACTATCTCCAGCTGATGCAGTCCGGCGGTTCGAAGCGTGCCGAGAGCCGACAGCAGGAGGTCTCGGACATGTCGCGAAACCTCAAGCTGCTCGCCAAGGAACTACAGCTTCCGGTCATCGCGCTCTCCCAGCTGAACCGTGGCCCCGAGCAGCGCACGGACAAGAAACCCATGGTCTCCGACCTGCGTGAATCGGGATCCATCGAGCAGGACGCCGACATGGTCATCCTGCTGCATCGCGAGGACGCGTACGAGAAGGAGTCCCCTCGTGCCGGTGAGGCCGACCTGATCGTCGCCAAGCACCGTAACGGTCCGACGGCAACGATCACTGTGGCCTTCCAGGGGCACTACTCGCGCTTCGTGGACATGGCACAGACCTGAGCGAGCCGCACGGTCGCGTCCAGCGCGTCCAGGCTCTCGTCGGCGTCCTGCCCGAGCTGCAGAGCGCGGAAGTCAGGTCCGCATACCGGCGACCATGACGTCGACCAGCTCGACCAGCTCGACCATCCTGACCGAATCGCGACGCGCGGCCACGGTGGTGGCCGGGCGTCGCCTCTCCTTTCTCGACTTCGGTGGTCCGGGACGCCCTCTGCTGGCGCTGCACGGGCACTTCGGAGAAGGCCGCACATGCGCGGGCCTGGCCCGGGAGCTGGGTGACTCCTGGCGGGTCATCGCCCTCGACCAGCGTGGACACGGCCTCTCCGACTGTCCCACCGACTTCTCCCGCACCGGCTACATCGAGGACGCTGCGGCCGTGCTGGAACATGTGGGGGTCGATGGTGCGGTCGTACTCGGCCACTCCCTCGGAGGCGTCAATGCCTACCAGCTCGCAGCCCGGCATCCGGACCTCGTGGACGCGTTGGTCGTCGAGGACGTCGGAGCCGAGGCCGAGGGTGACCTCTCCTTCAGCCTGTCCTGGCCCCACCGGACACCGACCCGGGCCGAGCTTCTGGAACGGCTCGGCGAGTCGGCGGGCTACCTCGTGGGCGCCGTGCGTGAGTACCCCGACGGATAGGGTCTTGTCTTCGATCCGAAGGACATGAACGCCTCGCAGCAGCTCCTCAACGGGGACCACTGGCTCGCCGGCAACTGCCCGGCCCTGCTCGTGCGAGGCAGTCGCAGTGCGGTGTTCAGCGCCGAACATACGAGGGACATGGTGGCCCGGCGCCCCCGGACCCGACTTGTCGAACTCCCGGCCGGGCAAACCGTCCACGAAACCGCCCCGGGGAGTTCGCTGCAGCCGTCAGGGGATTCCTCAGCACGCTGTGATCCTGCGGGGAGGATGCTGCAGAGGGAATGACACGTCTCTGAGGTTCGCAGGGTGTGATGATGCGAAATGCTCTCGCCACCGTGGGGGTTCCGAGGGTAGTTGTTGGACATGGAATCCGTATCTGCACAGTTGCTCCCCAGTACCCAGCGCGCTCTGCTGCACCGCATCGCCGTCGCACAGTCGGATGGCCGGGCCCCCTCGCTCGTTGCCGCGGTACAGAGGCAGGGGCAGATCGTCTGGAGCGGTTCCCGCAGCTGCGTGGACGACCACGCTCCCGATGACAACACGCAGTTCAGGATCGGTTCCCTCACCAAGACGTTCACGGCAGTGCTGGTCCTGCGGCTGCGTGACGAGGGTCTTCTGGACCTTGATGACCCGTTGGAGAAGCATCTGCCCGGCACCGGCGTCGGCGGAGTCACCCTTCACCAACTCCTGTGCCACAGCGCGGGGCTGGGTGCCGAGGCCCCCGCACCCTGGTGGGAGAGGACCCCGGGGACGCTGCGGCCCGAACTTGCCGATGTGCTCGGCGAGCAGACGCGGATGCACACTCCGGGCCAGCGGTACCACTACTCGAACCCTGGCTACACCCTGCTGGGTGCTCTGGTCGAGAAGGTGCGCGGAGCACGTTGGGCGGAGGTACTCGAACACGAGATCCTGGAACCGTTGGGCATGCACCGCACGAGCCTGCAGCCGCAGGCTCCGCATGCAGGCGGCTGGGCTGTGCACCCCTGGGCGGACGTCATGCTGCCCGAGCCGGCCGAGGACCTCGGCCTGATGGCCCCGGCCGGCCAGCTCTGGTCCACCACTGGCGACCTTCTTCGTTTCGCGGACTTCCTCTCCCGGGGGGACGACCGGATTCTCTCTGCTGCCTCGGTGAAGCAGATGCGCGAACCGGCCGCGCCGACGGAGGCCGGCGACTGGGAGTTCTCCTACGGCCTGGGTCTTCAGGTCGTCCAGAGGGACGGCCGGACGCTCTTCGGGCACACCGGCTCGCTGCCCGGCTTCCTGGCGGCCCTGTGGATCAGTACTGAGGACGATGTGACGGCCGCCGTTCTCACCAACACCACGTCGGGCCCGGTGATCGGGGGCGTTGCCGCCGATCTCGTGAAGACGGTTGCCGAGGCGGAGCCGCGTATTCCCGAGCCCTGGCGCCCGCTGCCCGAGGTGGACCCCGAGCTCCTCGCGCTGACCGGGCCCTGGTACTGGGGTGCGCACACGAACGTCCTGCGGCTGACCTCGGACGGCGGACTGGAGCTTCAACCACTGCGTGGCAACGGCCGTGGTGCTCGATTCGCCGCACGGCCCGACGGCACCTGGATCGGCCTCAACGGCTATTACGCGGGGGAGACGCTACGTGTGGTCCGGAACGGCGACGGCACGGTGAACCATCTCGATCTGGGGTCGTTCGTCTTCACCCGGGAGCCGTACGACCCCATGGCGGCCGTGCCCGGCGGCGTGGACGAAGGAGGGTGGCGGGGGCTCGAGGTCTGAGCGCGGTGTTTCACGTGAAACGGGAGGAAGCGGGACACCTGGGCTGCCGCCTCCCGTTCCCGTGAGGCGCGAAGGCGTGGTGTGCGCAGACGGTCGCGACGTGCGTGACGAGAAGTCTGTGACGGCCAGGGAATCTGTGCAGTTTCACGTGAAACATACGTAAAACTCGTTTCGAATGGCTGCATTTCAACCTTTTTTGTCCGATCTCAGCCCAGGTCGGGTGCATGCATCGCCCGGACGCCCTCGATGTTTCCGTCCAGGTAGTGCCGCAGTGACAGCGGTACGAGATGAACGGCAGCAATCCCCATCCGGCTGAACGGCACCCGTACGACGTCGTACTCCCCGCAGGGATCCTCGATCTCGGGGCCATGGCGCCGGGACAGATCCATCGATTCGAGCCGGCAGACGAAGAAGTGCTGGACTTTGACCCCCTTCACTCCGCCGCCCTCGATGTGTTCCACGGTGTCGACGAAGCAGGGGACCACATCGGTGATCTTGGCGCCGAGCTCTTCGTCCAGTTCACGGTGCAGGGCATCGACGACGGTTGCGTCCCCGGGCTCGACCCCGCCACCGGGTGTGAGCCAGTACGGATCCACTCCGGGCTTGGTGCGCTTGATGAGGATCAGGTCGTTGCCGTCGAGCAGGATGGCGCGTGCGGTGCGCTTGACCACAGGACGTTCGGTCATGGCAAGAGAGTGGCCCACTGAACCGGTTCTGAAACACCGGAACCGGTGTCGGACCGTCCTGCGGTCGCCAGGCGGAGCGAGGGGAGTGGCTGTCGGGGAACTCCGCGGGGGAGAGCGGACGGCTCAGCTGTCGCCCAGCGCCGCGTCCAGCGCCTGCTCGACGTCGGCCAGCAGATCCTCCGGGTTCTCCGCGCCGACCGAGAAGCGGATGAAGCCCTCCGGCACGGCGTCACCGCCCCAGCGTCCCCGCCGCTCGGCGGTGGAACGCACGCCACCGAAGCTCGTCGCGTCGTCGACCAGCTGCAGTTCGGCCAGAAAGCGCTCGGCCCGCTCGCGGTCGGGCAGCACGAACGACACCACGGAGCCGAAACGCCGCATCTGACGGACGGCGTTCGGATACGAAGGGTCGGTTGGCAGACCGGGGTACCGCAGCCCGGTCACTCCCTCGCGCTTGCCCAGAGCCTCGGCAAGGGCCAGGGCCGTGGCGCACTGCCGGTCGACGCGCAGCTCCAGTGTGGCCAGCGAACGGTGTGCGAGCCAGGATTCCATCGGGCCCGGAATCGCGCCGACAACCTTGCGCCAGCGCCGTACACCCGCTGCCAGCTCGGGATCGCGGCAGGTCACATGGCCGAGCAGGATGTCACCGTGGCCGGTCATGCCCTTGGTGTCGCTGGCCACCGAGAAGTCCGCCCCCAGGTCCAGCGGGCGCTGGCCGAGCGGGGTGGCGAGCGTATTGTCGACAGCCACCAGCGCGCCCGCCGCGTGCGCGGCGCCGACCAGACGGCGTACGTCGCAGACGTCGAGCCCCGGGTTGGACGGGGTCTCGATCCACAGCAGCTTGGCGCCTTCGAGGGCCGCCAGCTGGGCATCGCCGCCGGTCGGGGCCGTCCGCACCTCGACGCCGTAGGCTTCCAGCTGCTCGCGCACCAACGCCAGCGCCTGGTATCCGTCGTCGGGCAGTACGACCACATCGCCGGTGCGCGCCCGGGAGAGCAGTACGGCAGAGACCGCCGCCATCCCGGAGGCGAAGACGACGGTCTCGACGGGCTCCCCAGGCGCCTCCAGCTCACCGATGGCGTGCTCCAGATGCGTCCAGGTCGGGTTGGTGTCCCGCCCGTAGGTGTACGGACCGGTCGGCTCACCGGAGAGATGGAAGTGAGCAGCGAAGACCGGTCCGGGCATAGTGGGCTCGAACTGCTCCGGTTCGGGCAGGCCGGCCCGAACCGCCCTGGTTCCGTCACCCATGGTGCTCATCTGGTTCCTCACTTCTCTCCGCTGTGCCACTGGTCCGACCTGAAGTGTCCCGGACGCCCGCGGATCAGTCCTCGTCGGGCAGGACCACGTTCAGCGCCCACGACACGATCGAGATGATCAGACCGCCGAGTACCGCGGTCCAGAAGCCGTGGACATGGAAGCTCAGGTTGAACAGGCCGGCCAGCCAGGAGGTCAGCAGCAGCATGAGCGCGTTGACCACCAGGGTTATCAGTCCGAGCGTGAGGATGAAGAGTGGCAGGGTGAGAAGCTTCACAACGGGCTTGACCACGAAGTTCACCAGGCCGAAGAGCAGGGCGACCACGATCAGCGTGAGCGCCTTGCGCCAGGTGCTGCCGCCCTCCAGCGTGATGTCTTTGAGCAGCCAGATGGCAACGGCCAGTGCACCTGCGTTGGCGATCGTCTTGACTACGAAATTCTTCATGTGTCTGATCGTCGCAGACGTGATCGGTGGAGGACACCGACAGGAACAGAGACAGGGGCGGACTGGTCATGAAGGCATTCAGGCTCGATGAGCTGGAGGCGGAACGAGCCGCCAATGACGGTGCATATCTGCAGTTCCTGAAGGAACGGAACATGTCCGTCGGACTTTACGCACTGGATGCCGGGGAACTCGACCCGCAGCAGCCGCACCATCAGGACGAGGTCTACCTCGTCGTCAGCGGCCGTGCCTCGATCACGGTCGGTATGGAGACCACGCAGGTGGGCAGGGGAAGTGTCGTGTATGTCCCCGCCGGTGTGGCCCACAAATTCCATCACATCACCGAGGATCTGCGGGTCATGGTGGTGTTCTCCCCGCCGGAGAGCTGAGTCCGCTCCTGTCCAGGTCCCGGCTTCGGCCCTCAGGGATCCCTCAGGGGTCGATCAGGGGACTTCAGGGGCTACAGGGCCCCCGCTGCTCCCCGCGCATCTCTAGCATCGGAGGATCGGAGCAGGAACTCACAGAGACGAGGCGGGAACGATGGCTGTACGGGAGATATTCACGGGGCTGCCCTGGTGGGTGAAGTGGATTGCGGTGCCGGTCATCGCGATCGTCGTGTTCGGCGGTCTGATCGCCAGCGTGGTCGGGTTCGTGATCGGTCTGCTCTTCAAGATCCTGGTCTTCGTGATCCTGGTCGGAGGACTTGTCTTCGTCGTGCGCAAGTTCATGTCCTCCTCGCGAAGCGACTGGTAGGACGATCGGATACCAGCCTCTGGATTAGCCCAGCTGAGCTAAGTGCGACACGAAACGACATACCCCATGGGCGTGCCCGATATGGTGGCATTCCGCCGCTGGAACCTGGGAATTCCCTGTTCGTTGCCAGCATGACCAGTGGTTTGTGCGGCGTTCGGCCTCCGAACCCCAGGTACGCGGCGGTCTGTGGGGGCGGGCCCCACAGACGGGCTTGCCGCCCGTCGCCATGCCTGGGGGGTGACCGTTGATCACGGCATCGAGTAATGCTGCCCCGACGCTGATCGGTTCGGTGCAGCGAGCGCTGAGGCTGTTGGAAGCTGTGGGCGCCCATCGAGACGGGGCGCCCGCGAAGCAACTGGCAAGGGAGGCGGGCCTTCCCCTCCCCACTGCCTACCATCTGCTGCGCACCCTGACGCATGAGGGCTATCTGCGCCGGGAGAACGGTGTGTTCCTCTTCGGGGCCGCCGCCGAACGCCTCGTCGGCGGTGAGAGCCCCCTGCGCAGTAGCGGCACCGGCATGACCGAGTCGCTGAACCGCTGGCGCGACAGCATCGGCCTACCGGTGTACTGCGCCGCCTACCGCGAGGGCGAGATCGAGCTGATCGCGGTTGCCGACGCCCCCCACATACCCGCAGTGGACGAGTGGGCATCCTTTCGCGAGACCGGGCATGCCCATGCGCTCGGCCAGTGTCTGTTGAGTCAGCTCGACGAGCACACCCGCCAGGACCATTTGGACCGGCACCCCGTGGAGCCGCTGACCCGGCACTCGGTGCGGGACCGCCCCGCGTTCCTCGAGCGACTGCGGTCGTTGGAACGCATGGAACCTGTCATCGAACGGCAGGAGTACGCCCTGGGGACGATCTGTGCCGCGATCCCGATCACCGGCGGCTTCACAGCCGCCGCGATGGCGATTTCGGTCCCCCTGGAGCAGGAAGATCGGTTGCTCCCCGCAGTCGAACAGCTACGTGGCGAAGTGACCAACCTCTTGCGCTCAGCCGTGTTCTCTATCAGTATCTGAAAAATCACTCCTTGTGATCTGCTATCGCGTGCACCACGATGGCGTCAATAGGGCCACGGGGGATCATTCCTGGCCAGATTCATCTACTGCGGGGTTGAACGATGCGTGAGTCGGTTCAAGCTGAGGTCATGATGAGCTTCCTCGTCTCGGAGGAGCTCTCTTTCAAGATCCCGGTGGAGCTCCGGTACGAAGTGAGCGATCCTTATGCGATCAGGATGACCTTCCATCTGCCCGGCGACGCCCCTGTCACCTGGGCTTTCGGCCGTGAGCTGCTGCTCGACGGTCTCAACAGCCCCAGTGGTGACGGCGACGTGCATATTGGGCCCACG
Organism: Streptomyces sp. NPDC052052; assembly: GCF_040680455.1. NCBI lineage: Bacteria > Bacillati > Actinomycetota > Actinomycetes > Kitasatosporales > Streptomycetaceae > Streptomyces > Streptomyces sp. NPDC052052. The sequence goes on along the minus strand of NZ_JBFAWU010000025.1, from coordinate 115,867 downwards.
GAGCCCGAAGGGCTCTCCGACGTGCACATCCGCCTTCAGGTGGGCGCGGACCGCGCCCTTTTCCGGGCGGGCACGGCACCCCTGGTGGCCTTCCTGGACCGGACCGACAAGCTCGTTCCGCTTGGGCAGGAGCGCGCGCTGGGTGATTTCGAAGGGAGCCTGGAGGAGGCCCTGGGCCGGATCCTCGCCGAGGAACAGAACGCCGGCTGAAGAACCCGGCGTCTGCGACCGGCCCGCCGGTCGAACACGACACCTGCCGAATGGGTGAATCGCTCTCTGTGCAGAGGCGTTCAGGGCTTCGTCCTGCGACGACGTCCCCTCCCGGTCCGTACGGGTGCTGAAGCTCCGGCTTCCGCGCCGACCCCTGTACGGTCCGCGGAGACGACCAGGGCAGCGAGCACTGTCGTCACCGGCACCGAGGCGACCAGTCCGATCGAACCGACCAGCGTTCGTACGATCTCCTCCGCCACCAGTTCGCTGTTGGCCACTGTCCCCATGCTGCTCTGGGCGACCGAGAACAGCAGCAACAACGGCAGTGCGGCGCCCGCGTAGGCGAGCACCAGCGTATTGACGACCGAGGCGATGTGGTCGCGCCCGATCCTGATGCCTGCTCGGTAGAGCCCCCGAACACCCATCGTCGGGTTCGCCTGGTGCAGTTCCCAGACCGCCGACGTCTGGGTGACCGTCACATCGTCGAGTACCCCGAGCGATCCGATGATGACACCCGCCAGCAGCAGGCCGCTCATGTCGATGTGCGGATAGAGGCCGTGAATGAGCCCGGTGTTGTCGTCGGTGTTGCCGGTCAGGTTCGCCCAGCCGATGAAAAGCGATCCCAGCAGCCCGATCAGCAGCAGCGAGACCAGTGTGCCGAGCACCGCGACCGAGGTGCGGGCCGTCACGCCGTGACACATGTAGAGGGCGATCAGCATGATCGCACTGGCCCCGACCACCGCGACGAGCAGTGGATTCGATCCCTGGAGGACGGCCGGGAGGATGAACAGGGTCAGCGCGGCGAACGAGACGGCGAGAGCGACCAGTGCCATCACCCCGCGTATCCTGCCCACCGCTATCACGACCAGGGCGAAGACCCCGGCCAGTAGCGTCATCGGAACCTTCCGGTTCACATCCGTCACCGAATACTGCAGATCGAGGGGCGCGTCCGGGGCGTACGCCACGACGACGCCCTGCCCTTCGCGCAATTGGCGAGGAGCGTCGGGCTGGACGATCTCGACGAAGGTCCGCCCCTTGTCCTGACCGGATGTCACTTCGATCGTGGCCTTCTCGCACAGATGATCTCCGTTCCCGGACGACGGGGTGGCCGTGCCGCTGACGGGGGTCTGGGCGGCATTCACGTCCTTGCAGTCCACCGAGGAGACCTTCACCACCTTTCCCTGCCGGGTTTGCTGATCGAAGCCGACACCGGACCGCTCGTGCGAAGGCGCGCCCCCGGGCCAGAGCACCACCAGGCCGACGACGACCGCGGCGGCGAACGGGATCAGCACGGCTGCGATGACCCTGCGCAGATGTGTGGAGACGGGCGCGGCAGGGCCATGACTGTGGGCATGGCCCTGCTGATGGTTCTTGGGTTCGGGCGCGGTACGAGAGGTCGTCACCGGCCGATCATCGCAACAATGCCGTACCCGAAGTGGTGCGCGAGGGAGATCGCCGCAGGCTGGGCCGGGCTGCCGGTCACAGTCAACCACCGCGGGATCGAGCGGTGATCAGCGGCAAGCGGTTCCTGGTGAAGGTGAATGCCGACATCGGCAACTCCGCGGTGATGTCCTCCATCGAGGAGGAGGTGGAGAAGATGACAGGTGCGACGCGCTGGGCGCCGACACGGTCATGGATCTGTCCACCGGTCGCAACCTTCACACCACCCGTGAGTGTGTTCTGCGCAGACGAGTGTGTGATCAGTCCGGTTCGTGCTCGGGGCCGCCGAAGTCGGGACTGGTGAAGTCGGGGCTGGTGAAGGTCGGGCGGGGGCCTGCCGCAGGGCCCTGGTCGGGGCTGGAGAAGTCCGGTGGGGTGTAGCCGACCTTCGGGATGCGGTTCGCCGAACGCTCCGGTGCTCGCGCTGCCGGACCGGCCCCGGGGTCGGCGAGCGCCTCCCGCAGGAACGGCAGTATGCCGCGTTCCAGCAGGGCGTGACGCCATGCCTCTCTGGCGCGCGCGACATCCTCCGGCAACTCGGCCTCGGTGTCCTCGACGGGCTGTGCCGATCCGTTGCGCAGCGCGGTGACGAGCAGGCCGATGGCCGCGGCCAGGATGGCGGCTGCCATGACAGCCGCGAAGAACCAGCCCGCGGTGACCATGGTGGAGGCGAAGGACGGTGGCGGAGCGAGCAGCTTCAGCAGGTATCCGGCGAGCAGGAATATGAACGCGGCGGTTCCGGCCAGAACGGGCGTCAGGACCGTGATGACCGCTCCTATGCCGGCTCCGGACTGGCGCGAGGCGCCCACGCCGGAGCCCGAGTCCTCGCCCGCCTCCTCGGTGGGTACGCGCAGCTCTTCGCGGGCTTTGACATAGTGCCGGTACTCGGTGGCGGCCGTCGCGGTGATCAGCGCCGTGGCGTCCAGTGCCATGGTGCGCAACTGCACGGCGTTGAGACGCTCGCCGACCGCGGCCAGATCCGGTCGTTCATGGGCGTGACGCAGTGCGTCGTCGAGGATCCGCTCGTACTCGGGACGATCCTCGGCCAGCAGGTGCGGAGCGCTGTTCATGTGCATCCCCCGATGCTCCGTAGGGCCTGAATGCCCACCAGAACCGGGCAGTTGGGCGGAAACGGAGGAGAGCCTGCTACTGATACGCCGATGGTAGAGCGCTCACGGCACGAGGTGACAGGGGGTTTCCGGAAATTGGCCCAGTGTTCGGCGCTGTCAGGTCGTGGATGCCTCTGCCCAGAAGAATGTCATTCATGCAGGGGAAGTTGGGCGACCAGTAGCTTTCCGGCCATGGTCACTCCGCCGTCCATGGCGATGGCGAGCCCGTCCGCGTACACGTGCGGGCCTTCGACCACGGGGCCGGAGCTGTCCTCTCCGTCCTCCGATCCGACCTCGCCGAGCAGATACGGAATGGGGCTGTGACCATGGACGATGCGCTGTCCGCCGTAGGCCGCCAGCAGCTCCCGGACGGCCTGCGGTCCCGCCTCGTCGCGGAAGGCGAACCGCTTGGTCAGTTTCCGGAAGAGGTCCCAGCACTCATCGGCGTCGTTGCGCGTGAGGATGGCGTGCACGGTGTCGTTGACGTCCTCGATGGTGGTGCCGTACTCGAGGTATGCGGTCGTGTCGGAGTGCAGCAGCAGGTGCCCGTCCTGCTCGACGATCGCATCGAGCCGGGACATCCACTGGAGGTGGACGTCCTGAAGGCGCTCCATGTCGTTCTTCTGGCCGCCGTTGAGCAGCCAGGCGGCCTGGAAGGTGGCGGTGCCCGCACCGGAGTTCACCGGGGTGTCGCCGAACCGTTTGGCACCGATGAGCAGCAGTTCGTGATTGCCCATCAGCGCCTTGCAGTACCCGCCGGCGGCCGCGGCCTCGGCGGACAGGCGCATCACGAGGTCGATGACACCGATACCGTCGGGCCCCCGGTCGGTGAAGTCGCCGAGGAACCAGAGCCGGGCATTGCCCGCGGACCAGTGGTCCTCGGCGTCGATGAGGCCCTGCTCGGCGAGGGCGGCGCGGAGCTCGTCCAGGTAGCCATGGACGTCGCCGACCACGTACAGCGGTCCCAGCTCGGGTTCCGGTACGCGTCGCGGGTCGGGGACGGCCCGCACCTGGAGGGTGTCGCCGCGGTTGATCACGGGGAGGTCGCGCGCGGTGGGTGTGTACCCCTCGGGCAGCTCGTTCTCCGGAACGGCGTTGCCCGGGTGCGGCGGTGAAGGCGGCACCGGAGTCTGTGCGTAGGGTGGCACGCGGAAGTCGCGCAATGTCGCAGTCCGCACCACGGGTTCCTGACCGGCCCCCTGTGTCATCGACCCCTCCACCACCGTCGCGCCGCCGTACACCTGACGGGCCCTGCTGGTCGGGGCGGTCCGCGGTGTCGTGCGCCCATCATAGGAATGCGAATCGTGCTGTGTGACGCACCAGGGGTGGTGAATCCCGGCGCACGTCGCGTTCACCGGCCGTTTGGTCCGAAATCGCCTGATCAATCCCCGGTGGGGGACCGTGGCGCGCTGATCGTGGTGCGGGGCGGTCGGCGTTGCGAGGACGTCCGGACGATGAGCTCCGTCGGTACGACCTGTTCCACCGGTCCGTCGTGATCGACGCCTTCGATGGCGTCGATCAGAAGCTGGACGACCGCAGTGCCGATTCTGCGCGGTTTGAGCGAGAGCGTGGTGATGGGTGGCTCGGTCGTCGCGTACACGGTGGACTCGCTGCAGCAGACCAGCAGCAGGTCCTCGGGCACGCGCAGGCCGTAGCGGCGGGCGGCCGCCAGCAGATCGGTGCCGTTGGGGTCGAAGAGTCCGTAGACGGCGTCGGGCCGGTCCGGGCGGGCGAGCAGCCGGTCGGCGGCGACCGCACCCGCGCACGGGTCGTGGGCGGGGTAGGACTCGTACACCGGGTCCTGGCCCACGCGCTCGCACCAGTGAAGGTACGCGGTGGTGGAGAGCCGGGTGTACGTGTCGGTGGTCGTCCCGGTGAGCAGGCCGATGCGGCGGGCCCCGGCGGCCGCGAGATGGTCGAGGAGGTCGAGCACGGCCGCCCGGTGGTCGTTGTCCACCCAGGCGGTGACCGGGAGGGTTCCGGCAGGCCGCCCGTCCGAGACGACGGGCAGCCCTTGACGGGCCAGGTCCGTCACGACCGGGTCCTGGTCGGAGGGGTCGACCACGACGGTGCCGTCGAGGGCGACGTTCGACCAGACGTCGTGCTGTGAGGTGGCAGGCAGGATGACGAGGGCGTAGCCGCGGGCGAGGGCGGCGGAGGTGGCCGCTCTGGCCATTTCGGCGAAATAGGCGAATTCGGTGAAGGTGAAGGGTTCGTCCCCGTAGGTCGTCACGGTCAGGCCGATGAGGCCGGACTTGCCGGTACGGAGGGTTCGGGCCGCGGCGGAAGGGCGGTAGCCCAGGCGCTCTGCGACCTCGCGGACATGGCGGCGGGTGGCGTCCGGGAGCCTGCCCTTGCCGTTGAGCGCGTCGGAGACGGTCGTGATGGAGACCCCGGCGGCGGCGGCCACATCCCGGATTCCCGCTCGTCCCTGCCGGCCGCCGCGCCGGGGTGTCTCCGTCCGGCTCACCTGGTGCTTCCCTGCTGCTGTCATGGCGAGCCGATAGTAGGGCTCGCACGGGAGGTTGGCCTGGTCGCATATTCACTCGTCGGCAGGCACGTTACTGCATGATCAGAGTGCGTCAAATGCCTTGCAATAAAAGGGTGTTGGCGGGTCATGCCGCAATGTTTCATGCATCGAACTCGTTGGGCCTGCTCAATGGCCGATGTTTCGAAGAGATCTCATCTCACCTCTTCGAGGGACGCGCGCCACGGAGTGAGCCACCAGCGCACGACAGGGAGAGAAAAGCTCCCCCCATTCCCGGTCGCATCGGACGATTGGACGCTCCGGCCATACGCAGCTGCACCCAATCCTCATAAGGTGAGCAGTATTGATGTGTACAGACGCTCGAGGAGGACCTGCGGTGAGCGAGACGAGCCCCAAGCTGCGCGCCGAGCTGGACGGCGTCCCTGCCTATGTACCGGGCAAGCCGGCTGCCGCCGACGGACCGGTCGCGTTCAAGCTGTCCTCCAACGAGAACCCGTATCCGCCGCTGCCCGGCGTGATGGAGTCCGCCCTGGCCGCGGCCGCGAACTTCAACCGCTACCCGGACATGGCCTGCACCGGTCTGATGAACGAGCTGGCCGACCGTTTCGGTGTGCCCGTCTCGCATCTCGCCACCGGGACCGGATCGGTCGGTGTGGCGCAGCAGCTGCTCCAGGCCACCTCGGGGCCGGGCGACGAGGTCATCTACGCCTGGCGTTCCTTCGAGGCGTATCCGATCATCACGCAGGTCAGTGGCGCGACGTCGGTGAAGGTCCCGCTGACCGACGGCGAGGTGCACGACCTCGATGCGATGGCGGACGCGATCACCGACCGCACCCGGATGATCTTCGTCTGCAATCCGAACAACCCGACCGGCACCGTGGTGCGCCGGGCCGAGCTGGAGCGGTTCCTGGACCGGGTGCCGGGTGATGTCCTGGTGGTGCTCGACGAGGCGTACAAGGAGTTCATTCGCGACGTCGAGGTGCCGGACGGCATCGAGATCTACCGGGACCGGCCCAACGTCGCGGTGCTGCGGACGTTCTCCAAGGCGTATGGCCTGGCCGGTCTGCGGATCGGTTTCGCGGTGGCCCACGAACCGGTGGCCGCCGCACTGCGCAAGACGGCGGTGCCCTTCGGGGTCAGTCAGCTCGCGCAGGACGCGGCGGTCGCCTCGCTGCGTGCCGAGGATGAACTCCTTGGGCGGGTGGGCTCCTTGGTGTGTGAGCGCGAGAGGGTGCAGCGGGCGCTGGCGGAACAGGGCTGGACCGTCCCGGAGTCCCAGGCGAACTTCGTCTGGCTGCGGCTCGGCGACCGTACTGCCGACTTCGCCGCGGTGTGCGAGCGGGCCGGCGTGGTGGTCAGGCCGTTCGCGGGTGAGGGGGTGCGGGTGTCGATCGGCGAGGACGAGGCGAACGACCTGTTCCTGAAGGTGGCGGAGTCGTACCGCAGAGTGCTGTAGCGGCACGCTCCTGCGGGCCCTGGGCCCCGTACCTCGTCGGTCGAGGTACGGGGCCCTCTGCGTCCGGGCTCTGGGCAGGGTGTCTGCTTCGGGGTGGATCGGTCGGAACGTCTCAAGAGGGGGGACCCCGCCCGAAGATCCCGAAAGTCTGTGCGCCATAATTTTTCTTGTGAATGTGAACGCGTTCACAAGCGTGTCCCGTTTCCTCCCGTGATTAGTCGGATTTAACGGGCAAAATGCCGGTGCGACTACGGCGACGTAAGGAGAAGACGTGGAGCTTGCTCTGGCGCCAGAGACTCTGGCGCGATGGCAGTTCGGGATCACCACCGTCTACCACTTCCTGTTCGTCCCCCTCACGATCTCGCTCGCCGCGCTCACGGCCGGCCTGCAGACCGCCTGGGTGCGGACCAACAAGGAGAAGTACCTCAGGGCGACGAAGTTCTGGGGCAAGCTTTTTCTGATCAACATAGCCATGGGCGTCGTCACCGGCATCGTCCAGGAGTTCCAGTTCGGCATGAACTGGTCGGACTACTCGCGGTTCGTCGGTGACATCTTCGGTGCCCCGCTGGCGTTCGAGGCGCTGATCGCCTTCTTCTTCGAATCCACCTTCATCGGGCTGTGGATCTTCGGCTGGGACAGGCTGCCGAAGAAGATCCATCTCGCCTGCATCTGGATGGTCTCCATCGGGACCGTGCTCTCCGCCTACTTCATCCTGGCGGCCAACTCCTGGATGCAGCACCCGGTCGGATACCGGATCAACGAGGAGCGGGGCCGGGCCGAGCTCACCGACTTCTGGCACGTGCTCACCCAGAACACCGCACTCGCCCAGTTCTTCCACACCATCACCGCCGCCTTCCTGGTCGGAGGCGCGTTCATGGTGGGCATCGCCGCCTTCCACCTGGCGCGCAAGAAGCACATCCCGGTGATGCGGACCTCGCTGCGGCTCGGCCTGGTCACCGTGGTGATCTCCGGGCTTCTCACCGCCGTCAGCGGTGACCAGCTGGGCAAGGTCATGTTCAAGCAGCAGCCGATGAAGATGGCTGCCGCCGAGGCGCTCTGGGAGGGCCAGGACGCCGCACCCTTCTCGATCTTCGCGGTCGGCGATGTGTCCAAGGGGCACAACACCGTGGAGATCTCCATCCCGGGGGTGCTGTCCTTCCTCGCGGACGACAGCTTCACCTCGTATGTCCCCGGTATCAACGACATCAACAAGGCCGAGCAGGAGAAGTTCGGCCCCGGTGACTACCGTCCCAACATCCCGGTGGCCTTCTGGAGCTTCCGCTGGATGATCGGTTTCGGGATGGCGTCCTTCGCCCTCGGCATCCTCGGCCTGTGGCTGACGCGGAAGAAGTTCATGCTGCCGCCGGGGCTGCGGACCGGTGAGGACGAGGTGCCCCATCTGGTGCTCTTCAAGAACAAGGCCCTCAGCCCGAAGTTCGCCAAGTGCTACTGGATCCTCTCGCTCTGGACCCTGCTCTTCCCGCTGATCGCCAACTCCTGGGGCTGGATCTTCACCGAGATGGGCCGCCAGCCCTGGGTCGTCTACGGCGTGTTCCAGACCCGCGACGCCGTCTCCCCGGGCGTCTCCCAGGCCGAGGTGCTCACCTCGATGATCGGCTTCACGCTGCTCTACGCCGTACTCGCGGTGATCGAGGTCAAACTGCTCGTGAAGTACATCAAGGCAGGACCGCCGGAACTCACGGAGGCCGACCTCAACCCGCCCACCAGGATCGGCGGCGACCACGAAGACGCCGACCGGCCGATGGCCTTCTCGTACTGAGAGCAGAGGAGCTGAGAGATGGAACTCCACGACGTCTGGTTCGTGCTCATCGCCGTCCTCTGGATCGGCTACTTCTTCCTGGAGGGATTCGACTTCGGGATCGGTGTCCTCACCAAGCTGCTGGCCCGCGACCGCAAGGAGCGGCGGGTACTGATCAACACGATCGGACCCGTCTGGGACGGCAACGAGGTGTGGCTGCTCACAGCGGGCGGTGCGACCTTCGCCGCGTTCCCCGAGTGGTACGCGACTCTGTTCTCCGGTTTCTATCTGCCGCTGCTGATCATCCTGGGCTGCCTGATCGTCCGGGGCGTCGCCTTCGAGTACCGGGCGAAGCGGTCCGAGGACCGATGGCAGACCAACTGGGAACACGCGATCTTCTGGACCTCGCTGATCCCGGCCCTGCTCTGGGGTGTGGCCTTCGGGAACATCGTGCGCGGCGTGAAGATCGATGCCGACATGGAGTACGTGGGCACTTTCTGGGATCTGCTCAACCCGTACGCCCTCCTCGGCGGACTGGTCACGCTCTGCCTCTTCACCTTCCACGGTGCCGTGTTCGCGGGGCTCAAGACCGTCGGGGACATCCGGGAACGGGCGCGCAAGCTGGCGCTCAAGCTGGGGCCGGTCACCGCGGTGCTCGCACTCGCTTTTCTGATCTGGACCCAGATCGACACCGGCGACAACGGGAGCCTGCTGGCAATGATCATTGCCGCGGTGGCGCTGGTCGGCGCGATCGCCGCTGTCGCGGCAGGGCGTGAGGGCTGGTCGTTCGCGCTCTCCGGGGTGACCATCGCGGCGGCGGTCGCGATGCTCTTCCTGGCGCTCTTCCCGAACGTCATGCCGTCCTCGCTGAACGACGCCTGGAGCCTCACGGTCACCAACGCCTCGTCCACCCCGTACACGCTGAAGATCATGACGTGGTGTGCGGGCATCGCGACCCCCCTCGTCCTCCTGTACCAGGGCTGGACGTACTGGGTGTTCCGCAAGCGCATCGGGACGCAGCACATCGCCGAAGCGCACTGAACGCACCGGGCCTGTCCGGCCACGGACCACCGGACAGGCCCTGGCCCGCCGAACGAACTGACTGGGGGACGTTTCACGTGAAACCGATCGACCCGCGCCTGCTCCGTCACGCCCGTGCCACCCGTTTCTTCCTGGCAGCCGTGGTGGCCCTGGGCGTCGTCGGGGCGGCTCTGGTCATCGCCCAGGCCATGCTCATCGCCGAAGTGGTGGTGGGCGGGTTCGAGGACGGGCTGACCGCCTCCGGACTGCGGACCCCGCTGGTCCTGCTCGTGGGCGTCGCGCTCGGCCGGGCGCTGGTCTCCTGGCTGACCGAACTGGCCGCGTACCGGGCCAGCGCGGCGGTCAAGTCCGAACTCCGCGGCCGGCTCCTGGACCGGGCCGCGGCGCTCGGGCCCGGCTGGCTGAGCGGACGGCGTACCGGATCCCTGGTGACGCTCGCCACCCGTGGCGTCGACGCGCTCGACGACTACTTCGCGCGTTATCTGCCACAGCTCGGGCTGGCGGTGGTCGTTCCCGTGGCGGTCCTGGCCCGGATCGTCACCGAGGACTGGGTCTCGGCCGCGATCATCGTGGTCACGCTGCCGCTCATCCCGCTCTTCATGATCCTGATCGGCTGGGCCACCCAGTCGCGGATGGACCGCCAGTGGCGGCTGCTGTCCAGGCTCTCCGGGCACTTCCTCGACGTGGTCGCCGGACTGCCGACGCTGAAGGTCTTCGGCCGGGCCAAGGCGCAGGCCGAGTCCATCCGGACCATCACCTCGCAGTACCGGCGGGCCACGATGCGAACCCTGCGGATCGCGTTTCTGTCGTCCTTCGCCCTGGAACTGCTGGCAACTCTCTCGGTGGCCCTCGTCGCCGTCACCATCGGCATGAGGCTGGTGCACGGCGAACTCGACCTCTACACCGGCCTGGTGGTGCTGATCCTGGCGCCGGAGGCCTATCTGCCGATCCGTCAGGTCGGTGCGCAGTACCACGCGGCCGCCGAAGGGCTCGCGGCCGCGGAGGAGATCTTCTCGGTCCTGGAGACCGAACCCCGGCCCGGCGGCACCGCGGACGTCCCGGCGTCGCTGCGACTGGAGCTGGACGAGGTGACCGTACGGAACGAGGGCCGTACCGAACCTTCGCTGGACCGGGCCTCGTTGGTGGTGGACGAAGGCGAGACCGTTGCGCTGGTCGGCCCGAGCGGCGTGGGCAAGTCCACGCTGCTCGACGTGGTGCTGGGCTTCACGGCACCCGACGAGGGACGGGTGCGGGTCGGCGGCGTCGATCTCGCGACGCTGGCGCCCGAGCGCTGGCGGGAACGGATCGCCTGGGTGCCGCAGCGCCCCTACCTCTTCGCCGGCACGATCGCGGAGAACGTACGACTGGCCCGGCCGGACGCGGACGAAGGAGCGGTGACGGCGGCGCTCCGGGACGCGGGGGCGTACGACTTCGTGACGGAGCTGCCGGACGGTGTGCACACCCGTCTCGGTGAGGACGGCGCGGGCATCTCCGCCGGTCAGCGCCAGCGCCTCGCACTTGCGCGGGCCTTCCTCGCCGACCGGCCGCTGCTGCTGCTCGACGAGCCGACCGCGAGCCTGGACGGCGAGACGGAGGCGGGCATCGTCGAGGCGGTGCGGAGGCTGGCGGCGGGACGGACCGTGCTGCTGGTCGTGCACCGTCCGGCACTGCTCTCGGTGGCCGACCGGGTGGTGGCCCTGGGATCGGACGTGACACCCCGATCGGAGCGGCCCGAGCCGGCCGCCATGGCGCCCCGGCCGGTGGGCACCGCCGACCACGCGCATGACGCGTCGCCGGAGCCCGGGGCCCCGCAGCGGAACGCCGTGACCCGCCGGGGGCACGTCCTCGCCCGGGTCAGGGAGGCCGCAGGGACACAGCGCGGACAACTGGCCCTCGCGCTGCTGCTCGGCAGCCTCGCCCTGGGTTCGGCCGTCGGACTCATGGCCGTCTCCGGCTGGCTGATCTCCCGTGCCTCCGAGCAGCCCCCGGTGCTCTATCTGATGGTCGCCGTGACCGCGACCCGTGCCTTCGGTCTCGGCCGGGCCGTGTTCCGGTACGCCGAACGCCTGGTGTCGCACGACGCCGTGCTCAAGATGCTGGCCGATCTGCGGGTCTCGGTCTACCGGGGACTGGAGCGCATCGCGCCGGCCGGTCTGCGCCGGACCCGGCGCGGGGATCTGCTCTCCCGGCTCGTCGCCGATGTCGATGCCCTCCAGGACTACTGGCTGCGCTGGCTGCTGCCGGCCGGAACCGCTGTCGTGGTGGGGGCGGTGACTGCCGGATTCATCGGCTGGCTGCTGCCGGCGGCAGGTGCCGTGCTGGCTGCCGGACTGCTGTTGGCCGGAGTGGGAGTACCCCTGGTCAGCAGCGCCTGCTCCCGCTACACCGAACGCCAACTGGCTCCCGCCCGTGCCGATCTGGCCACCCGGATCACGGATCTGCTGGGCGGAACGGCCGAACTGACCGTTGCGGGCGCTCTGCCCGGCCGGTCGGAGCGGACCCGCGAGGCCGACGGTGTTCTGACCCGTATCGCGGCTCGTGCGGCCACCGCCACCGCACTCGGCGGCGGCCTCATCGCCCTGATCGGCGGTCTCACCGTCATCGCCACCGCGCTCGTCGCCCTCCCCGCCGTGCGCGACGGGCGGCTCGCGGGCGTGGAGCTCGCGGTCGTGGTGCTGACCCCGCTGGCCGCCTTCGAGGCCGTGACCGGACTGCCGTCGGCCGTGCAGTACCGGCAGCGGGCCAAGCGGAGCGCGGAGCGGGTGTACGAGGTGCTGGACGCCCCGTTGCCGGTGAACGAACCGGAGAGCCCGGCCGAGACGCCCGTATCGCCCTTCCCGCTGGAGGTACGAGGGCTGTCGGCCCGGTACGCGGGAGCGGAGCGGGATGCCCTGGAGTCCGTCGACCTGATGCTGACGGCCGGCCGGCGCATCGCCGTGGTCGGGCCCTCCGGGTCCGGGAAGACGACTCTCGCGCAGGTTCTGTTGCGCTTCCTGGACGCACGGGCGGGGACGTACCGGATCGGCGGTGTCGACGCCGGTGCGCTGAAGGGGGACACGGTCCGGCAGTTCGTCGGACTGTGCGCGCAGGATGCCCATGTCTTCGACAGTTCCATCCGGGAGAACCTGCGGCTGGCCCGCACCGGTGCCACCGACGACGAACTGCGCGGCGCCCTCGACCGGGCACGGTTGCTCGACTGGGTCGAGGCGCTGCCCGACGGGCTCGACACCCTCGTCGGCGAACACGGGGCACGTCTCTCGGGCGGTCAGCGCCAACGTCTCGCCCTGGCCCGGGCGATCCTCGCCGACTTCCCCGTACTCGTTCTGGACGAGCCGGCGGAACATCTCGATCCGGCGACCGCCGACGCCCTGACCGCGGACCTGCTGGACGCCACCCGGGGCCGGACGACGGTGCTGATCACCCACCGTCTGCAAGGGCTCGAAGCCGTCGACGAGGTGGTGGTGCTGGACGCCGGCCGGGTCGTGCAGCAGGGACCGTACGCCGATCTCGCGGCAGCGGAAGGGCCGTTGCGTCAGATGTTGGAGCGGGAGCGGGAGACTGCGCGGGTGGCCGGGGGAACGGTGGTCGTGCGGGCGTGAGTCGCACGGTGCGATATCCGACTTTCCTGATGAATAGGTACTAACTAGTCTCGGGGTATGTCAGAGCAGGACCCGAAGGACTCGATCGAAGCCGCGACACGGGCCACCCGCAGCCTGCAGGGCCTGTCCACCGATCTGACGGCCCGCGTACCGCAGCTGCTGGAGGCCATGCGCTCCATCGGCACGGGTCTCGAACTGCACTCCACGCTCGACCGGATATGTGAGACGGCGGCCGAGCTCGCCCACTGCCGGTATGCCGCGATCGGTGTCGTCGACCAGGAGGGGGAGGGGCTCTCCGATTTCGTCACGCACGGGGTCCCGGACGAGGTGGCACGGGAGATCGGCCGCCGGCCCGACGGCCACCGGGGGCTGCTCGGTGCGCTGATCCATGATCCGGTACCCGTGAAGCTCGCCGATCTGACGGCCGATCCGAGGTCCGCCGGATTCCCGCCCGGCCATCCTCCGATGCGCACCTTTCTCGGTGTTCCGATCCGGGTCCAGGGGGAGGTCTTCGGGAATCTCTACCTGACCGAGAAGAACGGCGGGGCCGAGTTCAGCGACTACGACCTGCACATGGTGCGGGTGCTCGCCACGGAGGCCGGGATCGCCATCGGCAATGCCCGGCTGTACGAGGCGGCACGCCAGCGCGAGCGGTGGATCGACGGCTCGGTGGCCGTGACCACCGCGCTGCTCTCCGGCGGGGACGCCGATGACGCGCTCGCCGTCGTGGCCGAGCAGGCCCGTCATCTCGCCGGCTCCGCCGCCGGAGTCGTGCTGCTGCCGACCGAGGAGGGCGGCCTGGAGATCGTCGCCGTCTCCGCGGACGACCCGTCCGGTCAGCTCGGGGCGGTCTTCGGGCCGAAGAGCCCGGTGGTGGCGCAGTTGCTGGGCGGCGAGGCGGTCTTCGTGGACGACTCGGCCACCGATCCCCGCACGGGCACCGCGCTGGCCGGCCGGTACGGGCCCAGCATGCTGCTGCCCCTGCGCAGCGGGGGCCGGGTGCTGGGTGCGCTCGCGACCCCCCGCGCCCGGGGCGGGAAACCGTTCACGGAGATGGAACGCACCCTGGCCACCCAATTCGCCTCGCAGGCCGCACTCGCGCTGATGATGGCCGAGGCGCAGCGCGACCGGGAACGGCTCGCGGTGTACGAGGATCGCGACCGGATCGCGCGCGATCTGCACGACCTGGTCATCCAGCGGTTGTTCGCCACCGGGATGATGCTGGAGAGCGCCCAGCGCCGGTCGGTCGTGCCCGAGGTGCAGACCGGGGTCGGCCGGGCGGTGGACGAACTGGACGTGACCATCCAGGAGATCCGTACCGCGATCTTCGCGTTGCAGCAGGAGCCGACCGAGGCGCCGTCGGGGCTGCGCACCCGCGTGCTGCGTGAGATCAACATGGCGGCGGTCCCGCTGGGTTTCAAACCCTCGCACCGCTTCCTCGGCCCGGTCGACTCGCTGGTCGGCGAGCTGACCGCCAAGAACCTGATCGCCGCGCTGCGGGAAGCGCTGTCCAATGCCTTCCGGCATGCCGACGCGTCGTCGATCGATGTGGTCGTCGACACGACGCTCACGCTGCCCGACGGGAGGCAAGCGGTACGTCTGTCGGTCGCCGACGACGGGGTGGGCATCCCGGAGGACGGTCGGCGCAGCGGGCTCCGGAACCTGGCGCGCCGGGCGGAATCGCTCGGCGGCGCGAGCTGGTTCGGGCCCGGTATCGGGGAGGACGGCGGAGGTACGACGGTGGTGTGGGAGGCGCCGATCTGAGAACGGGGGCACAGCCACTGCCCCGGTCAGTGCCCGGGCGGACATGGGCCCGACAGCACGGGCTACGGGATCAGGTCCCGGCGAGCAGGGCCGTTCGTCCGGCGCTCGGCGAGAATCCGTTCGATGACCACCGCGACACCGTCGTCGCCGTTGCTTTCGGTCCGGCCCGAGGCGGCGGCGATCGCGGCCGGATGGGCGTTGCCCATCGCGTACGACGTGCCCGCCCACCGCAGCATCTCCACGTCGTTGGGCATGTCGCCGAAGGCGACGACCTCGGCGGGTGAGATGCCGCGCTCGGCGCAGCAGAGTGCCAGGGTGCTGGCCTTGGAGACACCGGGGCCACTGACTTCCAGCAGGGCCGTGGGGCTGGACCGGGTGAAGGAGGCCCGGTCGCCGGCGGCCGTGCGGGAGAGGGCGAGGAAGTCGTCCGGGGCCAGTTCGGTGTGGTGGGCGAGGAGCTTCAGTACGGGGGCGCCGCCGTCCGGCGTCTCCTCGTGGAGCAGCTTCTCGGCGAGGGCGATGGTGGCACCGGGGTCCAGGTGGAAGGGCGGGTAGGCCGGTTCGTAGTGGATGCCGGTGGCCAGTTCCACGGCGAAGGACGTGCCGGGGGCGGCCGTGCGCAGGGTGTGCACGACATCGAGGGCGATGGTGCGCTCCAGCGGACGGACCTTGACCAGCTTGCCGTCCGCGTGCAGATCCGCGACCGCGGCTCCGTTCGCGCAGATCGCCAGGCCGTGGCCGTGGACATGGTCGCTGACGACATCCATCCATCGGGCCGGGCGCCCGGTGACGAAGAAGACCTCGATCCCGGCTTCCTCGGCGGCGGCGAGCGCGGCGATCGTACGGTCCGAGACGGTCTTGTCGTCGCGCAGCAGCGTGCCGTCCAGGTCGGTGGCGATCAGCCGGGGCGCGGCAGGCGAAGGCGAGTCGGTAGCTGAGGTCACACGGACATTCTCGCGTACGAAAGCGCACGGGCGTGCAGAGGGGCGCACACATGAGACTGCACGCCACCTGAGCGGGAAACATGCCGAACGCATATGTCAGTGCCCAGCGCGAACCGACGGCAGCACCCTGGTCGACGAGACGTCGGCTGTCGTCGGCCGGACGTACGCTCGTCGGTATGAGCCTGCGCCTGAGCACCGTGATCCTGCCCGTCGACCGCTGGCACCACGGAGGCCGCGCCAAGTGGCAGCGTGCCGAGGAACTCGGCTTCCACGCCGCGTACACCTACGACCACCTGTCCTGGCGGACCTTCCGCGACGGCCCCTGGTTCGGCGCCCTGCCCACTCTCACCGCCGCCGCCACCGCCACGGACCGCCTGCGCCTGGGCACCCTCGTCACGTCGCCCAATTTCAGGCACCCCGTGACGTTGGCCAAGGAGCTGATCTCGCTCGACGACATCTCCGGCGGACGGATCACCCTCGGCATCGGCGCCGGAGGCAACGGTTTCGACGCCACAGCGCTCGGCCAGGAGGCATGGACCCCGAAGGAGCGGGCGGACCGGTTCGGCGAGTTCGTGCCGCTGCTCGACCGGCTCCTCACCGAGGGTGCCGTCTCGCAGCAGGGCGACTTCTACACGGCGGAGGAGGCTCGGAACATCCCCGGCTGCGTCCAGCGGCCCCGGCTGCCGTTCGCGGTGGCGGCAACCGGCCCGCGCGGGCTCAAGCTGGCCGCTCGGCACGGGCAGGCGTGGGTGACGACCGGCGACCCGAAGCTCTACGAGGAGGGGACCCCGGAGCAGTCGGTGGCGGCCCTGCGCGGCCAGGTCGAGAAGCTCGGCAAGACGTGTGCGGAGGTCGGCCGGGACGTGGCCGAGCTGGACAAGATCCTGCTGACCGGTTTCACCCCTGACCGGGGCCGCCCGCTGGAGTCCGTGGACGCCTTCGTGGACTTCGCGGGACGCCATCACGACCTCGGATTCACCGAGATCGTGATCCACTGGCCGATCGCCGACTCGGACTTCGCCGCCGATCAGGCCGTCTTCGAGAAGATCGCCACCGAGGCCGTCGCCCAGCTCGGCTGAATTCGTCACCGCCCGATGTGGCGGGACCGAGTCCGGGACCGAGTCCGGGACCGATTCCGGGATCAGTCGCGAAAGCGCAGGAACGCGGGCGGAACGGCCGCGGTGAGCCAGACGCCGTTGGCACTGACGTAGAAGGTGTGTCCCGCGCGGTGCATCGCGGCCGCGTCCACCGACAGGACGACGGGGCGCCCGCGCCGGGCGCCGACTCTGGTCGCGGTGGCGCGGTCGGGCGAGAGATGGACGTGCGTGCGGTTCATGGGACGCAGGCCCTCGCTGCGGATCGCGTCCAGCGCGCCACCCACCGTGCCGTGGTAGAGGAATGCGGGCGGCTCGGCCGGCGGAAGGGCGAGGTCGACCGGGACGGTGTGGCCCTGGCTCGCACGGATGCGGCCGTCCTCGATGGCGAAACGCTGCTTGTCGTTCACCGCGACGACGTGATCGAGCTCGGTCCGGGTGAGGGGGAAGTGGTGAAGGGCCGTGGCGCGCAGCAGGTCGTCGATCGCCACCCAGCCGCTGGCGTCGAGCGTGATGCCGATCCGCTCCGGCTGGTGTCGCAGGTGTTTCGAGAGGTATTTGGACACCTTCACGGTACGTCTTTCGTCCATCCCGTCAGAGTGCCCACAGCGGTCGCTCGCGTGCATCCGGATTTCACCTCGATTTACTATGGCTAATTATATTCGCTCCAGCAACTTCCTTTCAGGGGTTTGATCCACAGCCAACACCGGTTATCCACAGTGTGGTTGATAATTCTGTGGACAAGTTACCGAATAATCAAACGATTTAGGTAACTTGACTGGTTTCATTGCCGGATGGAGCGAGTGCGTCCAATGTCCTGGACTGCACCTCTCGTTCTGCGGCTGCTGCGACGAAGGAAGAGATGTTGTCTGCACCAACCAGACTCTGTATGGACTGAATTGTCCTCAGCGGGATATCCACTGTGGGTGTCATGGATGGCGATTCTGTCGAAAGAGCCGACGTATCCGAACGGTCATGGTGAAGCAGGTGGCGCATGACCAACATCTTTATCGCGCAGGTCAGTTCTGCGTCGACCGGCTGCTGTGAGAGTGGGCACGGTCTGCACACCGCCGTGGCTGTGTCCGCGGTATCCGGGTGCGTCGCAGGGGGATTCCCGAAACAGCGCGTGAAGACATGTTCCGTGATCAACTGCACGAAAGAAGAGGTGATCTGTTCCATATGTTCGTGAACGTCCCTCAGGTGGCGCGGGCTTGCCCCGGGAGAGGGGTAAGCGGCATGCAACGCGGCGGCTACAGCAAGCTCGTGACGATCCACCACCAAGAACTCGTCGTCCCGTCCCGCTAGGGGAGCGAGTGCGCCGAGCTCCACCACGTCGGCGATGGCCCCGTCGTCCGGGACGTCGCCGAATTTGCTGATCAGCTCGGCCCGGCTGGTCCGGTCGCCCTGGTCATCGGCCCTGGGCCCGTGTACCTCGGCGACCAACCCGAGTACCCCGGCCAGTCCGCGACCCGTGTCCCAGGCATCCAGGAGTTCCTTGATGCTCGCCAAGGTGTAGCCGCGATCCAGCAGGTCGGCGATCTGCCGGAGCCGGGCGAGGTGGGTGTCCCGGTACACATTGGCCCGGCCGCGGCGCTCCGGCGTCGGCAGCAGGCCGCGGTCCTGGTAGGCGCGGATCGTGCGGACCGTGGTACCGCTCGCATGAGCCAGATCCTCGATCCGGTACTCGGCGGTGAACCGGCCTGCTGCCGACGACGGCCCCTGACCGCTTACAGCGGTGGCATCGCTCACAGCGTCGTCACCGCTCACAGCGGCGGCTTCAGCCGGGCGATCCGGCGCAGCGCACCAGGACTGAACCGGGACAGGAAGCGGGCGCCGCGGGCCTCCGGCGTCACCGGTACGACGGCCTGGTTGCGTACCACCGCCCTGAGGATCGCTTCGGCGACCTTCTCCGGCGGATAGTTGCGCAGCCCGTACAGCCGGCCGGCCCGGTTCCGCAGGCGTTCCTCCTCCGCGGCGTCGGCACCGGCGAAGTGCGCGGTCGCGGTGATGTTCGTGTTGATGATGCCCGGGCAGATCGCGCTGACCCCGATCGAGCGGTCGGCGAGCTCGGCCCGCAGGCACTCGCTGAGCATCAGCACGGCCGCCTTGGATGTGCTGTACGCGGGCAGTGCCCGGGACGGCTGATAGGCGGCGGCGGAAGCCGTGTTGACGATATGGCCGCCCTGACCCCGATCGGCCATCTGCTTGCCGAAGATCCGGCAGCCGTGGATGACACCCCACAGATTGATGTCGAGGACCTTCCTCCAGTCCTCGCTCGTGGTCTCCAGGAAGGAGCCGGACAGGCCGATTCCCGCGTTGTTGACCAGGACGTCGACGATGCCGTACTCGGCGGCGACCTTCTCGGCGAGCTTCTCCATCGCCTGTTCGTCGCTGACGTCGACTGTTTCGGCCCAGGCCACCGGGGAGCCGATCAACCGGGCCATCTCGGCCGTTCTGGCCGCCCCCTCCGCATCCCGGTCCACGGCCACCACGCGGGCGCCCGCCTCGGCGAATGCGAAAGCGGTGGCCCGTCCGATGCCGGCCGCGGCACCCGTCACCAGGACCAGCTGTCCGCCGAACCGGTCCGCGTACGCTCCGGCCGGTGCGGTGTCCTGCACCGGCCGGCCGCTCTCTTGGGCCGTCTCGTTTGCTGCGGCGAACTCGCTGATCCAGGAGGTGATCAGGTCCGGTCTGCTCCGTGGCACCCAGTGCTTGGCCGGCAGGGTGCGGCGCACCAACTGCGGTGTCCATCGCTCAAGTTGGTCGTACAGCATCTGCGAAAGGAAGGCGTCATCGGTCGGGGTGATGAGCTGGACCGGTACATGCGCATGGGCGTCGGTGCGCGGTCTGCGCAACCGGGCCCGGATGTTGTCGCGGTAGAGCCAGGCCCCGTGGGCCGCGTCGTCGGGCAGGGACGACGTCGGGTAGCTGTCCGCGGGCACCTTCTCCAGCCTCTGGAGAATGCCGGGCCATCGTCTGCCGAGCGGGCCGCGCCAGGCGAGCTCGGGCAGGACCGGCGTATGCAGCAGGTAGATGTACCAGGACTTGGCTCCCTGGCCGAGCAACTGGCCGACCCGGCGCGGGGTGGGACGAGTCAGCCGCTGCTTGATCCAGTGCCCGAAATGGTCCAGGGAAGGCCCGGATATCGACGTGAACGAGGCGATCCGGCCCTCGGTCCTTTCGACCGTGACGAACTCCCAGGACTGGACCGATCCCCAGTCGTGCCCGACCAGATGCACCGGCCGGTCCGGGCTCACCGCATCGGCGACGGCCAGGAAGTCATCGGTGAGCTTCTCCAGGGTGAAGCCGCCGCGCAGAGGTTTCGGTGCGGTGGACCGGCCGTGCCCGCGTACGTCGTACAGCACGACGTGCCACCGGTCGGCCAGTCGGGCCGCCACGTCCGCCCAGACCTCCTTGCTGTCCGGGTAGCCGTGCACCAGGACGATCGTCGGTCGTTCCGTGTCGCCCAACTCGGCGACACAGAGATCGATTCCGCCCGTACGCACCCGGCGCTCGCGCGCTCCCGGAAGACTCTGCAGGCTCATGCCGCAACCCTCTCCTCGGCCCGGTGCCGCGCATGCGGCGGATCAACCGCTTCGGTGCAGTCGTACGCGAGCCGTTGCGCCTCTTTGAACTGCCGCAGCTCCGGGGCCCGTTCGTCCTTCACTGTCGAGGTCATGCCACCGTCCGTTCCCTGCGCGCAGCGGTACGTGTTCATAACGTGACATCGATGAATGTGACAATGCCCGACGGCTGCGTCAAGGGGTGTGCGGGACCTGTGGACAACTCCGGGAGCCTTCACCCGGATCCGGGAGGCTCTCACCCCCGGGGGCGCGGGCCCCTCCTCGAGGGTCCTCCTTGACGGTGGCCCCCTACGGGTTCGTACGTCTGGAGTCTGATGCGGATCCAGCCGCCTGGGTTGACGACCGGTGTGGCTCGCACCACTACGTTCGAGTACGTGACTGTGATCGCGACCGAAAGCCTGAGCAAGCGGTACCCCCGGGTGACCGCGCTTGACCGGCTCTCCTTGGACATCGGGCCCGGTGTGACCGGCCTGGTGGGGTCCAACGGGGCCGGCAAGTCCACCTTGATCAAGATCCTTCTGGGGCTGTCCCCGGCCACCGAGGGCCGGGCCGCGGTGCTCGGACTGGACGTCGCCACGCACGGTGCCGCCATCCGGGAACGGGTCGGGTACATGCCCGAACACGACTGTCTGCCGCCGGACGTCTCGGCCACCGAGTTCGTCGTACACATGGCGCGGATGTCCGGACTGCCACCGTCGGCAGCGCGCGAGCGGACCGCCGACACGCTGCGCCACGTCGGTCTGTACGAGGAGCGCTACCGCCCCATCGGCGGCTATTCGACCGGCATGAAACAACGCGTGAAACTGGCCCAGGCCCTGGTCCACGACCCGCAACTGGTCCTGCTCGACGAGCCGACGAACGGCCTCGACCCGGTCGGCCGCGACGACATGCTCGGGCTGATCCGCCGCGTGTACACGGACTTCGGGATCTCGGTGCTGGTCACCTCGCACCTCCTGGGCGAGCTGGAACGCACCTGCGACCATGTCGTCGTCATCGACGGCGGCAGCCTGCTGCGCTCCAGCTCCACCAGCGACTTCACCCGGACCACGGCCACCCTCGCGGTCGAGGTCACCGACAGCGACACCCACCCGGACGGCACCGCCGCGCTGCGCCAGGCCCTCGTCCGGGCCGGCGTCGAACTCGTGGGCCAGGACGGGCTCGACGCGCAGGGACTGCCCGGTGCGGGCCACATCCTGCTGATCGAGGCGCCCGGCGAGGAGACCTACGACATCGTGCGCGACAGTGTCGCCGGGCTCGGGCTCGGGCTCGTACGGATGGAGCAGCGACGCCATCACATCGCCGAGGTCTTCCGAGCCGACGGGGAACCGCAGCCCCCAGCCGCCGGACAGACCGCAGCCGCCGGGCAGACCGTGGCCGCGGCCTCCGGGGCCGTACCGCAGAAGGGGAGCGCCCGCGATGAGCACTGAGACCGGGGCCATGAGCGGGAGCGAGACCTCCCGGATCCACAACATCGGCTACCGCGCCTACGACGGCACGCGGCTCGGGCGCGGCTATGCGCGGCGGTCGCTCTACTCGCAGTCCCTGCGGGGTTCCTTCGGACTCGGCCGTTCCGCGAAGTCCAAGGTGCTGCCCATGCTGCTGTCCGGGGTGATGTGCATCGTCGCGGCGATCATCGTCGCGGTATCCGTCACGACACCGGGTTCCACGGACCTGCCGATCAAGTACACGGCCTTCGCGATCTATCTGCAGGCCGTCATCGGTCTCTTCCTCGCCTCGCAGGCACCCCAATCGGTCTCCCGCGATCTGCGTTTCAAGAGTGTGCCGCTGTACTTCTCGCGTCCGATCGAGCGGGTCGACTACGTGGTGGCGAAGCTGGCAGCCATGGCGTCCGCCCTCTTCATCCTCACCGGGGTGCCGCTCGTCATCCTCTACGTGGGCGCACTGCTAGGGAAGTTCGGCTTCGCCGAGCAGACCAAGGGATTCGGACAGGGACTGGTGTCGGTGGCGCTGCTCTCCGTGCTCTTCGCCGGGCTGGGTCTGGTGATGGCCGCGCTGACACCGCGCCGCGGCTTCGGCGTCGCCGCGGTGATCGCCGTCCTGACCATCTCCTACGGAGCCACCTCCACGGTTCAGGCCATTGCCTGGCAGACGGGTGCGGAGGGGGCCGTCGCATGGCTGGGTCTCTTCTCTCCCATCACGCTCATCGGCGGTGTTCAGACCGCGTTCCTCGGGGCCCGTTCGTCCTTCCCCGGCGGGGAAGGTCCGGGGACCGGGGCCGGCGTGGTGTATCTGATCGTTGTTCTCGCGCTCGTCGTCGGCTCGTACGCCGTACTGATGCGCCGCTACCGGAAGGCCGGGCTGTGACCACCATCGAGATCGAACACACCTCGCGCTGGTTCGGCAATGTGGTCGCCGTCAACGACGTGAGCATGACGGTGGAGCCGGGGGTGACCGGCCTGCTCGGCCCCAACGGCGCGGGGAAGTCCACGCTGATCAACATGATGGCGGGCTTCCTCGCCCCGTCGACCGGCACCGTGACGCTCGACGGACAGCCGATCTGGCGGAACGAAGCGGTGTACAAGGAGATCGGCATCGTGCCGGAACGCGAAGGGATGTACGACTTCCTGACCGGCCGCGAATTCGTCGTCGCCAATGCGGAACTGCAGGGACTCGACGAAGCGGCGGCGCGGAAGGCACTGGCCACGGTCGAGATGGAGTACGCACAGGACCGCAGGATCTCGACGTACAGCAAGGGCATGCGCCAGCGCGTGAAGATGGCGTCCGCCCTGGTCCACGAGCCGTCGGTGCTGCTGCTCGACGAGCCGTTCAACGGAATGGACCCGCGTCAGCGGATGCAACTGATGGAGCTGTTGCGACGGATGGGGGCCGAGGGCCGTACCGTGCTCTTCTCCTCCCACATCCTCGAAGAGGTCGAACAACTCGCCTCGCACATCGAGGTGATCGTGGCGGGACGGCATGCGGCGTCCGGTGACTTCCGTAAGATCCGTCGGCTGATGACGGACCGACCGCACCGCTACCTCGTACGCTCCAGCGACGACCGCGCCCTCGCCGCCGCGCTCATCGCCGATCCGTCGACCGCCGGTATCGAGGTGGATCTGGGCGAACGGGCCCTGCGTATCCAGGCGGTCGACTTCGGACGCTTCACCGAGCTGCTGCCGGTGGTCGCACGCGAGCACGGAATTCGTCTTCTGACCGTTTCACCGTCCGACGAGTCCCTCGAATCGGTCTTTTCCTATCTCGTAGCGGCCTGAGTAGTGGCCTGAAAGGAGCTGTGAAGCGTCATGTACGACCCCACAGTCGCCCGGCTCACCTACCGGGCTCTGCTCGGCAGGCGCCGGGCAGCCATCCTCTTCGTCCTGCCGGCGCTGCTGGTGGTCATCGCGGTGGCGGTACGGGCGTTCGCCGGAGCGGATGACCAGGTCGCCTCGGACGTACTGGGCGGTTTCGCCATCGCCACGATGGTGCCGCTGATCGGCGTGATCGCCGGAACCGGGGCCATCGGCCCCGAGATCGACGACGGATCGATCGTCTATCTGCTGGCCAAGCCGGTGAAACGGCCGGTGATCATCTTCACCAAGCTGATCGTGGCCATCGCTGTCACGATGGTGTTCTCCGCCCTGCCCACACTGATCGCCGGGCTGATCCTCAACGGCAACGGCCAGCAGATCGCGGTGGCGTACACCGTCGCGGCACTGGTCGCCTCGATCGCCTACAGCGCGCTGTTCCTGCTGCTCGGCACCGTCAGCCGGCACGCGGTCGTCCTCGGCCTCGTCTACGCGCTGGTGTGGGAGGCCCTGTTCGGCTCCCTGGTGCCGGGGGCGCGCACGCTCAGTGTTCAGCAGTGGTCCCTTGCCGTCGCCGAGAAGATCGGCGCGTCGGGCGTGATCACCTCCGATGTCCGGCTGCCGGTCGCAACGATCCTGCTGGCGGCGGTCACGGTGGTGGCGACCTGGTACGCGGGGCAGAAGCTGCGCACGCTGAAGCTGGCCGGAGAGGAGTGAGCGGGGATCTCCCGCCGGACAGGTCTCCCAGGCCCGGTCCCTGACCGCCGCGGTCGTCGTCAACCCCCGCTCGCTGAGCTGGGGTTGACGCGTTTCGAGCAGGAGTGCGCGTAACTGTACGGTTATCGGTTCGTTGGGCACGGTGCGTGGAGGCAACTGGAATCCGTGGCGTCGTAGCGTGCGTGAAATTGGGGATTGCCGATGCCGGTGGGGGAGTACCCGCCGGGTCGGTCATTGAGTGAGTGGCAACCGTGAGCGTCCTCCACCCCTCCAGCCCGGGGCAGGGCTGTCCATCATCGGATTCACCATCGGAAGGCATGCTCATGCCCACGGAAGTCGCCCTGCTCGAATCGCGTGCGCTGCGCGTCGAACAGATGGGGCGCGTCGACGTCCTCGACAAGGTCAAGAGCCTTGTCATGCTCCCGGATGGGATTCACCTTCGCACAGAGGATGTGGCTCGCTACTTCGAAGTATCCACAGAGGTCATCAAGAAGGTCACCCAGCGGCACCGGGCCGAGGTTGCAGAGAACGGACTCACTCTGCTCCGTGGCCCTGAGCTGCGAGAATTCCATAGGGACATGGTGTCCCTATGGGGTGGTGAGGAGGCCGGAAGTTATCCACAGGCCGTCACTCAGCTCACCCTCTACACCCGCAGGACCGTGCTCAATGTCGCGATGCTTCTCCGCGACAGCGACATCGCCCGATGCGTCCGTACGTATCTGCTCGACGCGGAGCAGGACCTGCGGGCGGGCTACGCCTCACTCGAGCACCGGGTCACCCGGGTCGAGAGCTGCCTTGCCGGAGTGGGCACTTCGCTGCAGGAGCTCGGGCCCGTGCTGAACCGGATGTCGCACCGGCTCGACAGCCTGGACCGCAGGCTGGACCTCACCCATCAGGTCGTCGGCGCCATGAGCGTACGGCTGGGACATCTGTCCGAGGACGTCGTCCGTATCGACGGCAGGATGGATGATCTCGCCCGCCACCTGAAGGATCTGAGCCGCCGCAACAGGCAGCGCTGATCCGAGGCTGTGCACGGCCTTTCGGCGTTGCCCGGAAAACGGGTGGCGTCGAAAGGCCCTGCCGGGCACAGTGGTTGGTGCAGCTCGCGTCCGCACGGCCGTCGCGGGCACGGAAGCCGACGTGACGGCCCGCTATACAGCAGCAGCCGCACGCGGACATGTACGCCACAAGCTGGGAGAGGAGCGCGGCGATGACCGAGAGTCCGAGTCCGTCGAGTTCCCTGCGGGGCGGGCCCGAGCCGGCACCGAAGTAGTCACCGACGACTTCGCCGTGCCGATCGGAGCAGGACGCCCGGGGCGGCCCAGTCTGCGCATCGCGCGGCCGCCCTCCCGGAGGATTGGCCGAGTGGTAAGGCAGCGGCTTGCTAAGCCGTCGTCGGGGTCTGAACCTCGCGCGCGTTCGATCCGCGCATCCTCCGCAGAAGCAGTGCCCGGTACGACCACCGGACGGGCGCGGCAGAAACGATTCGTTCCGCCGCCCCGCCCCGTACGGCTAGAGCAGCTGCTCCAGCACCACAGCGATGCCGTCGTCCTCGTTGGACGTGGTGATCTCCGTGGCCACGGCCTTCAGATCCGCATGCGCGTTGGCCATGGCCACCCCCCGCTGCGCCCAGGCGAACATCGGGATGTCGTTCGGCATGTCACCGAAGGCCAGCGTGTCCGCGGCCTTCAGGCCCAGCCGGCGTGCGGCCAGTGAGAGCCCGGTCGCCTTGTTCAGCCCCAGCGGCAGGATCTCCA
The DNA here is from genome assembly GCF_040680455.1 of Streptomyces sp. NPDC052052. NCBI lineage: Bacteria > Bacillati > Actinomycetota > Actinomycetes > Kitasatosporales > Streptomycetaceae > Streptomyces > Streptomyces sp. NPDC052052. Next base: position 89,639 of record NZ_JBFAWU010000025.1, on the reverse strand, counting down.
CCACACCGGGACCGGCCATGACCACGTCCACCAGATTGCCGACGGCCGCGCGCGCGACCCTCGCCAGTGCGTCGTCGTCGAGCTCGGGATGCTGGATGTAGACCTTGTTCAGGGGAGCCGACCACAACTCGGCCGGGTCCTTCACGAAGACGGCCGGAAGTGATCCTTCCTGCACGCGGAAGCCAGGGCCGAGCAGCACGTCGCCGTCGAGTCCGTCGCGGCTCACCGCGACGGCCAGCGGGCCGGCCTCGGCCTCGACCTGGGACAGGGCGAGACCGGCGAGCTGCCGGTCCAGCGTCAGCGAGGTCAGCAGTCGGTGCTCGCCCGCGTGGTAGACCTGCGCGCCCTGGCCGCAGACCGCGAGCCCTTCGTAGCCCAGGTCGTCCAGGATGTGCCGGGTCCACGGGACCGAGCGGCCCGTGACGACGATGTGCGCGGCACCGGCCGCGGTCACCGCGGCCAGTGCCTCCCGGGTGCGCTCGGAGACCGTGTTGTCGTTGCGCAGCAGCGTGCCGTCGAGATCGGTCGCGACGAGTGTGTACGGGAAGGTCACTTGGCGGCCGGTTCCAGAACCTCGCGCCCGCCCAGGTAGGGCCTGAGCACTTCGGGGACCCGTACGGAACCGTCGGCCAGCTGGTGGTTCTCCAGGATCGCCACGATCGTGCGCGGTACGGCGCACAGCGTGCCGTTCAGCGTGGCCAGCGGCTGGACCTTCTTGCCGTCGCGCATCCGGACGGACAGGCGGCGCGCCTGGAAACCGTCACAGTTCGAGGCGGACGTCAGCTCGCGGTACTTGCCCTGCGTCGGGATCCACGCCTCGCAGTCGAACTTCCGGGAGGCCGAGGCCCCCAGATCGCCCGTGGCGACATCGATCACCTGGAAGGGCAGCTCGAGCGAGGTGAGCCACTGCTTCTCCCAGTCCAGGAGCCGGCGGTGTTCGGCCTCGGCGTCCGCCGGGTCGACGTACGAGAACATCTCGACCTTGTCGAACTGGTGGACACGGAAGATGCCTCGGGTGTCCTTGCCGTACGTACCGGCCTCACGGCGGAAGCACGGCGAGAAGCCCGCATACCGCAGCGGCAGCTTGTCGGCCTCGATGATCTCGTCCATGTGGTACGCGGCGAGCGGGACCTCGGAGGTACCGACCAGGTAGAAGTCGTCCTTCTCCAGGTGGTAGACGTTCTCCGCGGCCTGGCCGAGGAAGCCGGTGCCCTCCATGGCGCGCGGGCGGACCAGCGCGGGGGTCAGCATCGGGACGAAGCCGGCCTCGGTGGCCTGCGCGATCGCCGCGTTGACGAGGGCGAGCTCCAGCAGTGCTCCGACGCCCGTCAGGTAGTAGAAGCGCGAACCGGAGACCTTGGCGCCCCGCTCCACGTCGATGGCGCCGAGCTTCTCGCCGAGTTCCAGGTGGTCCTTGGGCTCGAAGCCCTCGGCACCGAAGTCACGGATCGTGCCGTGCGTCTCCAGGACGACGAAGTCCTCCTCGCCGCCGACCGGCACGTCCTCGTGGACGATGTTGCCGAGCTGGAGCAGCAGGCGCTTGGCCTCGGCGTCGGCCTCGTCCTGCGCCGCGTCGGCAGCCTTGACGTCGGCCTTCAGCTGCTCGGCCTTCTTGAGGAGCTCGGCGCGCTCTTCGGGAGAGGCCTTGGGGATGAGTTTCCCGAGCGATTTCTGCTCGGAGCGGAGCTCGTCGAAGCGGACGCCGGACGACCTGCGCCGTTCGTCGGCGGAGAGAAGGGCGTCGACGAGCGTGACGTCCTCTCCACGGGCGCGCTGGGAGGCGCGAACACGGTCGGGGTCCTCACGGAGCAGGCGAAGGTCAATCACCCCTCCAGGCTACCGGTGTGCGCTTCGTCGGCTCGAACCGATATCACCAGGCGTGTCACTACGCCCGAATTGCCTTGATTGTTAACGTTGGAGAGTGTGGCGCGACGAAAGTTGATCTCTACCGTCAATAAAAAGAGTTTATTCCCCTAAATGGGGTGAAGGTGGCGATTGCCTTGACGCATCCACCGCGTGTCGAGAGGTAGTTGACCGCCGCTTGTCCACAGGTGTAGCGGCTTCCCTGGGTTATCCACAGGCTGTGTGGAAGGGCTGTGGACACCGGAAGGGGTCATTCCAAAAGTCGCGCCGGGGCTCACGAATTCCCCGTTCAAACCCTCTTCAGGTGCTCGTTCGGGTGGTAATTCACCCCTTCGAAGAGTTGATCATCGGAATTGGGGTGACGCGAGGAGTGTCGGGCGACCTGTCGACCTGTGGATGCATCCGGGTCGAGTGGGGTGATATGTCGACCATGTCGCAAAGGGGTGTCGACTTGTCCCCAGGCCGCGAGTCGGACCTGTGGATAACTTTATGGAAGATGAAAAGCGGTAGATAGCTCCGCTGGTTCCGGCACGTCAGGGCCAGGCCGTCACCACCGGGCGCCGGCCTTCTCAGTACGCGGGCCCGAGGATCCCCGGGCCGGGCGCGCGTCAGCCCCGGCCGTCCAGATTGCGGGCCAGCCAGTCGGAGGCCTCCGTGAACTCCGTGTCCGATGTCCCCGCCCGCAGCGGCCGTACGTCCTGCGGTGTCACCCCGGCCCGGGGGTACGAACCGAGGAACCGAACCTTCGGGCAGATCCGCTTGAGTCCCATCAACGCCTCGCCGACCCGGCGGTCCGCGATGTGCCCCTCGGCGTCCACGGCGAAGCAGTAGTTTCCGATGCCTTCCCCCGTCGGCCTCGACTGGATCAGCATCAGGTTCACCCCGCGCACCATGAACTCCTGGAGCAGTTCGAGCAGTGCACCGGGGTGGTCGTCGCCCAGCCAGATGACCACCGACGTCTTGTCCGCACCGGTCGGCGCCGCCGGCCGGGCGGGGCGGCCCACCAGGACGAACCGGGTCTGCGCGTTCGCCGCGTCGTGGATCTCGGTCACCAGCGGTTCGAGGCCGTAGGTCGCCGCCGCGAACTCACCGGCGAAGGCGGCGTCGTATCGCCCCTCCTGCACCAGCCGGGCACCGTCGGCGTTGGAGGCAGCCGACTCCCACACCGCATCGGGCAGATGCGCGGCCATCCAGTTGCGCACCTGCGGCTGCGCGGCCGGATGAGCGGTGACCGACTTGATGTCGGACAGCTTTGTACCGGGCCGCACCAGCAGGGCGAAGGTGATGGAGAGCAGCACCTCGCGGTAGATCATCAGCGGTTCGCCGGTGGTCAGCTCGTCGAGGGTCGCGGTGATTCCGCCCTCGACGGAGTTCTCGATCGGCACGAGCGCCGCCGCGGCGGCCCCGCTGCGCACCGCGTCCAGAGCCACCGGCACGGAGACCATCGGGACGAGTTCACGGGTGGCGGCTTCCGGGAGCGTGCGGAGGGCAACCTCGGTGAAGGTGCCTTCAGGGCCGAGATATGCGTAGCGCGTGGCGGACATACCGTCACCCTAATGCGCGCCGGTCCCTCAGGACTCCAGCAGCCGCTGCCCGACGTACTCGCCCTCCGCCGCGCCGCCCGGTACCGCGAACAGGCCGCTGGCCTCGTGCCGGATGAACGGCGACAGGGCGTCGCCGCGGTCCAGCTTCCGCTGCACCGGAACGAACCCCCGCAGCGGATCCGCCTGCCAGCAGATGAACAGCAGCCCGGCATCCGCGGTGCCGTCCGTTGCGATGCCGTCGTGGTACGAGAAGGGGCGTCGCAGCATGGCCGCGCCGCTGTTCTTCTCGGGGGAGGAGATCCGGGCATGGGCGTTGTCCGGGATGACGAGCTTGCCGTCGGGGCCCGCCTTGTCGAGGTCCATCGCGGTGGTCTCGGTGCCACCGCTCAGTGGAGCGCCGTCCTTCTTGCGACGCCCTATGACCTGTTCCTGCCGCTGCACCGAGAGCTTCTCCCAGTCGTCGAGCAGCATCCTGATCCGGCGTACGACCGCGTAGGAGCCGCCTGCCAGCCAGTCGTACCGTGCGTCCGTTCCAACCGGGACGAAGACCCGCTGGTCGAAGTCGCTGTCGGTCGGCTTCGGGTTACCGGTGCCGTCGACCTGCCCCATCAGATTGCGGGCGGTCATCGGCTGCGCGGTGGCGCCGGGGCTGCGGTTGAAGCCGTTCATCTGCCAGCGGACCCTGGCGGCCGGGGCGGCCTCCTTCTGGAGGGAACGCAGGGCGTGGAAGGCGACGAGTGCGTCGTCGGCACCGATCTGTACCCAGAGGTCACCGTCGGAGCGCTTGGCGTCGAGGTGGTCGGAGGAGAACGGCGGCAGCGGGTCCAGTCCCGGCGGCCGGTGGGCGACCAGGTCCGTACGTTCGAAGAAGGTGCGGCCGAAGCCGAAGGTGACGGTCAGCGAGGACGGTCCGGCGTCCAGCGCGATCCCGGTGTCATGGGCCCCGCCGCCGTCGGCGGGTTCGCCCGCCATCAGCAGCCGTGCCACGTCCGACCAGCGGCGCATCAGGGCAGCCGCGTCCTTCCGCCCTGCCCCGGGAACCAGATCGAAGGCGACGAGATGGCCGCGGGCCTGAAGCGGAGTGGTGATCCCCGGTTGATGTTTCCCGTGAAACATCAACCGGGTGGAGCCGACCGTGGTCAGAGCGGCCGGTTCCTCGGGCCGGGTCGCTGCGAAACCGGTCGCGCCGCCGGTCGCGCCCAGCACCAGCCCCGTCGCACCGGCGGCACCCGCGCTGCCGAGCAGCCGCCGCCGGGAGATGGTGCCGCCGTGCCGGGCTCCGTCGTCCGCACTGCCCGTGGAGGCATTCCTGCCGCCCGTGGGGGCGTTCCCACCGGTCGTGGGGGTCTTTCCGCTGTCGGCGGAGGTCTTCCTGCTGCTTTTTCTGTTCACGATCCCGCTCAGCCGATCTTCACGTTCTTGTCGACGGTCGTCTGATCGATGTCCGACGTACGCACCGTCACCGCGACCTTCCAGGTGCCCGCCATCGGGATCCGGACGTTGCTCGCCGCCCAGTGGCCCTCGGCGAGCCGGGCAGGGGTGAGGGGAAGCGGGCCGATGTCCTTGGCCTTCAGCGTGAAGGCGAGCTTCAGCTCGGGGACGTCCATGGCCTTGCCGTCGGTGTTCTCGATCCAGAGGTGCAGGGCGTTGGTCCCGGTACGGCCGGGGTCGATGTCCATCCGTACCGTTCCCTTGCCGTTCCTGCCGCCCGTGTCGAAGGGCAGAGCCAGTTCGACCGGGCCCGAGACCGCGGAGGCGGGCGCCGCCGCAGAGGCGCGGGCCGTTTCCTCCTCGGTACGGGCCGGCTCGGTCGAGGTCAGGACCGTCGCCACGGCCAGCAGCACCACGGCGACCCCCACCTCGGCGAGCACCGAACGGCGGAGCCCGGACCGGTCGGGGTCCGCGTCGCGGATGCGCTTCTTCTCGGCGGCAGCCGTGGCGGCCTTCTGCCGCTCGAGCTGGGCCGCCCGTATCGTGTCCTCGGCCCCGGCCTTCGGCGCGTCGCCCGTGGCCGGGGACTCCGCGGTCCCCTCCCCGGCCTCCGGTGCGTCGCCTGTGGTCCGGGACTCCGCGGTCCCCTCCACGGTCTGCTCGGGCCCGGTGCCGACCACGATCCCGTCCTCCGCCGGGTCCTGCGATGCGTCGGACCCGCCCCCGGTGACCAGTCGCGTGGTCCAGCGGCGCGAGATCCAGGCGATCCCGACCAGGACGGCGACCAGCCCCGCTTTCACGAGCAGCAGTTGCCCGTACCGGGTACCGGTGAGCGCGGACCAGGTGCCGACCTGGCGCCAGGACTGGAAGATTCCGGTGGCGGTGAGCACGAGCACGCTGCCGAACGCGACGCGGGAGAAGCGCCGCACGGCCCCGGCCTCGATGTCCGGTGTCCGGAACAGCGCGACCAGCAGCGCCACCAGCCCGCCCAGCCAGGCCGCGACGGCCAGCAGGTGGAGCACGTCGACGGGCATGGCGATGCCCGGCCGGATCCCGGTCGAGGCGTGTTCGGCGAGCGCCCAGGTACCGGCGATCCCGGCGGCGACCACCGTGCCGCCGACGGCCAGTCCGAAGGTGAGGTCCTTCTTCTCGCGCCCGTCCTCGCGCTTCGCGTAGGCCCCGAACAGCACGGCGACGAAGAGCGCGGAGGCGCCGAGCAGCAGCAGCCGGGAGACGAGCGCCGCCCCGGGCTTGGTGTCGAGCACGGCCTGCAGACCGTCCAGATCGAGGGCGTCCGCGAGCTTCCCGGAGCCGGTGTACGGATGGCGCAGGAGCAGCATGACCAGCGTGGCCGCGGTGAGGGTCATCCAGCCGCGTACCACCAGCCGTTGCAACGGAGGCGCGCCCGCCCCCCGCTGCCAGCAGGCCAGCACGAAGGCGGAGCCACCGGCCATCAGGACGAAACCGGCGTACGCGGCGTACCGCGCGATGCCGTAGAGGATGCCGACGAGCCCGCCACCGGCCTCCTCGGTGGGCAGGACGACGCTGGTCGCCGAGGGCGCACCGATGGAGAAGGTGAAGGCGCCCGAGACGGGGTGGCTGTCGGCGGAGACGGCATGCCAGGCGACGGTGTACGTGCCGTCGGGCAGTCCGCTGTGCAGAGCGACGCCGTACCGCACGGTGGATCCGCTGCGCAGATCACGGGGTGCGGCGGCGGTGTCGGCGCGTTTGCCGTCCGGGTCCAGGACCCTGATGGAGTCGTCGCCCATGGCGACCTGCTCGGAGAAGGTGAGCGTGACCTCCTGGGGGGCGGTGGCGACCACCGCCCCGTCCTGCGGATCGCTCCCGGTGAGCGCGGCATGTGCGGACGCGGATCCCGCGCCGCCGAGCAGCAGGCCGGACACCATGACCACCAGGGTGGCGAGGAGCGCGGCCGCGGCGAACGGCCGGCGTGGCGCGGGGGCGGACGGGGACGGTCCGAAGTGCGGGGCGGTGGCTGTCATGGCGAGTCAGTCCCTCACTGCTTCTTCGGGTTGTGGGTGGTCTCCTTCACGGGAAGGTCGATCCTTATCGGGTCGGCCTTCTCGAAGTGCAGCTCCACGGACACCTTCTCGCCCTGCTTGGGCTGCTGCTTGAGCTTGGCGAACATGATGTGGTTCCCGCCGCGTTCCAGATCGAGCTCGCCGCCGGCGGGCACCTCGAACGACGTCACCCTGCGCATCGTCCCGTTCTTCGTCTCGTGGACCGTGACGTCGTCCGAGAGCGGGCTGGTGACCGAGGTGAGCCGGTCGGACGCGCTCCCGCTGTTCCTGACGACGAGGAATCCCGCCGCCATGTCGCTGACGGGCTGCGGCATGAAAGCGCCGGTCACCTTCAATACGGGCCCGCTGTCCGAGGACGAGCACCCCGCCAGCGTCAGTCCGGTGGTGAGGACGACGGCGCCGACGAGGGTGGTGCGGGGGTTCACGGAGTCTCCCCCTTGACGATCTTGGGCAGGTCCTTGGTGTAGTCGTCGGGCGAGGTGTCCTCGCTGTACACCAGGTACCCCTTGTCGGTCTTCGGGGAGAACGCGATGACCTGGGAGCCGTGCATCGAGACGACCGTGCCGTCCTTCTCCTTCTTCGGGGCGTCGATGCCGATGCCGATCTGGCGTGCACCGGCCTGGATGGTCGCGAAGTCGCCCGTGAGGCCGATGAAGGAGGCGTCCTGGGACTTGAGCCAGCTGCCGAGCGAGGACGGGGTGTCCCGCTCGGGGTCGGTGGTCACGAAGACGACCCGGAGCTGGTCCTGGTCGGCCTTGGGGAGGGACTTCTTGGCGATGGCGATGTTGCTCATGATGAGCGGGCAGACGTCGGGGCAGTTGGTGTAGCCGAAGTAGATGAGCGTCGGCTTGCCCTTGGTCTGCTCACGGAGGTCGTACTTCTTGCCGTGGGTGTCGGTCAGGACGAGGTCGGGCTTGGTGAACGGCTGGTCGAGTACGGTCGCGGCCTTGGTGTCGGCCTGGACAGACACATCGGCGACGGGCTTCTCGGCTGCGTCGTCACTGGTGCCGCAGGCGGACAGGGTGAGCGCGGCCGCGGCGGCGAACGCCGCGGCCAGCACCGATTTCTTGTGCATGGAGTACTGGTTCCTGGTGGGTCGGTGGGGCCGGTGGGTCGGTGGAACGGGCGGTCAGGAGGTGCGGCGACGGCCGGCGAGGACGCCGAAGGCCACCCCCGCGGCGCCGATGAGGATGCCGATGACACCGAGGACACGGGCCGTGGTGTCGCTGGAGGACGGGTCCGACGCGGCTGCCGTCTGCGTGTCCGCGGTCTTCGCGGCGGTGTCGGCGGTCGCCCCGTGCTCATCGGTGGTCGCCGCGGTGAGCTTGAGGACCGGTGCGGGGGTCTCGGGCTCGTCGGCACCGTCCTTCTGCTCCTCGATCCAGCGGACGACCTCCTTGGTGTCGTACGTCTGGATCGCCTTGAACACCAGCTGGTCGGTGTCCTCGGGCAGTTGGCCGATGGAGAGCGGGAACTGCTGGAAGGTGCCCGGGCCGATGCCGCGGCCGTCCTTGTCGCCCGTGGCGGTCCAGGTGACCTTCGAGACGGCCTCGTCGATCTTCTCGCCGTGCAGCTCGAGCGGCTTGGCCAGCTTGCTCCTGGTCACCTCGATGTCCCAGCCGGGCACGGCCTGCGGCATGACGGAGGCCAGCGGGTGGTCGGCCGGGAAGCTGACCTCGACCTTGGTGGTCGAGGCGTTGTCGCGTTCGTTGGGCACCTTGACGGTGACGGTGGCATAGCCGCCCTTGGCGGCCTCGCCCTGCGGCTGCACACTGACGTGCGCGAAGGAGGGGCCGGCGAGAAGCAGCACGGTGGACGCGGTGACGCCGCCGACGAGGGCGATACGGGAAACGTTCAGCACAGGGATCACTCCACAGAAGCACGAAGGAAGGCGTGCCCGGGGCGCGGGTGCGCCAGGGCATCGCGACACCGCTGCCCCACGTGCGTCGGCGTACGTATGCCGGACCGCACGGATCAGTCCGGTCCGTGCGTCGAGTGGAGGGTGTCGCGTCAGGCTGTGAGCGCGTATGCGGGAGGTGGCCCGCGCCTGATCACCAGGTGCTGCAACGGGTCCCCGGTGGCGGGCACCGGTGCGTCCGCAGCGGTACGGGCCGTGCGCGGTCCGGTCGCGGGGCCTTCGAGCCCGGCCCGCAGCGCGTTCACCAGCGCGAGCGCGGCGCGCAGCGCACGCAGCCGGGCTCCGGCCGCGATCTGCTGGGCGCCCTGCGCGGAGAGCCGGGCCAGCCGGAACAGCGCGATCTCGCCGCGACGCAGCAGCCAACCGGTGACCACGGCGGCCAGCAGGTGGCCGAGCACCATCGGCAGACCGGGCAGCATCGGCAGACCGGCCGCGCCGGGGACGGAGGCCATGTGGCCGCCGGCCACCACCGACGCCGGGTCGATGCCCGCGGTGGTGATGATGCGGTGTGCGTCGGAAGCGTTCAACTGGGCGGGGCCCGCACCGCACACGAGGCTCGCCGCGAACCGGACCAGTGCGTCATCGCCTGCCGAGGTGTCCGCCGAGGCGGTGTGGGCACCCACGCCGAAGAGCGTGTGCAGGGCGATCTGTCCGCCGGCCAGGGCGGCGGTGATGGATGGCATCGAGCGCTCGCGACCGGCGAGCGGTGCCGTCACCGCGAAGACTGTCAGGAACCCGGCGAGCAGGGCCCACCAGGGGACGGCCGTGCTGGAGGCCAGGGAATGACCTGCCGCGGACAGCGCGACACAGACCGCGGTGAACACCGCGGTCCTCAGAAGCCGCAGACCGGCTCCGGCGCGTGCGACAGGCATAGACATGGCGGGGCCATCATCGCACCGAGCCCGGGACCTTGGTGCGGCAGGTCCGGAAGGTCACCTTCCGCCCGATTGGTTGCCTCCCGGGGCGGCTGGGGCAGGGCGGGAACGCGGGACAGGAACACCAGGTGGGAACGGTAATCGGTCCGGCATACATGGGTGCACGGAGTGCTGGTATCCGCCGAATGAGCGGTCTCACATCCGGTCTGCGCTTACGAACGGCCCTGTGCGGCAATACGTAGCGGTATGTCGAGCCGCAGCCAGGAGGCTGGAGCATGAGCATCTGGTGGTCCCTCGATCTGCGGCGCGAGGCTGCGAGTGTTCCGCTCGCCCGTCGTTTCCTGCTGGGCGCCATGGAGACCGCGGGGGTCGATCCGGACATCTCCTTCGACCTGTCGATCGCGCTCACCGAGGCCTGCGCCAACGCCGTCGAGCACGGCGGCGAACAGCGGGCCCGGGGTGAACAGGGGGCCGGTCAGGATCCGTGGGACGCCCGGGGCGAACCCTCGGGCGCGGCGTGCGGGCAGTACCGGGTCACCGCTTATCTGGACGGCGAGACGTGCCGGATCGAAGTGACCGACTCGGGGCCCGGTTTTCCCGCCCGGCGCATCCCGCGCAGGTCCGCGCACCAGCCCGACCCGCTGCCGTATCCGTCGCTCGGCGCGGAGAACGGCCGCGGGCTCTGTCTGATCGAGGAGCTCGCCGATCACGTCCACTTCGGCAATCGCCCAGGCCACGGCGCCGTCGTGAGTTTCGACAAGGTCCTGAAATGGCGCAAGGGCGCCCTGCTCATGGTGTCCTGAGCGGGGCGCCCTTCGACGTGGGGCGGGTCCGTCGCCGAACCTGCCGGACCGTGCGGATCAGCCCGTGAGACGGGCCATCCACGCCTCGATCTCGTCGGCCTGGCGCGGCAGCTTGTCGGAGAGGTTCCGGTTGCCGTCCTCGGTGACGAGGATGTCGTCCTCGATCCGGACGCCGATGCCCCGGTACTCCTCGGGGACGGTCAGGTCGTCGGCCTGGAAGTACAGACCGGGCTCGACCGTGAGGCAGACGCCGGGCTCCAGCGTTCCGTTGACGTACGTCTCGGTGCGCGCCACGGCGCAGTCGTGGACGTCCATGCCGAGCATGTGGCCGGTGCCGTGCAGCGTCCAGCGGCGCTGGAGGCCGAGCTCCAGGACCTTGTCCACGGACAGGTCGCCCAGCAGACCCCACTCGACGAGCTTCTCGGCGAGCACGCGCTGTGCGGCGTCGTGGAAGTCGCGGTAGTCGGCACCGGGCTTGACGGCCGCGATGCCCGCCTCCTGCGCCTCGTAGACCGCGTCGTAGATCTTCCGCTGCAGCGGCGTGAACGTGCCGTTGATGGGAAGGGTGCGGGTCACGTCGGCGGTGTAGAGGTCGTTGGTCTCCACACCGGCGTCGAGCAGCAGCAGCTCGCCGGAGCGCACCGCGCCGTCGTTGCGCACCCAGTGCAGGGTGGTGGCGTGCGGGCCGGCCGCGCAGATCGAGCCGTAGCCGATGTCGTTGCCCTCGACGCGGGCGCGCAGGAAGAAGGTGCCCTCGATGTAGCGCTCGCTCGTCGCCTCGGCCTTGTCGAGGACCTTGACGACGTCCTCGAAGCCGCGTGCGGTGGCGTCGCAGGCCTTCTGCAGTTCGGCGATCTCGAAGGCGTCCTTGACCAGCCGGGCCTCGGAGAGGAAGACGCGCAGTTCCTCGTCGCGCTCCGCGGTGACCTTGTCGGTCAGCGCGGCCTCGATGCCGGCATCGTGGCCGCGGACGTTACGGACCGGTCCGGTGGCCTCGGTCAGCGCGGCCGGGAGTTCGCGCACGTCCTTCGCGGGGATGCCCAGCACCTGCTCGGCCTCGGCGAGGGAGTGACGGCGGCCGACCCACAGCTCGCCCTGGCCGTCGAGCCAGAACTCGCCGTTCTCGCGGTTGGAGCGCGGCAGCAGGTGGATGGTCGCCTCGTGCCCGTCCTCGGTCGGTTCCAGGACGAGGACGCCGTCCTGGGTCTGGTCACCGGTGAGGTACGCGTACTCGGTGGAGGCGCGGAAGGCGTAGTCGGTGTCATTGGAGCGGGTCTTCAGGTTGCCCGCGGGGATGACCAGACGCTCACCGGGGAACCGTGCGGAGAGCGCGGCGCGGCGGGCGGCGGTGTGCTCGGCCTGGGCGATGGGTTCGAGGCCGTGCAGCTCCGTATCGGCCCAACCGGACTTCATGTTCGCGGCGAGTTCATCGGAGACGCCCGGGTACAGGCCGTTCTTCCGCTGTTCGACCGTCTCTTCTTCGGCCTCCGGGTTGTCCGGGGCGAGCTCCTCAGCCACGACTTGTCTCTCCTTGGTACGACACTGGACGCCCCCCATCGTACGGGCGTGCGGAAGGGGCGCAGAGGAGAAAGACCTGTTACATGGCCCGGCGGCCGGAGTTGCCTGGCCGGGCCCCCGGGCCGGGCGGTCCGGCTCAGTCGAAGCGTGCGGCCAGAACGCTCAGCTCCTGGGTGCGCTCACCCGGGTCGGAGCTGTCCGCGAGCACGGTCCGCAGTACGTGGTCGGCAATGGACCCGGCGTCGTCCCGGAGTGCCTTGGGGACGCCGGCCGCCGCCGAGTGAAGCCGCGCGAAGGCCCGGTCCGTCGAGTCGCCGGTCCGCCGCAGCAGGCCGTCGGTGTAGAATAGCACGGTTTCGCCGGGTGCGAGGGTGATCTCCACGCTCGGCGCCTCCCAGCAGGCGAGCATGCCCAACGGGGCGGAGAGCGAGGTCTCGACGAACTCGGTGCGCCGGTCACCGATCACCAGCGGCGGGTTGTGGCCGGCGCCGGCCAGCAGGATCTTGCGGTGGGCGGGTTCGCAGTAGGCGAACAGGGCGGTCGCGGAACGGGCGGGTTCGGTCAGCCGCAGCAGCAGTTCCAGGTCCGAGAGCACGGCGACCGGGTCCTCGCCCTCCATCACCGCGTACGCCCGCAGGCCGGCACGCAGCCGGCCCATGGCGGCCAGGGCGCTCGGCCCGGAGCCGTTCACCGAACCCACGGCGAGGCCGAGCGCGCCTTCCGGCAGGTCCAGCGCGTCGTACCAGTTGCCGCCGCCCCGCGGTGTCGTGCGATGGCGTGCGGCGAGCTGTACGCCGGTGACCCGGGGCAGTCGGCTGGGCAGCAGCTCCTCCGTGAGGGTGGCGGTGTCGGCCCTGGCCCGCTCCAGCTCCAGCAGCCGGGCCAGATGCTCGCCGGCGTACCCGGCGTACAGGCCGACGAGATGGCGCCGCTGTTCCCGGGGTTCGGTGGGTTCGTCGTACAGCCAGACGGCCGCGCCGAGCCGGCCGGTCGACTGCGCGGTGAGCGGCAGGGCATAGCTGGCGGCGTATCCGAGCCGGGCAGCGACCTCGCGGCGGCGGGGGTCCAGGCTGGTGTCGCCGAGCAGATCGGGGGTGGTCTGTGCTCCTTCGGCGCCCGGGAGCCCTTCCAGGATCCGGCCGCAGGAGGTGACGCTGCGCGGCACCGTCTCGATGTGCCCGAGTTCGGCATGGGCCAGTCCGAGGCCGACGGTGCTCACGGGGCCGCGGCGGTCGGAGGGTTCGAAGACGACCAGACCGCGTCGCGCACCGACGAGGGTGGCTCCGGCGTCCAGCAGTTCGTGCAGCGCGTCGTCGAGCGTGCTGGTCCTGGCCAGGCGCTCGGTGAGCTCGTGCAGCGTGGTGAGGTCGGACACCCAGCCGGCCAGCCGGTCCTGGACGAGCGTTCCGGGTGCGGTCGGCGCCTCGGACCGAGATCCGGCAGGAGTGTGTGCTGAAACGGGGACCATGGGATTGATTCCAGCCACTTTCGGCAGGTGCGGGGCGCTCATGGCAGTCGACTTTCCCACCCGTGTGATTCGACGAATGGCATCGCAAACCCCCATGTCATTCTGCGCTGCTATCAGTGCATCCACATGCACACGTGGCATCCACATGTACACGTACAAGTAAGGCGATGTCCAGCATTGCCCCCGTGGGTTCTGTGATGTCCAAGTGACTCAAAAATTGGCCAAAAATCGCAGCCTATGGCGGCTATTTGCGGTCGACTGGGCGGGCTCGACGAGGGAGTGTTCTCGGGGGTGAAGTCCCGGGGGAGCGTCATTTCGGGCACGCTGGGTACGTAGTCGATGACGGCCAGGGGCAGTTCCGATCGCCCCGGAACCCGGCAGTGGGCCCTGGGCGTCCTCATCTGTGACGGCCACGCCTCCACCCCCCCGAGTGGCGGGGATTGCACCATGTGGGACGGCGGGCGCGACGTGTGCTGTTCCTCGCCACGTTCGTGTCCGGACCTCGTCTCGGCCCCGCTCGACCCGGCTCAGCGCATGCTCGGTAGCGACGATCCGCCCGTACCGCAGATTTGAAGAGCATGTACGCACGGTGAAGTTGTGAACGCGCGTGGTGATACGCGCGTGGTGTGATGTGGACCTTCGGCGTTCAACGGAAAGGAACGAGCGCTCATGCGCGAGATCCTCGGTAGGCGACGCAGGCTCCGGCTCCGGCGCAGGGCGAGGCCCGCCCCACTGGACGCGGTCCTGACCTGTGCCACCGCATGGCAGTGGCCCGTGCTCCCCGGTGTGGGACTCGAGGCGGCCGGTGGTCGTGGTGGCCGTGGTCGTGGCTGTGCCTGCCCTGATCCCGAGTGCGCCGTACCCGGCGCACACCCCTTCGATCCCGGTCTCCTCGCGGCGACCACCGACGAGCGCATGGTGCGCTGGTGGTGGACCAATCGCCCCACCGCCCCGATCGTGCTGGCCACGGGTGGTCGCGCCCCGTGCGCGCTGAGCCTGCCGGCCGTGGCGGCCGCACGCGCCTTGGCCGAGCTGGACCGGATGGGAACGCGGCTCGGCCCCGTGGTGGCGACGCCGACCCGGTGGTCGCTCCTGGTCGCTCCGTACAGCCTCGAACGGCTCGGGGAGTTGCTGCACGCCAAGGACCGGGTGCCCAGTTCACTGCGTTTCCACAGCGGAGGCGGCTATCTCGTCCTTCCGCCGTCCGGAGTGGGAGCGGGCCAGGTGCGCTGGGAGCGGGCTCCCGCTCCGGGCCCCCGGCCGGGCTCGGGCGGCAAGCGGGGTGCCGTCGGATCCGCGGAGCCGTGGCTGCCGGATGTGGGAGCGGTGCTCGACGCGCTGGTCGAGGCGAGCGACAGCGCGCCGGACGGCGGAAGCCGGCTCGCGTACTGACGGATGAACAACGAGCAGTCGTGCCGTCCCCGTGGAGGGGGCGGCACGGTCGGTTCACCCATTCGGACGTGAGCCGTCCTGAGTTCCCCGAGTAATGGGGCCCGGGCCACCGGGTGTTCGTATTCCGTCGAGGTATCCGACGTACTGCCAGGAATTCAGGCGAAGCCGACCGTTTCCGCCCGTGCGAAAACGGCTGCCGCGAGGTGTGTCGGCGGAAGGTGATTTCGATGGCTCCGCCGAACCCTCTCGATGTTTGTTCGAAGATTTATTCGAGCAATGTGCTGAAGGGTTATTCGTCAAGGAGTTCCGACTCCGGGCCCCTGACCGGATCGATCCGGGTGCTTCGGCGGGAGCGGAAGGGGGCGAGGCTGTCGACGGGCGATCTGCTGTCAACCCCGGCTCCGTCGTGCCGGGTTGGGCGCGGTGGGGCGGTCGCCGGGCTCCGGCCTGAGGTGAGTGGGCTCCACCGGCGGGGAGGGGATCGTGCGCGGGCGCGTACGCCGCCTCGCGCGCTGTACGCCGGGCCCGGAAATGAGGATGCCCGATCGCTGGCGACGGGGGATGCACCAGCGACCGGGCTTCCAGAACGGTAACAAGAGATCTGTCGTTCGCAAATTCGATCTCTTGTTTGAGGATGATGATTTACCTGCGCGTACCGTACGTTGTGACGCTTATCACCTTACGGACCGCGTTCTCGCCCCTGTCAGCTGAGCGTCACCTGGCGGTTGGTGAGCCCGCCGCGGGCCCGGCGTTCCTCGGCGGAGAGCGGTGCGTCCGAGGCGAGTGCCGCGGTCAGCCGCTCCACGAATTCGGCCGCGGGCTTCTCGCAGTCCTCGGCCCCCATGGTGCTGGGCAGGTCCCAGACCGGGACCATCAGCCCGTGCGCCCGGAACGAGCCGACCAGCCGAGTCCCCTCGCCCAGCGAGGAGGTGCCGGCGGCGTGCAGCCGGGCGAGTGCGTCGAGAAGCTGCTCCTCCGGGTGCGGCATGACCCAGCGCAGGTGGTTCTTCTCCGGGGTCTCGCACCAGTACGCGGCGTCCACGCCGACGAGCCGGGTGGTGGGGATCGCCGCCTCGTTCGCGCGCGCCAGGGACGCGGACACCTCAGGTGCGGCGTTCTCCGCGTCCGGAACCCAGAACTCGAAGCCCGAGTGGATGGCGGGCTCGAACGCGCCGTCGGGGGCGAGCAGGTCCTGCAGCCGCGGCCCGTCGGCCGGTGCGCGCTCGCCGGCCACCGGAGCACCGGGCTCGGCGTCCAGGGCCCGCCGGAGCGTGGCCGCCAGATCACGGCTGAGGTCACCGGAGGGGGTGTCGTTCTGCAGGGCGAGCAGCACCGAGCCGTCGTCGCGACGGAGCGCCGGCCACGCCATCGGCAGGACGGTCGCGAGGGTCACCGAGGGCACGCCCTCGGGCAGTCCGTCCTTCAGCGTCAGCGCGACCGTGGCCGCGGGCACCAACTCACGCAGGGCGACCCAGTCGCACTCGCCCGTCAGGCCCTCGAAGGGGCGGTGGACGAGCTCGGTCACCGCATGGGCGGCGGCGCGTCCGTGACACGCCTTGTAGCGGCGGCCCGAACCGCACGGGCAGGGCTCGCGAGCCCCGACCACCGGGATCTCGCCGTCCCTGAGTTGCTGCTTCCCGGCCTTGGTCTGAGGGCGCTTCTTGGCCATGGTGGGCTTTCTCCCGATTGCGACAGTGCGGTCTGGGCCGCGAGCCTAGCGGCCCCTGTCGCGTCCGGGGCGCATCCGCCGACGGTCCGGCGGGGGCGGAACGTCCGCGCGTCCGCCGCCCCCTCGGCCACCTGCGCCGATACGGGCGCGCGGATGGCCGCCACCGTCGGCATCCGGATCCGTGCGGGGACGGTCGGCCCGCTCGTCGAAGGCATCGACGAGGCCCGGCCCGTCGAGTCCCGGCACGGTCGGCAGACCCGGGGGAGCCGGTGCTCCGGAAGCCTGGCCGTGCCCCTCGCTGACGGTGACCCAGACGGTGACCTCGCCGGTCGAGCTGTCGCGTACGCCCCACTCCTCGGCGAGAGCGTCGATGATGTTGAGCCCGCGTCCGCCGCGTGCCGTCACCGAGGGTGTGGCCGGAACCGGTCGGGTCGGACCGCCGCCGTCGGTCACTTCTACGGTCAGTCCGCCCGTTCGGTCCACGTGCCATGCGGCGCGGACGTCGCCGTCACCCACATCTGTGTGCCGCCCCAGCGGCCTGCCGTGCCGACAGGCATTGCTGAGTAGTTCGGAAAGGATCAATACAGCATCGTCGACGACCGAATCCGACACCCCGTGGCTGCGCAGTTGCTCACGCATCCGGTGTCGCGCCTTGCCCACGCCCGCAGGGCCATGGGGTACGGCCATGCTCGACGACGTGGGCACTTCCTGTGCCACCACCAACGCCACCCCCGAGACCTCCTTTGCCCCACGCCACGGAGTGGATGCCCCCCTGGGCTCGACCGGAAACCGGTACTTCGCCTGTCAGTGACGCACTCGTCACGATCGATTGCGATTCGAATGCGCCGGTGCACTCCGTGTAACGGACGTCAAGAGCGTCCCAGTTGTGAAAGAACCTGCTTCGGGCGATTTGTGATGATTGCTTCGACGCCCAGCGCGATACAGAGCTCGACGTCCTCCGGCTCATTGACCGTCCAGACGTGCGCGCGATGACCCGCCCGGTGCAGTCGCTCGATGTAGCCGGGGTGGCTGCGCACGATCCGCATCCCCGGGCCGGCGATCCGGGCGCCGGCCGGAAGTCGGCCGTCCCGCAGGCGTGGCGAGACGAACTGCATCAGGTAGACGGTGGGCAGCGTGGGCGCCGCGATCTGGACCCGGTGCAGGGAGCGCGCCGAGAAGCTCATGATCCGTACCGGTGACGGGCCGTCGGCCGGAGGGGCGTCGAGCTCGAAGTGCCGCAGCAGATCCAGCAGCCGTTCCTCGACCTGGCCCGCCCAGCGGGTGGGGTGCTTGGTCTCGATCGCCAGCTGGATCCGGCGTCCGGCGGCGCGCGTCTCGGCGACCAGTTCGAGCAGCCGCTCCAGTGTGAGTACGGAGGTCAGCTCTCCCGGCACCGGGTCCCAGTCCGGGGACTCCGACTCCTCACGGTCCTTCCAGGAGCCGAAGTCCAGGGCGGCGAGTTCGGAGAGCTCCAGTGTGGAGACAGCGCCGCGGCCGTTGGACGTGCGGTTCACCCGGCGGTCGTGCACGCAGACGAGATGCCCGTCGGCGGTGAGCCGTACATCGCACTCCAGTGCGTCGGCGCCGTCCTCGATGGCCTTCCGGTACGCGGCCAGGGTGTGTTCGGGGGCGTCCTCGGATGCGCCCCGATGGGCGATGACCTGGATGGAATGGGCCGTGGACTGCTGCCGTGCGTGGGTCACCGCTTCATGGTGTCACCGAGCGGCGGCCGGTGCGTCCTGCGTGTGCCGCCGGAGGTCGCGGCGTGCGCCGTGCAACAGGTCGGCTGCCCGCGGCCGCGGGCGTCTTCCGCAGGTAGTCCGTTTCGTCGGATGTAAAGATTGGTGTGCGCATGCACAGGTCGTGTTTACAGTGGCCTGACGTGCCATGGGAAATCCTGTCCCGGGACACGTACACAGCGGATCTCTTGCCGAACATGATGGAACCCGAGGAGTAAACAGCTGTGAGCACAGAGAACGAGGGCAACGAGGGCAACAAGGACGCTGCGGCCGAGGCCGTACCGTCCGTTCCGTCCGCGCCTCCCGTGCCGGCCGATGCTCCGCAGGGTCCGTCCGCGAGCACGCCCGTGTCCGAGCCGGCCGCCCCGGAGCAGCCGCAGGCGCCGGACGCGACCGCCGCGCCGCAGTCTCCGACGGCGCCTCCGTTCCCTCCGACGGGGGAACCGACGGCCGCGACCGCTCCCCTGCCCCCCGTGCCCGGGACGCCTCCTCCCGGGATCCAGTCCGCCGCCGAGGCCAACTGGCCCCCGCCTCCTCCTGCCGTTCCCGCGTACGCGCAGCACGGCGCCGAGGGCGGCGGCGCCGGCCCGGTCTGGGGTGCCCCGGCCGAGCTGAGCTCCCCCGAGAGCCCGCGCAAGCGCGGCATGGGCGGCCTGGTGGCCGCGGTGGCGGCCGCCGCGCTGATCGCCGGTGGTGTCGGCGGTGCCCTCGGCTACTGGGCGGCCGACCGGAACGACAGCTCCAACGGTTCGACGACGGTCGCGGCGTCGACCGACCCGCAGGACCTCAAGCGCGATCCCGGCACGGTCGCGGGCGTCGCCGCCAAGGCGCTGCCGAGCGTGGTCACCATCGAGGCGCAGGGCGGTGACGGAGAGAGCGGGACGGGCACCGGCTTCGTGTACGACAAGGAAGGCCACATCCTCACGAACAACCACGTGGTGGCCTCGGCCGCGGACAGCGGTCAGCTCACGGCGACGTTCTCCAACGGCAAGAAGTACGACGCCGAAGTGGTCGGCCGGGCCCAGGGCTACGACGTCGCCGTGCTGAAGCTGAAGAACCCCCCGTCGGGGCTCACCCCGCTGTCCCTCGGCAACTCGGACCAGGTCGCGGTCGGTGACTCGACCATCGCGATCGGCGCCCCGTTCGGCCTCTCGAACACCGTGACCACGGGCATCATCAGCGCCAAGAACCGCCCGGTCGCCTCCGGTGACGGTTCCGGCGGCAGCAACTCGTACATGAGCGCCCTGCAGACCGACGCGTCGATCAACCCCGGCAACTCCGGCGGCCCGCTGCTCGATTCGCGCGGCGCGGTCATCGGCATCAACTCGGCCATCCAGTCGACCGGCAGCAGTGTCGGCCAGACCCAGGCGGGCTCCATCGGCCTCGGCTTCGCCATCCCGATCAACCAGGCGACGAACGTTGCCCAGCAGCTGATCAAGACCGGTCAGCCGGTCTATCCGGTGATCGGCGCCACGGTCAAGATGGACGAGGAGGGCGGCGGCGCAGTCATCTCCGACCAGGGCACGGGCGGGACGGCGGCCGTGGTGCAGGGCGGCCCCGCGGACAAGGCGGGCCTCAAGGCGGGCGATGTCATCACGAAGTTCAACGACACCATGATCGACAGCGGCCCGACCCTGATCGGTCAGATCTGGACCCACGAGCCCGGGGACCGGGTGACCCTGACCTACAAGCGCGACGGCAAGACGGCGACGGCCGAGGTCACCCTGGGCGAGCGCAAGGGCGACAGCTAGCACGTCGGTCGGTGCAGGGGCTCGGCCGGGGATTCCCGGCCGGGCCCCTCACATATGGGTCGCCGCGGCCTTGATGGCTTCGCGGATGCGGACATAGGTGCCGCAGCGGCAGATGTTGCGGATGCCGTCGAGATCGGCCTCGCTGATCGCCCGTCCTTCCTTCGCCACGCGGCGGACGAGTGCGACAGCGGCCATGATCTGGCCGGGCTGGCAGTAGCCGCACTGGGCCACGTCGTGGTCGAGCCACGCCTGCTGCATCGGGTGCAGATCGGCCCCCACCGTGGCCGGTAGCCCTTCGATCGTGGTGACTTCGTCGGTCGGCTTCAGCTTCTCGACCGGGATCGCGCAGGGGTTGACGGCCTCGCCGTTGAGGTGGCTGGTACACGCCTTGCAGACGTTGATGCCGCAGCCGTATTTCGGCCCGGTCACGCCCAGGACGTCACGCAGTACCCACAGCAGTCGTACGTCGTCGGCCACGTCGACGGTGACCTGTTCGCCGTTGAGGCGGAACGTGTGTTGAGGCACGGGGTCTCCCAGCTGTCATTGGACGTGGTCCAGGCCGTCGACGGGGGACGGGGGGATGGGGGGAACGGTCGGCTTGGGCACGAAGGACAGGGTGGCGTGGTTGATCGGGAAGCTGGTGGGCATGGTCCCCGTGGCCCGGCCGTAGGCGCAGGCCACGGCAGCCATCGAGGCCGCGACGCCGAGTTCACCGGCACCACCGGGGGTTCCGGTGGTGGCCGGCATGACGATGATCTGGAGCTCGGGCGGTGTGTTCCACTGCCGGGTGTAGAAGTAGTTGTCCCAACTGGCCTCCAGGAAATACCCGTTGCGCAGGTGGAGGCTTGAGGTCAGGGCCAGGGCGATGCCGTCCATGACGCACCCCATCATCTGGGCCTCCAGGCCACGGGGGTTGACGGCGAGCCCGACGTCCACGGCGAACACGGCCTTGGTGACACGCGGTCCGCTCACCCCGTCGCGGATGGGGCGGTTGACGGTTTCGGGGCGGCAGTCGATCTCCACCAGGGCCGCGCTGACGGAGTGGTACTCGGAGTGGAAGGCGACTCCCTGCGCGGTGCCGGACGGCATGGTCCGTCCCCAGTCGCCGACTTCGGCGACCTTGTCCAGCACCGCTCGGGCACGGTCGTCGCGCAGGACACCGCGTCGGAACCGGAAGGGGTCCTTTCCCGTTTTCGCGGCGAGTTGGTCGACGACGAGCTCGCGGGCGCAGGTGACGTCGGGGGAGTAGACGTTGCGCATGCTGCCGGTGTTGAAGCCCTTGCCGGTCTCGCTGAGCAGTCGGCTGTTGACGCCGAACTCGTAGGGCATGGACTGGGAGAGCTGGAAGAACAGCTCGGAGAAGCCGATGTCTCCCACCGGGAGTCTCGCCGCCATGGCGGTGAAGATCTCGCCGATCCCGTGGCTCAGGTCGGTGGAGACGCTGGTGTGCCGTTGTGTGTAGCTGAGGACGGTGGTGCCGAGGTAGGCGGCACGTACCCGGGATGTGGCCATGGGGTGGACGCGTCCCTGACGGGAGTCGTCGGCGCGGTGCCACATGAGTTTGACGGGTTTGCCCATGGCCCGGGATGCCTCGACGGCTTCCAGCGCGGCGTCGAAGAAGAGTTTGCGTCCGAACGAGCCGCCGCCTTCGGCGACATGCACCGTGACCGCGGAGAGCGGCAGCCCGAGCTTGGCGGCAATCGCCTCCTTCGCGACGATCGGTGCTTTCAGGCTCGCCCAGATCTCGGCGCGGTCGGCCCGCACATCGGCTGTCGCACAGTTCGGCTCCAGCGCGCTGTTGCTGCGGAAGTGGAAGGTGAACGTGGCCTCCACGCTCGGTGTGAGCGGCGGAAGGCCGAGCGGCAGCTCGGCGGCCTGGAGCTCGGCGAGCACCGACTCGTCGGACTTGCCCTGCACGGTGCCCGACGTCCACGACACACGCAGCGCGCGTACGGCGTCGATGCACTGGCCGAAGGTCTCGGCACGTACCGCCACGCCGGTCGAGATCACGGCGATGTCGGTGACACCCGGCATGGCGCGGACCTCGTCGGCGTTGGCCACCGACCCGACCCTGCCGTTGATCGTCGGCGGGCGGCACACCATGGTGGGCCTGGCGTCCGGGATGTCGAGGTCCATCGCGAACTTCTTGCGTCCGGTGACCGCGGCGAGGGCGTCGATCCGGTTGTGCGGAGTGCCGATGACGGTGAACTGATCGTCCGGCTTGAGTTCAGCGGTCACCTGCTGGGTCCGGATGCTCGCGGCCTTCTCGGCCAGTGCGCCGATGTCGGTGCTCCTGCCCCCGGGGCCGGTGATGACGCCCGCCTTCACGGTGAGGTCGGCGACAGCCGCGCCGAGTTCGGCCGCCGCGGCCCGCAGCAGCTGCCCGCGGGCGATGGCGGCGGCCACCCGGACGGGGGTGTACGTCGAGATGGTCGTGTTCGACGCACCGGTGAGCTGGTTGAACACCAGCTCCGGACGTGCGTCGGCCAGCGTGACCCGGACGCGCTCCAGCGGCACGTCCATCTCCTCGGCGATCAGCATGGCGGTCGAGGTGGTGATGCCCTGCCCCACCTCGGCCCGCGGCAGGGCGAAGGACACCGTGCCGTCCGTGTTGACCTGAACGGTGATCAGGCCGGCGGTCGGCAGGACCGCCGCGGTCATCACGTCGTTGAGATCGACCAGCTCCGTGATCTCCGCCGACGGGATCTCGGCCCTGGCCGGTGGGGCAGGAACGAGTTCGGCGGCGGCCAGCAGGGTCGGGGCCGCCAGTACGTATCCGAGGAACCGGCGCCTGCCCGGGTCGGGGCCGCCGGGCTCCGGCTGAGCCGGACGGGCGGAGTCGGTCATCGACGGTGTCCTCTCCTGCGCATACGCGTCGGTCCTCCTTCTGTGCGGCTCGGCCCCGGGCGGGCCGGCGTGCTCCGGGGCGGTGAGGCCGCCGTGGTGCCCGGCGCGGTGGGGACGGTGCGCGCGGGCGCAGGGTGCGTCGGGGCGACGCACCCTGCGCCGGCGGCCTCATGTGCCGGTGTTGGGGCTCAGGACGGGCGGTTGGTCTCCGGGATGGTCAGTTCGATGCGCTGCGCCTCGCCCAGGAAGAGCAGGACGAACTGCCGGATGGCCTCCTCCACGGTCCACGCGCCCGCCGGGACCAGGGGCAGGGGGATCAGGCCCTCGCGGAAGGCCACCAGCAGGGGCCAGGCGGCGCTGATCAGCGGCTGCCAGAACGGCTCCTTGCCCAGGCCGATGGCGTCACCGACACCGTCTCCGACCGTGTACCGGGAGAACGCGTTGATCAGGGGCCGGGTGAGGCCGGCGTCGAGTTCCGCGACGATGTCCAGGAGGACAGCGGTCAGCGCGGCTCCCTCGTCCGACGGGGCGATGATCGGGTCGAGGACCTGCTTGGACTGGGCGTTGGCCGCGGCCCAGGTGGCGGGGATGTACTCGTCGCGGACGCCGAGCATGTGCGCGGTCACCTGCCAGGTGTGCAGGTACCCGACCTCCTCCTTGGAGGAGATCCGGACTCCCCACTCCTTCATCTTGCGCATGACAAAGGTGGCCAGGCTGTGCCAGGTGACCATGATGTCCGCCTGGCTGATCGGGATCGTCTGACCGCCGTTCGTCTGCGACCAGCCCGGGGACTGGGGCAGCAGGTGCCGCACGGCCGCGTGCACCAGCCGGGTCTTCACCGCGGTCACGATCATCCCGCCCTCGGGCCGGTAGGCCTTCAGGTCGCCGACGTCGTAACCGAACAGAGCGGTCTTGGCGACGCGGTCCTTCATGTCCGCGCCGCCCTTGGAGTAGTAGACGGCGCGCGCCTCCCGGGGGATGGCCGTGCTCATCAGGCCGCTGCCCAGCCCGTAGAGGGCTCCCGTGTAGATCCCCTTCTTCGTCGTGACCTGTGCCCCGTCCTCGAGCTTGCCCGTGTCCGCCCAGGACGGCAGTTGGCGCGCCGATTCCATGAAGTCGCGCAGATCGGCGGGGAGTCCGGCCGGGAGCGCCTGGTCGTTGCGCGTCCACTGCCGCAGCGCCTCGTTGACCTGGGGCACGTCGCCGCGGTCGATCACGGCGGCGACGATCGGGTCGGCTTCCTCGTCCCACAGCCATTCCGGGTCGAGTCCCGCTCCGGTGCCCGCCACCGAGCCGCTCGGTGACCACGTCCACAGGGACCTGGCCCGGGCCGGCGACGCTGTGGCTATGAGCCCGAGGGCTCCCAGTGCCCCTCCGGCGGCCAGCATCTGGCGCCTGCTGAGTCCGTCCATCGCTGTTTTCCTCCTTGGTTCCTGCTGGTGGGGTCGTGAGGTGAAGGAACTGATGAAGCAGTCGGCTGCGCGGTGTGTGCGTCAGGTCCGCAGGGGTACCGACCGGCCCGGCGTAGCCGTGCAGTGGGCTTTGGTACGCTGAAACAAGGTGAGCCTCTGAGTATCTCCAGAGGAGCACAAGTGAGGGGTGAACGCCAGACTCCGCACAGAATCCGGGAGGCGATCGTGGAACCTGTCCTGCCGGCCCTCGCCGGGTCGCCCGCTTCCCCGTCCGTGCTGGAGCTCGCGTTCAGCGAGGCCGGTGACGGTGCGGAGCTGGACGACGAGATCGCGGTGCGCCTGCTCGACGCCGCGTACGAACACTTCTGCCGCATGGGGATCAAGCGGTCCACCATGGCGGACGTGGCACGGCTGGCGGGTGTCTCCCGCATCACCGTCTACCGTCGTTTCGCTTCGAAGGAGGCGCTGGTCGAGCAGGTCGTACAACGCGAGTTCCGGCGCTACTTCGATCAGTTCACCGTCGAGATCAAGGACGCCGAGACCGTCTCCGACCGTGTCGTCCTGGGTTTCGTGAGCTCGTTGCGGGCCATCCGTCACAACCGTCTCATCGGCGGTCTCATGGCCGCCGAGCCGGACGCCGTCGTACCGTCCATGACCAGCGACGGGGGACGCACCCTCTCCGTGGTGCAGCAGTTCGTCGCGGAAGGGCTCCGGCAGGAGCAGCATGCGGGCAACGTCTCGAACGAGGTGGACGTGGACCTCGTGGCCGAGATGATGGTGCGCGTCTCCGCGTCCTTCCTGGTCATCCCCAGCCATGTCATCGACCTCGACGACGAGGAGCGGATGGGCGCGGTCGCCCGGCAGTTCCTCGTCCCGATGCTCGGGCCGCCGCCCTCCGCTCACTTGTAGAGTCCGCCCTTCTCGGCCCTGGCCACCAGGGAGGCGGGCGGCTCGAACCGTTCGCGGACGCCTGAGTCGGCCACGGTCCCGCACCTCCTCTCCGCCGGCGGGCCGTGTGCCTGTCGATCCGCCCGTGCGGGGCCTCGCCACGGCCCGCGTGGAGGCCTCGACGGGGACAGGTAAGAACACCTATTGGCTCTGTGTCAACAGAGCGGTCACGCAGCAACCAGCCATATACAGCGCTGACATGAGGTTCCATCAGGCATGGTCGACAGGTGTCCGGTCGACGGCTCGCGATCTATTGACACCCAGCCAAGAGCGGGTTCACTGTGGGGACCGCTGAAGGAGTCCGCTCACGTTCGCGAGAGAGGGAGCCCGCCGTGACCACAGCAGAGCCGCTGCATGAGTCCGTCGAGGGGCTGACGATCACCAGACTGCTGCGCCGCAACGCCCAGCAGTTCGCCGAGCATCCCGCACTGACCACCGGCATCGGACCGGACGCGGGAACCCTGTCCTGGACCCAGCTGCGTGCCGAGGTCGCCGCCCTCACTCGCGGCCTCACCGCTCTCGGCCTGAACGCCGGCGAACGGATGCTCATCGCCATGTCCAGGCGGGCCGAGCACTGGGTCGCCGACCTCGCCGCGATCCACATCGGCGCCCTGCCGTGCAGCACGTACGACACGCTGAGCACCGAGCAGATCGGAGCGGTGGCCCGGCACAGCGCCGCCACCGTCCTCGTCCTGGAGGGCGAGGAGGAGATGCGGCGCTGGCAGCCGGTCCTGGCGGACCTGCCGCACCTGCGCGCCGTCGTCGTCCTCGACTGGGACGCCGCCCCGGCCGATGATCCGCGTTTCGTCAGCTATGCGGCCGTGCGCGGCGCGGTACCGCCCGACGACGCCGCGTTCGAGGCGCTCACGGACGCCGCCACCACCGACCAGCCGCTGGCCCTGGTGTACACCTCGGGGACCACCGGCGACCCCAAGGGCGTGGTGCTCTCCCACCGCAACGTGATCCACGAGTCCCTGATGCAGGACCGCCTCGTCCCCGTCCCGGACCACCCGCGGTCGGTCGCGTACCTGCCGCTGGCACACATCGCCGAGCGGGTGCTCGGGATCTACATGCCGATCTGCAACGCCGGTCACGTCACGATCTGCCCCGACCTCGACCAGCTGCTGCCCACGCTGCTCGCGGTGCGCCCGCATGGTTTCTTCGGAGTCCCCCGGGTGTGGGAGAAGCTCGCGGCCGGACTGCAGGCGAAGCTCGCAGCGCTTTCCGGGGAACAGGCCGTGGTGGTGGCGCAGGCCCGGAAGACCGCCCTGGAGCTGTACCGCCTCCGCTCCGAGGGGAAGGACCTCCCCGCGGAGCTCCTTCAGCCGCTGGACCACCTCGACGCTCAGGTGATGCGGCCCATCCGTGCCGCCCTCGGGTTCGACGACTGCCGCCGAGCCTTCAGCGGAGCGGCGCCGATCCCCACCGCGGTCCTGGAGTTCCTGGCGAGCGTGGGGCTGCCGGTGTACGAGGTGTGGGGCCTGAGCGAGACCACCGGCGCCGCGACCGTCAGTACCCCCGAGAGGTTCGCGCTCGGGTCGGTCGGCTGTCCCGGACCCGGCATCGAGGTCAAGGAAGCCGGCGACGGCGAACTCCTCGTCCGCGGCCCCGTCGTCTTCCCCGGCTACCTGCAGGCCGACGGCAGCATCGAGCCCGCGACCGACGCGGAGGGCTGGCTGCCCACCGGCGACGTCGGAACGGTCGACTCCCGGGGCATCGTCACCATCACCGACCGCAAGAAAGAACTCATCATCACCGACGGCGGCAAGAACATCGCCCCGACCAGGATCGAGTCCTTGCTGCGGGCGCACCCCCTGGTCGCCCAGGCCGTCGCGATCGGTGACCGGCGCCGCTACGTCACCGCGCTGCTGGTGCTGGACGAGGACGCGGCCCCGGTCTGGGCACGGGCGAACGGCATCGCCGCCACCGACCTCGACGAGCTGTCCCGTCATCCGGTGGTGCTCGGCGCCCTGGACCAGCAGGTCGCGGACGCGAACACGGTGCTGTCCCGCGCGGAACAGGTGAAGAAACACCGTGTTCTGGCGGGCCCGTGGACGGTGGAGACCGGCGAGCTGACGCCGAAGCTGAGCCTGCGACGCCGGGCCGTCGACGAACTGCACGCCGCCACGATCGAATCGATGTACACATAGGTCCGACACACCGCGACCAGGGAGGGAATGACCGCATGGCCGTTCAGCGCCAGGCCCAGCGACGCCGAATGGAGCCGGACGCCCGGCGCGCCGAGATCCTCGGCGTCGCACGGAGACTGTTCGGGGCGCACAGCTACGACACGGTGTCCATCTCGGACATCGCGGCCGAGGCCGGCGTGGCCCGTGCCCTGGTCAGCCACTACTTCGGCAGCAAGCGGGAGCTCTACCTGGCCGTGGTGCGGCAGATGATGGTGATACCGGCCTCCGTGTCGGAACGGCTGCCCCCGACCACCGCCGAGGAGCGGCTGTCGATCTGCGTCGACCGGTGGCTCGAAGTCGTCGAACGCAACCGGGAGATGTGGTTGGCGGCCATCGGCCTGGAGGCCCTCGGCAACGACCCGGAGATCGACCGGATCATGCTGGAGGCCGATGAGATAGCGACCGACCGCATCCTCGAGGCCGCGATGATGACCGAGGTCACCGAGGGCCGGCAGAAGCTCCGGGCGATGATCCGCTGCCACAGCGGCATGCTCAAGGCCGCCTCCCGGGAATGGCTGGTGCGCGGCACGCTCAGCCGCAGCGACCTGCACGTGATCCTGACACGCACCGTGCTCCACCTGGTCGACACGGTGTTCCCCGCGCTGCGGGAGGACTGACACCCCGCTTCCGACCCCACCGAAGGAGAGACGCACGTCATGCCCCGAGTTCTGTCGGACGAACGAGGTGACCTGGTCAAGGCGGTGGCCGACTTCTGCCGCCGCGAATGCGGCACGAAGGAGCAACGGGACAAGCTGACGGGCCACGGCCAGGAGCAGCACAACCAGAAGCTCTACGAGAAGATGGCGGCACTGGGCTGGCTGGGCATCGCCGTCCCGGAGGAGTACGGCGGCGTGGGCCAGGGCATGACGGAACTCTGCCTGTTCCTCCAGGAGACCTCCTACGGTCTGGCGCCCATCGGCGGTTTCAGCACCACCGTCATCGCCGCCGCGGCGTACGAGAAGTTCGGCACCGAGGAACAGAAGCGCACCGTGCTCTCGGGCGTGGCACAGGGCCGGGTCGAGGCCATCTCGATGTCCGAGCCGGGAGCCGGATCGGACGTGGGAGCCCTGACCTGCCGCGCGGAGCGCACCGACGGCGGCTATGTGATCAACGGGCAGAAGACCTGGTGCTCCAACGCGCACTTCGCCGACCACATCCTGCTCATCGCGCGGACGTCACGGGAGCAGTCGAAACACGGGGGGCTCACCCAGTTCATGGTGCCGACCGACGTCGACGGCCTGCGGATCAGGGGCATCGACACCATGGGCGGCAAGGACGTCAACGACCTGTACTTCACCGACTGCTTCCTGCCGGACTCCGCGGTGGTCGGCGTCCCCGGACAGGCGTGGAAGCAGCTGATGGCCGGCCTGAACCTGGAGCGGATGATCCTCGCCGCTCTGATGCTGGGCGTGGCCCGGCGGGCGTTCGACGACACCGTGACGTATGTGCGCCAGCGTGAACAGTTCGGCCGGCCGATCGGCTCGTTCCAGGCTCTCCGGCACCGGATCGCGGACATGGCCACCGAACTCACCTGCGCCCAGTTGCTGCTGGACGACGTCGCCGCCGCGATCGACGCGGAGCCCGGCCGCGTGTTCGCCCGGGAGGCGTCCATGGTGAAGCTCAAGTGCACCGAGCTCGCCAAGCACGTGACCCTGGAGGGCATGCAGATGATGGGCGGCTACGGATACACCACCGAGTACGGCATGGAGGCCCTGCTGCGGTCGACCGTCGTGTCCACGGTGTACGGCGGGACGAGCGAGATCCAGCGGGACATCATCGGGAAGACGTACGGACTGTAGGGGACCGCGAGGGTCAGTCGGCCGCCCGTGGTCATCCTGCGGTCAGGCTTCGCTGCCCGGGCCGCCCAGCCGGTACGCTGTACCCCGCCCCACCCCTGGTGGGTGGGGCCGAGGTGGGTTGCCCGAGCGGCCTAAGGGAACGGTCTTGAAAACCGTCGTGGCAGCGATGTCACCGTGGGTTCAAATCCCACACCCACCGCAGCAGGTCAGAGAACGTGCTGATCAGAAGGGGTGTCCCGATCGAGGGGCACCCCTTCGTCATGGGGTCCTGTCACATCCGCGCACGCCCGTGTCATCGAGCGCCCGCAAGGGTGCCGCCCGTCGGCATGGAGTCGTCCGGAAGCAGGGAGAACAGGACGAGGTCGACCCGACCGGTGTGAACGAAGCCCGCGTTCCGCAGGATGCCTTCGTGGTGGAAGCCGGCCTTGAGTGCGACCTTCTGGGACGCGGTGTTCTCGGTGGCGGCCCGGAGCTCCAGACGCTGGAACTGCTGGTCGGCCAGAAGCCACCCAGCCAGTACGCGAGTTGCTTCAGCGGCTATGCCGTTGCCGCGGGCCCAGGGGGAGATCCAGTAGCCGACCTCGCTCACCCGAGCTCGCCAGTCGGTCTTCTTCAACCCGACGGTGCCGGCCAACCGCCCGGTGTGGGAGTGGGTGACCGCGAAGTGGATGCCGTCGCCGGATTCGCGAAGGGCCGGGGCCACTTTCGTGCACCACGCGGTGGCGTCATCCAGGGTGTAGGGGTGAGGGAGGGGGAGCCATTGCTGGGTGAGCGGGTCCGAGCAGCTCGCCTGCGTGTCGGGGATGTCGCTGCTGCTGAAGGGGCGGAGGGTCAGTCGTTCGGTATGCAGCACCGTTTCAGGGAACACGCGTGTCTCCGCTCATTCAGGGTCACTGGCGCGGAAGACGCTAACAGTGCCCGTCAGCCCCGGGGCCGACGGGCATCGTGGAAAGCCGACGAAGGCCGGTGGCCCCGAACCCGGGCACTTCCTTGCCTTCGTCGGCACCGCCACAGCCCTTACATGCGCGGCTGTCAGTGGCCGCTGTCAGCGTCGGACCGGTAGGGAAGGACCCAATGGAACCCCATGGAGGGGGAGGGGCGTTGGAGCGGGTGCAGGTCACCGTTTAAGGCGATGACGACCCAGAGCGAGGGGGCGCAGGACATTCCCGTACGAGGTGTTCTGCCGCGCCATTCCTTGGCCGGGCGATGAGTTCTCGTCCGAGTTGCAGTCCTATCGGTGACCGGATGGAATCGGATGGCGCCTCGTCACCCCGGTCACTCCCCACTCATGAACAGGACACTGCCGACATGACAGAAGCCGTCAAGGGACCTGCCAGCTACTTTCCCTCGATCGAGAAGAAGTACGGGCGTCCGATCGCGGAATGGAAGGAGCTCATTCGCGCCTCAGCTCTGAACAAGCACATGGAGCTGGTTTCCTGGCTCAAGGCCGAACACGGACTTGGCCACGGTCATGCCAATGCTCTCGTCGCCCACACGCTCGCCGAGGACAAGAACACGTAGGCGACCAAGCCTGCCGGACCGCTGATCGGCAGGCCGGACGTTTGCCGGGCGTTCCTCACGCTTGCGGGGGAATCGGTTCGTGCGGGTGGTTCGCCGGGGATGCGGTGGGCAGCTTTCGTCTCGCGACGTCGTGACCAAGCCGGGGCGGTCGGCCAACTGCTCCGGAAAAAGCCGTACTTCCGCTTCCTGGAGGATTGACATGGCAAGCATCCGTACCGCTCGCGCCCTTGCCGCTGTTGCCGCCCTTCCCCTCGCCGCCGCGCTCTTCGGGGGAGTGGCCCAGGCCGACAACGGCTCGTTCGCGGACGACGGATCGAACGCGGCCGTCGCGACCCTCGCCGGCAGCGGTGTCGGCGGCAACAACTCCGGTAATTCGTCCACGTCGCAGCAGCAGGCCGTCGGCGCCGGTGCGTCGAACCAGAGCAACTCCACGCAGGTGAACGGGCCGGTGTTCACGTGGATCCATCAGCACAACGAGTCGATCACGGTGAACTTCTCGCCACTCTGGTGACACCGGGCCGGTCGGGGGGCCGGGCCACGGGCGGTCGAACAGCGGCCTGCACGGGAGCACTTCGGTGTTTCCGTGCAGGCCGCTTCGCGTTGTCTGCCGACCGCAGGGGTGTCGCCGACCTTGACAGCGAGCCGCGATCTGACGGACAGTCAGAAACCCTGATCCGTCCGCCCGTGTTCGGGAGGCAGCCGCCGTGCACCTCGCCCAGACGGAGCGCCAACGACAGTTGCGCGCCGAACTCCGCACGTACTTCAGCACGGTGATGTCCGGGAGGAGCGCACGCACCGAGCCCGGCGCCGAGGACCGGGCCGAGCAGCGCCGGCTGCTGCGCCGGATCGGCGCGGACGGGATGCTGGGAATCGGCTGGCCCGTCGAGTACGGCGGTCAGGGCCGCGGCCCCGACGAGCAGTTCGTCTTCTTCGACGAGGCCTACCGGGCCGGGGCACCGGTCTCGATGGTCACCCTCAACACCGTCGGACCGACCTTGATGGCCTATGGGACCGAGGAGCAGAAGGCGTACTTCCTGCCCAGGATCCTCAGCGGCGACCTCGTCTTCGCCATCGGCTACAGCGAGCCGGAGGCCGGTACCGACCTCGCCGCGCTGCGTACCAGGGCGGTGCGGGACGGCGACTCCTGGGTGATCGACGGGCAGAAGATCTTCACCAGCAACGCGCAGAACGCCGACTGGATCTGGCTGGCCTGCCGGACGGACCCGGACGCGCCCAAGCACCGGGGCATCTCGATCATTCTGGTCCCGACGGATGCCCCCGGGTTCGCCTGGACGCCGATCGAGACCGTGGGCGGGCTGACCACGACGTCCACCTACTACGACGGGATACGGGTGCCCGCCGGCCATCTGGTCGGCGAGGAGAACGGCGGCTGGGGGCTGATCACCAACCAGCTGAACCACGAGCGGGTGGCGCTCGCCGCCATCGGGATGCAGGCCGAGGACTTCTACGAGGCGGCGCTGGTGTTCGCACGCACCCCCGACCCGGGGACCGGCCGGCGTCCGGTGGACGAGCCGTGGGTGCGCGCCCGGCTGGCCGAGGCGTACGCCCGGCTCGCGGCGACGCGGCTGCTCAACTGGCGCCTGGTGGGGGAGGTGGGCGCGGGCTCGCCGGCCCCGGGCGAGGCGAGCGGAGTGAAGTTCGTGGGCACCGAGAGCGCCGTCGAGGTCTACCGGATCTGCCAGGAGATCACCGG
Organism: Streptomyces sp. NPDC052052; assembly: GCF_040680455.1. Classification (NCBI taxonomy): domain Bacteria; kingdom Bacillati; phylum Actinomycetota; class Actinomycetes; order Kitasatosporales; family Streptomycetaceae; genus Streptomyces; species Streptomyces sp. NPDC052052. The sequence goes on along the minus strand of NZ_JBFAWU010000025.1, from coordinate 57,196 downwards.
CGACGCCGGGACGCTGCGGGGCGGCTCGCCCGGCGCCTTCGGGGACGGGGAGCTGGAGCGCATGAACCGGGCCGCGCAGATCAACACCTTCGGAGGCGGCGTGAGCGAGGTGCAGCGGGAGATCGTCGCGACGATGCGGCTCGGCATGAAGAGGGGCAAGAGGTGACGGACACGCGAGAAGAACCGGACGCCCTGTACGAGCGGCTCAGGGCCTTCGAGGGGCGCGCCGCCGCGACCGAGGGGGTCGGCAAGGACCTGGTCAACGAGCCGATGATCAGGCACTGGTGCGAGGCGATGGGGGACACCAACCCTGCCTACACGGGGTCGGGCGCGATCGCCCCGCCGACGATGCTGCAAGCGTGGACGATGGGCGGCCTGTCCGGGCACACCGACCGGTCCCCGGCGTACGAGGAGCTGTTCGGCCTGCTCGACGGCGCGGGATACACCTCGGTGGTCGCGACCGACTGCGAACAGGAGTATCTGCGTCCGCTGCGGCCCGGTGACCGGATCACGTTCGACGCGGTGATCGAATCGGTCTCGGCTCGGAAGACGACCCGGATCGGAACGGGCTACTTCGTGACGACGCGGATGGACGTCCGGGCGGAGGGGGAACTCGCCGGGACGCACCGCTTCCGCATCCTCAAGTACGCGCCGCCCGCCAGGAAGCCGGAGTCGCCCCGCGGTGACCGGCGGCTGCGCCCGAGGCCGGTGATCAACCGGGACAACGCCGGGTTCTGGCAGGGCGTCGCCGAGCACCGGCTGCTGATCCAGCGGTGCGGGGCCTGCGGGGTGCTGCGCTTTCCCTGGCTGCCGGGCTGCAACGCGTGCGGCGGCCGGGAGTGGGACACGGTCGAGGCGAGTGGCGAGGGCACCGTCTTCAGCCATGTCGTGATGCATCACCCGCCGTTTCCCGCCTTCGGCACCTCGCCGGAGGGCGGCCCGTACGCGGTGGCACTGATCGAGCTGGCGGAGGGGGTGCGGATGGTCAGCAACGTGGTCGGCGTGCCGTACGACAAGGTGCGGACCGGCATGCCGGTGCGGCTGGAATTCCTGCGCACCGACCCGGACTTGGAGCTCCCGGTCTTCCGGGGAGGTGAGGGCTGACATGGACTTCGCACCCACCGAGGAGCAGACCGCGGCGCGCGGACTCGCGGCGCGGATCTTCGGGGACCTCTCGACGCACGAGCGCCTTGCCGCGGCCGGAACAGGGACGGACGCCGGGCTGTGGAAGGAGCTCTGCGCGACCGGACTGACCGCGGCCGTCGAGGAGATCGGCCTGCTGGGCCTGGTGCTCCTGTTGGAGGAGCAGGGCAGGACGACGGCGCAGGTGCCGTTCGCGGCGAGCTGCGTGTACGGGCTGCTCGCCGTCGCCGGACACGGTACGGACGCGCAGCGCCGGCTGCTGCTGCCCCCGCTGCGGGACGGCACGACCGTGGCCACCGGGGCCTTTCCGGCCCGCGGCGGGATACGGGCGGACGGGGAGCGGCGGCTGAGCGGCAGCATGCCGTACGTGCCGTGGCTGAGGGACGCGGAGCTCGTCCTCGTCGCGGACTCCGATCGTGACCTGTGGATCGTACGGACCGCCGATCCCGGAGTGACGACGCAGCCCGTGGAGACCACGGCGCCCTGGTCGGCGGCGCGGCTCGTCCTGGACCGGGTGTCCGGGGAGCGGCTCGGGGGCGCCGGGGCGTACGAGGCGGTGCTGGCCGCGAGCCGGATCGCGTTCGCCGGCTTGCAGGCCGGGGTGTGTGCCGGGTCGCTGGCCAGGGCCGTCGCCCACACGAACACCCGGGAACAGTTCGGGCGCCCGCTCTCCACCAAGCAGGCGGTCCTGCTGCACGCCGCCGACGCCCATATGGACACCGAGGCGATACGCGTCACCGCGTACGAGGCGGCCTGGCGGTACGACGCCGGACTGCCGTACGGACCACAGGCGTTGACCGCCGCCTGGTGGGCGTCGGAGGCCGGGAAGCGGGTGGTGCACACCGGCCAGCATCTGCACGGCGGAACGGGCGCGGACCTCGACCATCCCGTGCACCGGCACTTCCTCTGGGGGCGTCAGCTCGACGCCTATCTGGGGTGCGGCAGCGAAGTGCTCCAGGAACTCGGCGAGTCGCTGGTGAAGGAGGGATCGGAGTGAAGGCCGGTGAGGAACTGGCGCCGCTGGAGATCGCGGTGACCCGCACCCTGATCGTGGCGGGCGCCATCGCCTCCCGCGACTACCAGGACGTGCACCATGACGCGGAGCTCGCCCGGCAGAAGGGCTCCCCGGACATCTTCATGAACATCCTGACGACCAACGGCCTGGTCGGCAGGTATGTGACCGACCGCCTGGGGCCGTCGGTCGTGCTCCGCAAGGTCGCCATCAGACTGGGCGTGCCCAACCGTCCCGGGGACACCATGGTCCTCACCGGCACCGTCACCGCATGCGGGGGCGATGGTACGGCCGAGGTGTCGGTCGTCGGCACCAACAGTCTCGGCAGGCATGTCACCGGCACGGTGACCGTCGGTGTGACCCAGGAGGCGGCATGAGCCTGCGCAGGGCCGACTCGCTCGGCGGCCGGGCGGCGATCGTGGGCATCGGGGCGACCGAGTTCTCCAAGGACTCCGGCCGCAGCGAACTCGCCCTGGCCGTCGAAGCGGTGCAAGCCGCCCTCGACGACGCCGGGCTGACCCCCGCCGACGTCGACGGCCTGGTCACCTTCACCATGGACACCAGCCCCGAGATCACCGTCGCCCAGGCGGCCGGCATCGGAGAGCTGACCTTCTTCTCCCGCATCCACTACGGCGGCGGAGCGGCCTGCGCCACCGTCCAGCAGGCCGCCCTGGCCGTGGCGAGCGGGGTGGCCGACGTCGTGGTCTGCTACCGCGCGTTCAACGAGCGCTCCGGACGCAGATTCGGCTCCGGCGTGCAGCAGCGGGAGCCCACCGCGGAGGGCACGGCACTCGGCTGGAACCTTCCCTTCGGGCTGCTCACACCGGCCTCCTGGGTCGCCATGGCCGCGCAGCGCTATCTGCACACCTACGGGCTGGCGCCGGACGTCTTCGGCCATGTCGCGGTCACCGGCCGGCGGCACGCCGCCCGGAACCCGGCGGCGTACTTCCACGGGAGGCCGATCACCCTCGCCGACCATGCCGCGTCGCGGTGGATCGTCGAACCCCTGCGGCTGCTCGACTGCTGTCAGGAGACCGACGGCGGGCAGGCGATCGTCGTCACCAGCCCGGAGCGGGCCAGGGACCTGCCCCGGCCGCCCGCCCTGATCGTGGCCGCCGCCCAGGGGGCCGGGCGGGCGCAGGAGCAGATGACCAGCTTCTACCGCGACGATCTGACCGGGCTGCCGGAGATGGGGGTGGTGGCGCGGCAGCTCTGGCAGAACTCCGGACTCTCCCCGTCCGACATCGATGTGGGCATCCTCTACGACCACTTCACGCCGTTCGTCCTGATGCAGCTGGAGGAGTTCGGTTTCTGTGCGCCGGGTGAGGCCGCCGGCTTCGTCGAGGCCGGCGCACTGCCCCTGAACACGCACGGCGGCCAGCTGGGGGAGGCGTATCTGCACGGGATGAACGGCATCGCGGAGGCGGTCCGGCAGATCCGGGGCTCGTCGGTGAACCAACGGCCCGGGGCGGCCAGGGTCCTGGTCACGGCAGGCACGGGCGTACCCACCTCGGGTCTGATCCTGGGGGCGGACGACTGAGCGGGACTGCGGTCCGCGAGGGAAACCGGTCCGGGCAGGGGCAGGCGTCCGGGCAGGGACGGGGGCGACCCTGAGCCCCGGCGCCGGCGGCTCCCCCTGCAGGAGGTGGAGCCGTCTTCGTCTCTACTCCCTGAGGGGGACACGATTTCGGGACCTTGGGCCGATTCCCGGGGCCGTGCCCGCTCCTAGCGTGGAGCCATGACCATGCCAGTCTGCACAGGCGCCTCCGGGGGAGCCGCCGTCACCGGACATGTCCCGCACGGCTCGTACGCGCCGCGCACGGCTCAGGCCGCGCGCACCCCGCACGGCCCGCGGGCTCCGCATGCCCGGTATCCGTCGTTCTCCTCCTTCGTGCGGGCGCGGGGGCCCGTACTGCTGCGCACCGCACGCTCGCTCACCGCCAGCCCGAGCGATGCCGAGGACCTGCTGCAGACCGCGCTCACCAAGACGTATGCCGCCTGGGAACGGATCGAGGACCACCGGGCACTCGACGGCTACGTCCGCCGGACCCTGGTGAACACCCGGACCTCGCAGTGGCGCAAGCGCAGGATCGACGAGTTCGCCTGCGAGGAACTGCCCGAACCGGAGTCGTCGGCCGGCCCCGACCCGGCCGAGCAGCAGGTCCTGCACGACGCGATGTGGCGTGCCGTGCTGAAGCTCCCGGACCGGCAGCGGGCGATGGTGGTCCTGCGGTACTACGAGGACCTGAGCGAGGCCCAGACGGCCGAAGTGCTCGGGGTGTCCGTCGGCACGGTGAAGAGCGCGGTGTCGCGGGCGCTGGGCAGGCTCAGGGAGGACCCGGAGCTGGCTCCCGTGCGATGAGAATCGGCCGGGTGCGATGTGCCGTCGGGGTCCGCTTCCGTCGGACGACACCGATTTCGTAGGGCCGGAACTAGTGACATACCGCTCGGTATGTGCGCAGAATCTGCGGAACCCTACTGCCGCGTAGCGCCCACCGGGAGGACGCCGTGCTGAGCACCATGCAGGACGTACCGCTGACTGTCACCCGCATCCTGCGACACGGGATGACCATTCACGGAAAGTCCCAGGTCACCACCTGGACAGGTGAGCCCGAGCCGCAACGGCGCAGCTTCGCCGAGATCGGCCGGCGGGCGACGCAGCTGGCGAACGCGCTGCGCGACGAGCTCGGGGTCGAGGGCGACCAGCGGATCAGCACCCTCATGTGGAACAACGCCGAGCACGTCGAGGCGTACCTCGCGATCCCTTCGATGGGCGCGGTGCTCCACACGCTCAACGTCCGGCTCCCGGCCGAACAGCTGATCTGGATCGTCGCGCATGCCGACGACAAGGTCGTCATCGCCAATGGCACCCTGCTGCCGCTGCTCGCACCGCTCCTGCCGCACATGCCGTCGGTCGAGCATGTCGTCGTCACGGGGCCGGGCGACCGCTCCCTCCTCGACGGCGTCACGCCCCGGGTGCACGAGTACGAGGAACTGATCGCCGGCCGGCCGACCGAGTACGACTGGCCCGAGCTCGACGAACGCCAGGCCGCCGCCATGTGCTACACCTCCGGCACCACCGGTGACCCCAAGGGCGTCGTCTACTCCCACCGCTCCATCTACCTGCATTCCATGCAGGTCAACATGGCGGAGTCGATGGGCCTGACCGACCAGGACACCACGCTGGTGGTCGTCCCCCAGTTCCACGTGAACGCATGGGGTCTGCCGCACGCGACCTTCATGTCCGGCGTCAACATGCTCATGCCGGACCGGTTCCTGCAGCCCGCCCCGCTCGCCGAGATGATCGAGCGCGAGAGGCCGACCCACGCCGCCGCCGTCCCCACCATCTGGCAGGGGCTGCTCGCCGAGGTCACCGCCCGCCCGCGCGACCTGACCTCCATGGCCCGCGTCACCATCGGCGGCGCGGCCTGCCCGCCCTCCCTGATGGCGGCGTACGACCAGCTCGGCGTCCGCCTCTGCCACGCCTGGGGCATGACGGAGACCTCGCCGCTCGGCACCATGTCCAACCCGCCGGCCGGACTGACCGAGGAGCAGGAGTGGCCCTACCGGATCACCCAGGGCCGCTTCCCGGCCGGTGTCGAAGCACGCCTGGTCGGCCCCGGCGGCGAACACCTGCCGTGGGACAACGAGTCGGCCGGCGAGCTGGAGGTGCGCGGACCCTGGATCGCCGCGGCCTACTACGGGGGCGCGAACGGTGAGGCGCTGCGCCCCGAGGACAAGTTCAGCGAGGACGGCTGGCTGAAGACCGGCGACGTCGGGGTGATCAGTGAGGAGGGCTTCCTCACGCTCACCGACCGGGCCAAGGACGTCATCAAGTCCGGCGGCGAATGGATCTCCAGCGTCGAGCTGGAGAACGCCCTGATGGCGCACCCGGACGTGGCCGAGGCGGCGGTCATCGCCGTCCCGGACGACAAGTGGGGCGAGCGCCCGCTCGCGACCGTCGTCCTCAGGGACGGTGCCACCACCGCCTACGGGGTCCTGAGGGACTTCCTCACCGAATCCGGCATCGCCAAGTGGCAGCTGCCGGAGCGCTGGACGGTCATCGCGGCGGTGCCGAAGACCAGCGTCGGAAAGTTCGACAAGAAGGTCATACGAAGGCAGTACGCGGAGGGCGAGCTGGACGTCACCGTGCTCTGACCCCGGCCCGGTCGGGGCATGGGGGGGCGGGACACGGCAGAACGGCGAGGGCGGTGCGGGAATCCCCGCACCGCCCTCGCCGTCACCTCGTCGTCTTCTTCGTCCGCCCGTTCGCGCCCGGACGGGTCAGTTCGTGCCGATCTTCGCGAGCAGATCGACGATGCGTGTCTGCACCTCGTCGCTGGTGGAACGCTCGGCCAGGAAGAGAACGGTCTCGCCCGAGCCGAGCTTCGGCAGGTCCGACCCGGCCATGTCGGCGGAGGTGTAGACGACCAGCGGCGTCCGGCTCAACTGGCCGTTGGCGCGCAGCCAGTCGACGATCCCGGCCCGACGGCGGCGTACCTGCATCAGGTCCATCACCACCAGGTTGGGCCGGATCCGGGCGGCGAGCGTCACCGCCTCGCTGTCCGTGGCGGCCCGGACGGCCTGCATGCCGCGGCGTTCCAGCGTCTCCGTCAGCGCCAGCGCGATCTCCTCGTGCTCCTCGATCAACAGCACCCGCGGCGGGTGCTGTTCGCTGTCGCGCGGGGCGAGCGCCTTGAGGAGCACGGCCGGGTCGGCACCGTACGCGGCCTCCCGCGACGCCTGCCCCAGACCTGCCGTCACCAGCACCGGAACCTCGGCCGCCACCGCGGCCTGACGCAGCGACTGCAGTGCCTTGCGGGTGATCGGACCGGTGAGCGGGTCCACGAAGAGCGCGGCGGGGAACGCCGCGATCTGCGCGTCGACCTCTTCGCGCGAGTGCACGACCACCGGACGGTAGCCGCGGTCGCTCAGGGCCTGCTGAGTGGAGACATCGGGCGCGGGCCAGACGAGCAGCCGACGCGGGTTGTCCAGCGGCTCCGGCGGGAGTTCGTCGTCGACCGGCTGCGGCGACGGACGGTTGGCGACCTCGACCGCACCGCCCGGACCGTCCAGCGGCTCCGGCCCCTCCGCGCCCTCGTCGGGCGCCCCTATGGCATAGGCGCGCCCCTCGGCCTCCTGAGCCGGGAGCAGCTGCCCCGAATCCTGGGCGGGGACGGGCACGGGCTGGGCCGGTGCGGGCTGCGGGGTGGGCTCCTCCTCCGGCGGGGCGGCGAGCTTGCGGCGCCGTCCGGCACCGCCGAGCGTCTGGTTCTGCTGATGCGCGAGGTGCTGGGCGAACGGCACACCCTGGCCGAGGGTGCGCACGCTGAAGGCGCGCCCCTGCGTCGAGTCCGACGAACCTCCCGGAAGCGGAGACTCCGCGGGCAGTGGCTGCCTGCGCGCGGGCGGCACGGGGGCGACGTCCCGCGGACGGCTCTCCGCGACATCGGGGGCGCCCACGGCGGCCGTGCTGCCGGTGGTGTGCGTGGTCTGACCGGCCGCAGGCCACTGGGGAGCGCTGCCGGGCTGCTCGGCGACCTGATCACCGGGGCGGCTGTCCGTCTGCTCGCCGGCCCGTCCCGCGGGTGTGGCCGGACCCGCTTGCGCGGCACTGTCGTGCGCCCGGTCGCCGGACTGCGGGGGCGTCTGCTCCGCGGGCCGCCCGACGGCGACGGCGGGGCCGGTCTGCTGGGGGGCGTCGGCGTGACGCCCCCGGCGCCGCCCGGTCGGTGCGGGGTGCGCCTGGGGCGGTGTGTGGTCGTCGCCCGGCGGGATGCGTACGGCGTCGTGGCGCACGGGCAGCGCGGCATCCGCGTCGGCCCCGGTGGCCGGGGCCCGGTCGGCCTCCGCGGGCGGGAGTGCGAACGCGGTACGGGGCCCGGCCGGCTCGGCCTGGGCGGACCGCTCCTGCGCACCCGCCAACGCCCGGCGTGCCCGGCGCCCGGTCGGCTGCGGCGCCGGCCCCGGGCCGTCACCGGCCTGCGGGAAGCCCTCGGGAGCAGCGGAGGCGGCCGGCAGGGCCAGCTGGTTCTCGCCGCCCTGGCGCGCCCGGTGCCCGCCCGCCGGCACCGGTACCGGCAGCGGCACCTCGGAGGGGACGCCCTGCGGCGGCACGGTCCGCCCGAGCTGCGGACGGCCGCCGCCGTCCTGAGCACTCTCGGCCGCTGTCACCAGCGCCCCTTCGGACGGCGCCGGTGCGGGCAGCGCCAACGCCTGTCCCGGCCCCCGCTGATCGACTGCGGGCTCCGGCCCCTGGTTCTGCCCGGGCAACGGCGCCGGCTGGGCCGAAAGGGCATGCTGCGTACCGGACTCGGCCGGACTCGGCCGGCCGCGCCTGCGCCCCGATCCCTCGCCCTGCTGCGCCGGAATGATCTCGTGCGCGCTCGGCTCCTGCTGCTCCGCGGGCTCACGACGCGCCCGGCGCCGCCCCGTCGGTTCGGCCGCCGTGTCCTCACCGTTCCCGCGCCCGCCCCCCGAAGCGTCCAGGGGGCTCGCCAGGAACGCGTCCGTGGACGCCCGGCGGGCCCGCCGCCGTCCGCTTCCCGGCGCGCCCTGTCCGGGGGCCGGCTCGGGCGCGGGCTCGGGCGCGAGCTCCGGTGCGGGCGCCGTCGGCGTCACCGTTCCCGAGCCCGTGCCCAACGGCACTTCGAGCACGTACGCGCTGCCGCTCATCCCCGGCACCTCGTGCGTCTGGAGCACGCCGCCGTGGGCGTTCACGATCCCGCGCACGATCGGCTGGTGCACCGGGTCCCCTCCGGCGAACGGCCCGCGCACCTCGATCCGTACGACCTCGCCGCGCTGCGCCGCCGCGACGACGACCGTCGAGTCGACGTAGCCACCGCCCGGCACCACGCGGGTCTTGCCGGTCGAGTCGACCCCGGCGACGTCCGCGACCAGATGGGCGAGCGCGGTCACCAGCCGGGCGGCGTCCACCTCGGCCTCGATCGGCGGAGCATGCACCGCGAACTGGGCGCGCCCGGGGCCGATCAGCTCGACGGCCGCGTCGATGCCGGCCGTCACGACCGAGTCGAGCAGCACCTCGGCCTTGGACAGCTCCTCCGCACCGGCGTCCAGGCGCTGGTAGCCGAGCACGTTGTCGACGAGCGTCGTCATCCGGGCGTAGCCCGCGGCCAGGTGGTGCAGGATCTGGTTGGCCTCCGGCCACAGCTGACCGGCCGGATCGGCGGCGAGCGTGCCGAGCTCACCCCGCAGCTCCTCCAGCGGCCCGCGCAGGGACTCGCCGAGCACGGCGGTGAGCTGGGCGTGCCGGGCGGTCAGCGCCGCCAACTGCTCGGCCTGCGCCTCCAGCTCGGCGGTGTACCGCTCGGCCCGGTCGGCCAGCTCCGTGCTGTGCCGCTCCGTCAGCTCGGTGATCTCGGTGGTGTGGTCCGCGGTCAGTTCGGCGACCTCGGCCTGGTGCCGCTCGCCGAGCTCCTCGTACGGCCTGCGGTCGGTGAACGCCATGACCGCGCCGACCAGCTGGTCCCCGTCCCGGACCGGTGCGGTGGTCAGGTCGACCGGTACCCGCGCACCGCTCTTGGACCACAGGACCTGTCCGCGCACCCGGTGCTTGCGGCCGGACTTCAGGGTGTCGGCGAGCGGTGACTCCTCGTACGGGAACGGCTCGCCCTCCGCCCGTGAGTGCAGGATCAGCGGATGCAGCTCCTGGCCGCCCAGGTCGCTCGCGCGGAATCCGAGGATCTGCGCGGCGGCGGGGTTGACCAGGACGACCCGGCCCTCCGTGTCCGTGCCGACGACGCCCTCGGCCGCGGCCCGCAGGATCATCTCGGTCTGCCGCTGCGAGCGGGCGAGTTCGGCCTCGGTGTCGACGGTGCCGGACAGATCCCGTACGACGAGCATCAGCAGCTCGTCGCCCGTGTAGCTGCCGGCGTAACCGCCCTGGAAGTCGTTGTACGCGGCCTGGCCGTCCTCCAGGTCGGCGCTGGTGACCTCGACCGGGTACTCGGTCCCGTCCGTGCGCCGGGCGACCATCCGCGTCGGCTTCGTACGGCTGCGGGCGTCCGCGTCGTCGGGCCGCCGCATCGACCCCGGGATCAGCTTGGAGTCGAACTCCGGCAGCAGATCGAGCAGCCCGCGCCCGACGAGCGCGGTGCCCGGCGTCTCGAACATCTCGAGCGCGATGGTGTTGGCGTTGACGACGGTGCCGTTGCAGTTGACGAGCAGCAGCCCGTCAGGGAGTGCATCGAGTATGGCTGCGAGGCGAGCAGTGCCTCGGGACGGCCTGCTGCTCACGACGACGCTTCCTCCCTGATTACCGCACCTTGCCGACAGCGGGCCCCATCTTGCCCCTCGGGCCGCAGGCTGTCACGGATGGAGTCTACGGGCTGGGGAGCGGCATGGGACGGCGGATACGGGGGAGCTCTCACCAAGCTTCTGTGCATACCGTGTACGACTCCATCCCTTTATGTGACGGTTTATGTGCCGTTCGAGAGATCCTGGGCCGGGTGCGGGCCCTTGATCAGCGGACGCCCGGGAGTACCGGCCGCAGGTTGTTCCAGCGCGAGATCGCGCAGCCGTCGGTCCGGTCGAAGACCGCGTCGATGTCCCTTCCCTGCCAGGTCCCGGTGACCCGGGCGGTCGCCGGGCCGCCGAACTGCTGGGTGCACAGCGCGTCCTTGGGTACCGGGGCGAACGGGTCCACGCCCCGGTCCGCCAGCTCCGTCAGCCGGTCGCAGGCCTGCCCCGTCGCCGGGTGGCTGCCGCCGGCCGGCCCGCAGGTCAGCCCGAAGGTGCCGTCTGCCGCCGGATCCCCCGTGCCCGAGACCGTGATCGTCAGCCGGGTGCGGCCGTCGTCCCCGTCCAGCAGGGGCAGGGGCAGAGGGAGAGGCAAGGTCCCGGTGGCCGCGCTCGCGGCCGGTACGGCGGCGGACAGGGCGACGAGAGAGGTGACGGCGGCGAGGCTGAGGCGGCGCAACATACGGGCTCCTGTGCTCGTGCCCTTCGAGGGGCGGAGAAACGGGGCGGGCGGAGGGCGAACGGGCCGGGAGGCCGATGGAACGGGAGAACGGCGCCCTCTTCCTCACTAACGCTCCGCACTCCACGGCGTTGCGCGCCCGCAGACGCTTTGCCCTCGCGGCCGACTGCCTAGTACCGTAGGCAGCGATTGGTGACGCAACACTCAGGTGTGTCATCATCTGCACGTACCTCTCGCGCATGCGTGGGGTGTGCTGGAGGCGTCGCCTAGTCCGGTCTATGGCGCCGCACTGCTAATGCGGTTTGGGTCTTAAAGCCCATCGAGGGTTCAAATCCCTCCGCCTCCGCTTCATCACCGAAGCCCCGTGCCACCGGCACGGGGCTTCGGTCGTATCCGGACCCGCGTCGTCCGTCCGTCGCTTCCGAGGGGCCCGTCAGCCGCTCTCCACCCGCCCTCCAGCCGTCCCGCGCGGCCCGCCGGGGAGGCTCGCGAACCCGACGATCATGACGTTTCCGCAGGTCAGAGCAGGTTTGGCTAATGGATTTCGCACTACGGCGCAGGTCATGTAATGTTGTTCCCGCAACGCCGACCGGGAAGAAAAAAACCGGGAGGAAGAGCAAGCGGCCAACACCGCGAACAAGCACTCGTAGCTTAACGGATAGAGCATCTGACTACGGATCAGAAGGTTGCAGGTTCGAATCCTGCCGAGTGCACATCAGGCCAGAGGCCCTCAGGAGAAATCCTGAGGGCCTCTGTCGTATGTCGTGACGGCAGTGGTTGACGGCAATCTCTTCCGAGGGCGGCTGTCAGCCCGATCAGACGGCTACGCGGACGTCGGCCTCGCCGGGTCAGCGGATGGCCTCGTCCATGAGCACGTAGAGCAGCCCGACGAGGGCGCCGCTGCTGATGATCTCGCGGCGGTCGATCATGCCCCGCACGTCGGCCAGCGGGATCCACTCGATCCGGTCCGACTCGTTCTTCTCGGTCGGCGGTCCCTCGTACGTCGCCCCGTCGGCCCGGAAGACGTGGTGCTGGGAGTCGGTGATGCCGTTGGCCGGCTCGGCGTAGATCAGTGGCTTGATCGGGCCGGGGCGCCAGCCGGTCTCCTCCAGGACCTCACGGGCCGCCGCGTCGGCCGGGGTCTCGCCCTCCTCGACCAGACCCATGGGCAGCTCCCACGCCCACGCGTCCGTGATGAAGCGATGCCGCCACATCATCAGGATCTCTTGCCGATCGTTGACCACGGCGGCCACGGCCAGGTGCCGGAGCTTGACGACGTGGTGTTCCCAGCGGTTGCCGTCCGGGGTCTCGATATCGGTGAGCCACAGGTTCACCCAGCTGTTCTCGTAGATCGGACGTTCCCCGTGGATCTTCCACTGCATTGCTGCGGCCCCTCTCGGTCGGCCTCCACCATCGCAGAACGAACGGTGAAGACAGGTGAGTTCGGAGACCTGACCCCGATCTGACGAATATCTGGGCGGACGCCCGCCTCCTGGTCATCGCTTGTGCTCCCGAGCGAAGAGCTTGGCCCGTCGGCTTGGGAGGACCGAGTGCTGGTGGGGCGCTCTGTCAGTGCGCGGTGACTGAGTACGCGGCGAGCGCGCGGTTGCCGCGCGGCTTGGCGACGGCCCGGAGAACGTCGGCCTGGCTCAGGACAAGGTGTCGCACCGGCTCGGGCAGTGCGGCCAGATGTTCCTCCGTTCCGGCCAGGTCGAGGCAGGCAGCGATTTCCCAGTCACCGTCCTGGAGCTCTCCGGTATCGACCGACCCGCTGCTGTCGGCCGTCCAGCCGGCCTCGGGCAGGAGCCGTAGCAGCTCCTCACGGGAGAAGGGCGTGCGGACATTGCCCTGGCCACGCGATCCTGCGGCCTCGGTCTGCCCCTGGACCAGCACGGCGAGGAGGTGCGCCAGTTGGTCGCCGGAGGCAGGCGTCAGGTCCCACTCGGTGAAACAGAGTCGCCGCGCCCACGGCCGTACTCGGGCCAGTGTGTCTCGCAGTTGTCCGAACGAGGCGAAGTACCAGGAGCAGTGTGCGAGCACCACATGGTCGAAGGTGTTTTCTGGGAAGTCGACGGAGGGGTCGAGGACGTCGGTGGCGAAGCGGAAGTCGATGCGCGGCCCGAGGGGGCCCGCCATGAGCCGGTCTGCCGACTCCCCGAGTGTGACCGGCGCCCCGTAGGAGGGTTCGGCCACGTCGACGGCGACCACGCGCCCTTCGGGCCCCACCGCTTCTGCGAGGACGGCAGTCATGTCGCCCTGGCCACAGCCCAGTTCGAGGACGGTTGAGCCGGGTGCGATGTGCCAGTCCGCCACGAGCGCGGCGCGGTGGCGGGTCTGGGACAGCTGGATGTCCGGGCTGTGACCGGCGGCGGCCATGCCGGCCGCGAGCGAGGGAACCTTGGCGCGGAGATCGGAAGGATTCACAAAATCCGTGATGGTACTTGATGGTCGGTATGGGGCTGCCGGAGTGGTACCTCGTGGGGTGCACTGTTGGCCCTGACGGGACGTGTAGCGCCACGTGCTGTTCGGCGGGCGCAGCGCCATCAGCACGCCTGGCGGACCTTCCCGGGGCCGCGCGACCGGACCACCCCGAACGTTGTTCAGGCCGAGGGGCGGTCCGGTCTTTGGGGCGTTGGCCTCACATGTCTGCGGCGGCCATCACTCGGGAACGCAGCGGCTCGGCCGTCAGCATGTCGGCGAACTGCCAGGAGTAGTTCGTGACCTCTTCCTCTTGCAGTTCGACCGCGTCCGCGGTGGTGCGGAACAGGAACCGGAAGTCGAAGTGCAGGTGCGCAGGTTCGTCTTTCGCGTCGTTCGCCGGGATGGTGTGCACATCGATGTGCAAGGGGGCTTCTCCGTCCGGCTCGACCTGATCGCGGCTGATGCCGGTCTCTTCGGCCAACTCACGCAGTGCGGCATCTCGCAGACTCGCGTCGCTGGTCTCGACGTGTCCGCCGGGCAGCAGCCACTTGCGTAGGGCTCGGTGTTCGATGGTGAGGACGCGGCTGTCGGGGCGGACCAGGGCGGCACCAGCGGTGACGTGTCCGCGGAACTCCTTGCGCGAGGTGATCGAGTCGCCGGCTTCCTCGACAGCCTGCCGCAGGGGCGAAAGAGCATCCTTCTCGTCCGGGTGGTCGGCAAGGTAGGCGTCGATGGTGTCGCGTACGTGCTGCGCGGTGATCGGCATGAGGCTGGTTCTCCTAACGGTTGAAGTAGGTCAGCCATGTTCCGGCGATGGTCGCCCGGTCGGTGGCGTCGACCTCGTGCATACCGGGTCCGAGGTGTTTGTAGGTGAGGTTTCGGACGCCCGCGAGTATCTCGGCCTGTACGAGGTAGATGAACGGGCCCACGCTGGCGCCGTGCAGGAAGTTAACGGCGTTGCCGCCGTTGAGCAGGTAGAAGTAGTGCCCGGTCGTCTGGTACCGGGTGACGTGCTCCCCGTTCGGGGTCCGCTGGTACACGGCGGGAAGGCCGGCCAGGTCGAGTTCGTCCTCGCTGCTGGTGACCGTGGCGACGTAGGCTCCGTTCCGCAGAGCTGAGAAGTCTTCGCCCCGCAGTGACACGGCACCGGTCGCGCACAGGACGAGACCGGCCCCGTGCAAGGCTGCGTCGCGATCCCTGGCGACAGAGAAGCCCTGTGAGAGCGCCTGTGTGCGGCGGACGGGGTCGATGTCGTAGACGGTGACATGGACACCCTTGGCGTGCAGCAGGCGGGCGATGCTCGACCCGAGCTTGCCGAAGCCGATCACGAGGGCCGGGCGGCCGTGCAGGATGTCACCGCGGCCCCGCATCAGTGCCTCGGTCGAGAAGACGACCGACTGACCCACGAGAAAGTCCTCGGGATCCTTCAACGGGGAACGGGCGACGGAGACGACGGGGCAGGGCAGTTTCTCGGCGCTCGCGTACCGCTTGTGCCCGTTCTCCGTGTCCTCGACCACGCCCAGGATCCGACCCGAGAACCGCTCGCACAGGGCGTTGAGAGCCGGCGCGAAGTATCCGCCGACATCAAGCAGCACGACATTCTCGCCAGCGGCCCGCGACTCGACGTAGTCGACCGCACCGGTGGGGTCCTCGAACAGTTCCCGCGAGAGGGCGTCGCACTGGGTGGTCTTCTCGATCTCGCGGTGCGCAGTGGGGTCGACGGACTTGGGCTTGGGCAGCACGGCCCGCAGGCTGGTACTCATGCCCACGGCACGCACGAACGCGGGTCGTTCAGGCAGCAGGTGTGTGATCAGGAAGGCCGACGGTCTCTCCGCCGGGGCGAAGGCGCCTGCGATACGGGCGAAGTACGAGTCGAGCCGTGCACGCTCGAACTGTTCCATTGGCTCACTTCCCTTGAGAGGAGCGCGGAGGCGGGGGCATAGGGTGGCGCACCGCTTTCGGGGTCTCCTGTGGCGTCCCGTCCCCTGGGAGCGGGGTTGCCGACCGGGCGGGGAGACAGGCTTGCGGGAGCGCCGGGCACCGTGTGGGCAGCGGATCGACCCGAAGGGAGTATCGGGCGTCGTAGTCCGTCACGGCGAACACGAAGGAGCGGTCTGTGGCAAGGGCACATATTGCGTGCTCGTACGCCTGATCATTGCTGGCCCACGCGCGCAGCTCGGCTCCAGGGCCGGGCATGTCCGGTACTGCGGTGGTGAGCGGCGCGTCCTGGAAGAACGTGGCTCCGGGGTCCGGGGACAGCAGCCGAGCAAGGTGGAGTGCTTCGGCACGTAGCCAGCGGGCGGCGAGACGGGAAGACCGGCATCGGCAGGTGGCGAGCAGGACTTCGCGGGTGCCGCTGAGGTTGTTGGCGGTCGCTTTACAGCGGAAGGCGATGAGCGACCGCATCGGGATGCGCGCGGAAGCAGGCGGACCGGGCATCAGCACGGCCGGGGTCACCGCTGGTGCTCCCGAGTTGATTCCCTCGCCTCGATCAGCTGGTCGAACTGCAGGTAGTACAGCTCGACTTGCATTGAGGTGAGCACGAGCAGCGTCTCGCAGACGCTGCCGTCCTCGTAATGCACGGTGACCGGGACCGCGGCCTGCTGAGCGCGGTGGTCGTAGACGGCATCCTGCTTCATGGGCGTGACGTGCGTGACCGGGACGGGCACGGGACACAGGGTGCTTCCGTCGGACCGGGCCCGCCAGTCCTCACCGCCGTCGACTGGACGCAGTTGGTACGACGCAGAGATGCCACTCGGCAGAGCGACGACCACCCCGATCTTTCCGCCCTTGGCGAGGTCGAGAGCGAGCTCGCCAAGGCGGGGTTGAAACGGGGTGCCGGGGATTAACGCGGTTTCTGATCCAGGGAGTTGCTTCGCTGATTCTTCTGCCATGCTCCGAAGTTAGGAAGGTCTCCGGGGCTCAATATGAACCACAGGAATACGCCCCTCATCCGTCGAGGTGGAAGCGGTCCGACATGCGGCGCAGCTTCTCGCGGGTGCTCGTTCGTTCGGCGTACACGATGCTGCGCAGGGTTGACCGGGCGATGGGGTGGTTGCGGATGAGCTGGGGTGCGATGCGCTCGGCCGTCTCCAGCTCCTTCAGTGACTTGTCCCGGTTTCCGTCCCATAGCCAGGCGCGCGCCAGGTCCATGTGGTGATGACCCCGGCGGGAGTTGGGAAGTGAGTCGACCAGAGCCGGGGATGTGCGGCGGTTTATCGAGAGCGCCTTGCGCTGCTCATGCATCTCCAGCGCCACGCTGATCGCGTGAATCTGCACGTTGCCCGCCGAGAACGTCAGACTGTGGCGGTCGCACACCTGAGGGCCGCGGTATTCCGTCATACGGTCGGCAGCGGCCCGCGCGTGACCGATGCGGTCTTCGGCTTCCGCAGGGCGGCCGGCGCGGGCGGCGGAGACAGCCGCACGTAGTTGCAGGGAACCCCAGGCACGGAGGGCCAGCGGATCGCCCTGGTCGTAAGCCTGTTGTACCGAGCGAAGAGCTTTGTCCGACAGAGCCATGGCATCGTCCCAGTCAGCGGTGGCCCACATGTCCCAGACACGCATCCAGTCGGCGACGGCAGGCATGACGGGGTCGCCGGAAAGCCGGGCGGACCATGCAGCCCGCTCACACGCCATGGCGATCAGCTCAGGGTGACCAAGGGCATGCGCGGCCGTGTGGGCGAACTTGCAGCACACGGCATAGATGGCGAACGCCTCTTCCCGCTCGTGCCCAGTGAGTACTTCGGCGAGGGCGCGTGCCTCTCGGAAGAGGTCAGGAAGAACCTCCATGATCGCCACGTTGGCAGCGGCGTCACGTAGGCGGTGCAGGCGGGTGGTTTCCTGCCAGAGCTGGCGGGCGGGCCGGGGGGTTCCGTCGAAGACAGGGGCGAGATCGTAACGGCGCAGTTCACGCATGATGGCTGTGGCGGAGATCTGCCACTGATTCTCGGACGGGGAGCTGTTGTACGGCCGTCCGATCAGGTCGTTCGGGTGTATGTGCAGCTCCGAGGCAAGCAGGTTGAGCAGGCCGACGCGGTCGAGTTCGATGTGTCCGCGTTCCATCTTGGACACCCAGCCCTGTGTCTTGCCCAGGGCGGCAGCGAGGTCGGCTTGCGTCATGCCGAGGCGGAGCCTGGCACGGCGTGCGCGACGGCCGATCTCTTCGGCTTCTTCCAGCATCAGCGTGCCCCCTGATGGGCGAGGCGTTGGCGGTCCAGCGGGCGGCGAGGCATCGTGCTCCATCCGTCGGGGCTTCCACTGATGAAGGTACCGAGAGTGCGCGGTGGTTGGGGAGTGCCATAGGCAGGAAGCCCCTGCCTGCGGCGACGCGTGGGTGGATCGCCTCGATCTTCCGGATGCCCGACCGGCCGATGAGTCGAGGTCTTGTGCTTGCCCTCTGTGTCGGAGACCCCGGCCCGCTCTTCAAAAGGTCAGCCGATTATGGCAAGTCTCTTGTTATTGCAAGTAATATGCAGCAAGCTCAGGCGTCTCTTACCGTCTGCTCGGAATGCGGAGCCCCTTCATGCCCCATCTGATGCCGGATTCAGGGCCGCAGCGGGTCCTTGCTGCCTCGAACTTCGTCTACACCGTCGGCAGCGGCCTCTATCTGACCGCGGGGGTGCTGTACTTCACGGAGGCGGTGCACCTTCCGGCGAGCCGCGTGGGGCTCGGGCTTGGCATCGCCGGTTTCGTCGCGCTGGCCGTGGGCATCGCGGTCGGTCACCTCGCCGACGTGTACGGAGCACGGGGCGTCTACGCGGTCACTCTGGTGATCCAGGCATTAGCCACGGCCGGCTTCCTGTTGGCGGACAGCTTCTGGCCGTTCGTTGTCGCGGTGAGCGCAGCAACCGGAGCAAAGGCGGCCGGTCTGGCCGCACGTACTCCGCTCATCAGGCACTACGGAGGAGACCAGCCACAGGAGTTCCGCGCCTATCTCCGTGCGGTGACCAACGTCGGCATTTCCTTCGGCGCCGTAGGGGCCGGCTGGGTCGTCCTGAGGGGCACCCCCACCGCGTATCAGCTCATGGTCGTCGGCAACGCGATCGCCTTCGTGCTCGCTGCGGCTTTCCTGGTCCTTCTGCCGCCGGTCACCCCTGAGCCCGTTGCCGCCGGCCCTCGCTGGATCGCCCTGCGGGACGCGCCCTACCTGCTGCTCACCGCCCTCGACGGGATCATGGCCGTCCAGTTCAAGGTGCTCACCGTGGCCATCCCGCTCTGGCTGGTCGGGGTCACGGCCGCACCGCACTGGCTCATCCCGGGCACCATGCTCACCGGAACGGTCATCGTCGTGGCGTTCCAGGTGCGAGCCAGCCGGAACATCGATTCCCCCGAGGCCGGCGGCAACGCCTACCGGCGAGCGGGCGTGGCCTTCCTTGTCTCCTGCGTGATGATCTCGCTGGCCGCAGGAATATCGGCGTGGGCCGCTGCAACGCTGCTCATCACGGCGGTAGTTGTCCACACCATCGGTGAGCTGTGGCACTCGGCCGCCGGCTTCGAGGTGTCATTCGCTCTCGCCCCACAGCACGCCACCGGCCAGTACTTGGGAGTGTTCGGGCTGGGCGCCGGACTCGCCGAAGCTCTCGGGCCCGGGCTGCTCATTGCGCTCTGCATCAGCTGGGGGCGGCCGGGGTGGTACGTCGTGGGAACGCTGTTCGCCCTGACGGGACTTGTGGCGCCGCGTGCTGTTCGATGGGCACGGCGCCACCAGCCCGCCTGGCGGACATCCCGTGGCGCCGTGAAGGAAGCATCAGCCGCATGAGCTGGGTGTGGGCGGATTCCAGGGGCCTCGTGCCCTGCGGCAGAAGGAAACCGACAGCGGGCAGCCGGTTCTCCCGGTGCGCCGCTGCCCACGCGACCTGCGGGATGTCACTCCGATGCCGCGCCGAAGGCACCCGCCTGGCCGCCACTGCCTGGCCCGTTCGGCCTCCCGCGTGAACGCTGAAGTGCCGTAGGCCCCTATCGAGAGTGAGGTCGACATGTCAGTACCCGCGATACGTGGCTCGCTGCTCCGACGCAGGGCGTTGCGCGTGGCGACGGCAGGGTGCGCGGTCACCGCCCTGTCCGCGCTGACCACGGTCCCTGCGGCAGCGGACGACGGGGCGAACGCCACCAGGCCGACCATCGTGCTGGTCCACGGCGCCTTCGCGGACGCCTCGAGTTGGAACGGGGTGATCGAGCGGCTTCAGCGTCGCGGATACACCGTGATGGCCCCGGCCAACCCGCTGCGCGGCCTGTACAGCGATTCCGCGTACATCGCCTCCGTCCTCAAGACGATCAAAGGCCCGATCGTGCTGGCCGGTCATTCCTACGGCGGCGCTGTCATCAGTACGGCCGCAGCGGGAAACCACCAGGTCAAGTCACTGATCTACATCAACGCGCTGATGCCGGACGTCGGTGAGAGCGGTGATTCGCTGTCCGCCCGCTTCCCCAGCACCCCGGGCACCGCCACGAACGCCGTGCCGTATCGGACGGCCGACGGCAGCGGCACCGACCTGTACCTCAAGCGGGACAAGGTCCACCAGGTCTTCGCCAACTGCCTGTCGGAGAGCCAGGCGAACCTGCTGGCTGCCACCCAGCGCCCGGTGGCCACGACGGCGTTCTCCGAGAAGGCCAAGGTCGCGGCCTGGAAGGAGATTCCGTCCTGGGCCCTGGTGGGACGGCAGGACAAGACCGTCAGCCTCCAGCAGCAGCTCTTCGAGGCCCAACGGGCCCACTCCCACACGCAGGAGATCGACTCCTGCCATGTGTCCCTCATCGCCCGCCCCGACGCCGTGGCCGACCTGATCGTCCAGGGCGCCACTGCGGCTGCGGGCAGTTCCTGACCTGACGGGGCTGCCGTCCGACGCCCCCTCCTGGCTGGTGCCGCGACGGGCAGAGGCTGCCGGTCGCGGCACCTGGCGGCGGAGGCCCGGTGTGATCACGCGGGCGGTGTCTGAGTCGGGCAGGCCGTGGGGCCGGTGGACGCCGGGCGGGCCGGCAGGGGCTGCAGCGGGGTGCAGACGGGGGTGGCGGCTCCGATGAGTTCGACCAGGCCGTCGCCGCCGGTGGGCGGGGTGATCGCGGACCAGTTGTTGGCCAGCCAGACGTTGCCGGACTGGTCGAGCTGGACCGCGGTGAGGTGCTGGAGGGAAGGGCTGCGGTAGCCGTCGCGCGGGGACAGCACGGAGCCGGTGGAGGAGCCGGGCGGGCAGGCGCTGGTGTTCGTGCCGCACAGGACGGATACGGACGGGGCGCCGAAGCCGGCGACCCACACCCGGTCGGATCCGTCGACGGCGACGGACCAGGGAGCGATGGGCGTGGGCAGTTTGTAGACGCCTGCCACGGTTCCGTCGGACCCGATCCGGGTGACCGAGTTGCTGACGAAGTCGGGCACCCAGACGTTGTTCCCGGAGTCGACGGCGAGTCCGAGTGGCCAGTCGAGCGACGCGTCCTTGATGGGCGAGAACGAGGTCGGTTTGAAGTCGGGGCCGATGACGGTGACGCTTCCGCCCGCGTGGCCCGTGGGGGTGCGGGTGTCCAGGAGCTTCGCCCCGTTCAGGCGGGCGTTGGAGACCCAGGCCCGGCCGTATCCGTCGATCTGGAGGGAGAACGGGTGGTCGAGGCCGCCGCCCGTGATGGTGATCGCCTTCGAGGGATCGCCGTGGGGGTAGACGATCACGCTTCCCTGGCCGCGGTTGCCCTTCAGGCCGTAGAAGTTGGCGATCCAGACGTTGCCCCGCTGGTCGACCGCGGTGCCCTGCGGGTGGTTCAGGCCGCCGTTCCTGAAGCCGGTGCCGGGCGACAGCGGCTTTCCGGCGGACGAGTACTTCGCCATGGCGTCGCCGCCGTAGCTGGGTACCCAGACGGACCCCGCGTGGTCGATGGCGATGCCCCAGGCACCCGCCTTCATCCCGCCGCCGCTGATGGGGCTGTTGAGGGCCGGGTTGCCCACCGGGTCCTGCACGGTGACGTAGGGGCTCGGGTTCCGGGTGCCGGGCAGCCAGTTGTTGGAGGCCCAGACGTTGCCCCTGGCATCGATGGCCATCCGGCCGGGGGCGTACACCTCGGGGGCGGTGAAGTGGAGGGCCAGCACCCAGGCCGACGGTGCCGAGGTGAGTGCGGGGCTGTACGTGTGGGTCCGCGCGGCCAGGGCGTACAGCCTGCCGGTGGCCAGGCTCGGGTTGTGGGCGAGGTTGAGCACGGCTTCCGCCGTGTCGCCAGGTGCGCTGCCGCCTTCCGGGGTGGCCAGGCGCAGCATGTCCTGGCACAGGCCGGTGCCCGATCCCGGCGCGCACAGGGAGACGAGGTTGGCCAGAGTGCCGAGGGTGGCCAGGGTGTCGTTGCGGCTGCCGTTGTTCCGGTCGCTGACGACCTTGCCGGGCTTGCCCGATGCCGGGTCGGCGAGGTTGTAGGACGTCGCGGCGGCGTTCTGCAGCCCGGGGCTCGGACCGGTGATGCCGCTCCGGTCGGTGAACTGGGCCAACGCGTAGGTGGTGGCGACCGTGGTGAACTCGTTCACCGTGACAGCGGACTCGGAGCGCTGCGGGACACCGCCGCCGGGGCCGACGCCCACGACGGAACGCAGGCGCAGCGACGGGTCGCCGCTGGGGGTGGCTTCGACGTACTGGACGGAGCCCGTGGGCCCGCCGGGGCCGGGCCGGATCCGGAAGGTTCCGGCACCGTCGGTGGTGGCGCGCCCCAGCACCCGGGCTCCTTCCCGGTCTCCGGCGAAGAGCGTGACGGTGGTGTGGGACAACGGCTTTCCCGCACTGGTGACCGTTCCGTGCAAGGGGGCCGGTGGGGCGGGAGGGGCGGCCGCGGGCAGTCCCGTCAGGGCGAGTGCCAGGGTGGCCGATGCGGCCAGGGCGGTACCTGGGCGGCGCAGAGGGGACGTGAGCCTTCCGACGCCGTGGGGGAGCCGAGGTGTCGATCTGCGCGGGTGCCTGCCGGAGGGAAACAAGATCCGGGCCTTTCGTCATGTCGGCGCCGTGCACAACCTCCGCCCGCGGGCAGAAGCCTGACGCGTCAACGGGGCGTGGGGAGAGGGTGCGGAGAGGCCGGGCGGTGGGCGGCGGGCCCCGTTGGGGGCATGAGGACCGCCGCCACGGCCGGTGCGATCGCCGCTACCCCGTGCCGCTGTTCGGTTCGCGCAGCGTGAACCAGCCGATCCTGTGGCCGCACAGCCAGATCAGGCCCAGGTACAGGCCCGGGCCGACCTGGCGGAGCTCGTCCCGTACACCTCCGAACGCCGCGGATGTGTGGGAGTAGTCGATGACGATGCACTCCTGTTCGTCCAGGCGGCTCGGTCCGGGCCCGACCAGGGCGACGACGGACAGGACGTCCAGGGCGGTGAGCCGGTTGGTCAGATAGCCGTCCGGGCTGAAGACCTTGCCCCGCCACAGGGCCAGATGCACCAGGCAGGCCAGCAGTCGCGCCCCCGTGGGCCCCGCCGCGGGAAGGATCGCCCTGCCTTCCATCGGCCCCTTGGGGATCTCACCCGCCGGACTCCCGCGGAACAGCTCCTCGAGCCGCTGGTCGTCGGTCTTCAGCAGTTCAGCCTCGGTAACCATCACGATCTTCCTCGGCCCGGCAACCACTGCGGCCGTGGACCGGTCGGTGCGCGGCCACGGGGCCGGGCGCACGGATGATCGCCCGCGGTGGAGGGCCCAGCGCGGAGAGCGGTGCGAGCAGCGGCGGGGGCTCAACGGGAACTCGTGACGACGACCGGTCCAAGCACAGGATCACCATGTGGCTTGTTGTCCGCTGCTCCCTCCATCGTGGACCGCCTCGGCACAGGTCACCACCGCTGGACGTCCCGGTCCCGTCCCGGCCCGCGGCGGGCGGCCGGCGGCGGGCACGGCCGGTGGTTCCGGGAGCACCCTGGGCGTGTTCCGGGAGCACCCTGGGCGTGTGGCATTCTCTGCGTCCGGATCGGAGTACGGGAGTTCGCGGATGGGTTGGCAGTGCACCGGTCTGCGGTGGCCGGACGTGCAGGGGCCGCCCCTGATGGGGTGGCGGCAGGGTGGTGAGGCGCGGGTGAGTGCGCCGGCCTACGGGACGGAGCTCGGCTTCCGGGCCGTGGGGGAGCGGCACTGTGTCGGGGCGCGCCGCAACGCCTGTCCGGTGGGGGCCGTGGTGCCGGGCCGGAGCACAGGGGCGCGGTGCCCCGAGTGTGCGCGGCTGGACCGGGCCCACTCGGTGGCCGCCGACACGATCGCCGACGACCCCCGGACCTACCGCGTGTATCTCGCGTGGTTCGGGCCGGGGATGGTGAAGGTCGGGATCACCGCCGAGGAGCGGAAGGCGGCGCGGCTGCGGGAGCAGGGGGCGGTGGTGTTCAGCTGGCTGGGCCGGGGGCCGCTGATGGCGGCGCGGCGGACCGAGGAACTGCTCAGGGCGGCGCTCGGGGTGCCCGACCGGATTCCGTACGCCAGGAAGCGGGCGGTGCGTGCGGTGCTGCCCGGGGCGGCCGAGCGGCGGGCCGAGATGGCGGAGCTCTACGCGCGGGCCGCGGCGCTGGAGGGGGCCGGGTGGCCGCAGTCGCTGGAGCGGCTCCCGTTCGAACCGGTCGATCACACCGGGGTGTTCGGGCTGGATGGTGCGGTCGAGGTGGACTGGGCGGTCACCGAGCTGGTGGACGGGGGCACGGTCGCGGGGCGGCTGGTGGCGGCGGCGGGGCCCGATCTGCATCTGGAGACGGTGACGGACGGGATCGTGGTGCTGGACACCCGGCTGATGACCGGGTGGGAGCTGGCGGGGGCCGGCGCGGAGGCGGGGGTGGGGGTGCCGGTCGTCGGCATCGGGGGCGGTGGGGTGCAGGAAGGGCTGTTCTGAGATCGTCGGGTGCGGACGAGGAGAGGGGCGCGTGATGCGCGGTGACGCCGACGGGGTCGTGCGGTTCTGGGAACGGCTGGGGCTGCCCGGGATCATCGACGTCCACACCCATTTCATGCCCGAGCGGGTGCTCAGCAAGGTCTGGGCGTACTTCGACTCCGCGGGGCCGCTGACCGGGATGGAGTGGCCGATCGAGTACCGGCACGACGAGGACGAGCGCCTCGCGCTGCTGCGCTCGTTCGGTGTGCGCCGGTTCACCGCGATGCTCTATCCGCACCAGGCCGGGATGGCGGCCTGGCTGAACGGCTGGGCGGCGGACTTCGCGCGCCGGGTGCCGGACTGTCTGCACACCGCGACGTTCTTCCCGGAGGAGGGTGTGGAGCGGTATGTGCGTCAGGCCGTGGAGGCGGGGGCGCGGGTCTTCAAGTCGCATCTCCAGGTCGGTGCGTACGACGCGAACGACCCACTGCTGGAGCCGGTGTGGGGGCTGCTCGCGGAGGCCGGGATCCCGGTGGTGATGCACTGCGGCTCCGGGCCGGCGCCGGGGAAGTACACGGGCCCCGAGCCGGTCGGCCGGCTGCTCGCCCGGCATCCGCGGCTGCCGCTGATCGTGGCGCATCTGGGGATGCCGGAGTACGCGCAGTTCCTGACGCTCGCGGAGACGTACCCGCGGGTCCGGCTCGACACGACCATGGCGTTCACGGACTTCACGGAGGCCTTCACGCCGTTCCCGGTGCCCGAGCGGGGACGGCTGGCGGCGCTCGGGGACCGGATCCTGCTGGGGACGGACTTCCCGAACATCCCGTATCCGTACGCGCATCAGCTGCACGCGCTGGAACGGCTGGATCTGGGGGACGACTGGCTGCGCGCGGTCTGCCACGGGAACGCGAGCGCGCTCTTTGCCGTGGAATGACGCATCACACAGCCCCTGCGTCGCTTTCTCAGGGAATTCACAGAGTCGGGAAAGGGCTCTCTCAGAGGTGTCTCACAGGGTGGAGGCATGACGACGATCTCGCCCCAGGGGCGTACCGAACTGCTCAGGGCGGACCGCAGCCCCGTCCGCGTGCTGGTGGTGGACGACGAGGCCCCGCTCGCCGAGCTGCTCTCCATGGCCCTGCGTTACGAGGGCTGGGAGGTCCGCAGTGCCGGGGACGGTGCCAGTGCCGTACGGATAGCACGCGACTTCCGGCCCGACGCGGTGATCCTCGATGTGATGCTGCCCGACACGGACGGGTTCACCGTGCTCGGCCGACTGCGGCGGGAGCTCTCCGAGGTCCCCGTCCTGTTCCTGACCGCGCGCGACGCGGTGGAGGACCGGATCGCCGGGCTGACGGCGGGCGGCGACGACTACGTCACCAAGCCGTTCAGCCTGGAGGAGGTCGTGGCGCGGCTGCGCGGGCTGATCAGACGGTCCGGCACGGCGGCGGTGCGCGGCGAGTCGACGCTCGTCGTCGGCGATCTGGTCCTCGATGAGGACAGCCACGAGGTGAGCCGGGGCGGCACGTCCATCCACCTCACGGCGACCGAGTTCGAGCTGCTGCGTTTCCTGATGCGCAATCCGCGACGCGTGCTGAGCAAGGCGCAGATCCTGGACCGGGTGTGGAACTACGACTTCGGCGGACAGGCGAACGTCGTCGAGCTGTACATCTCGTATCTGCGCAAGAAGATCGACGCCGGACGGACACCGATGATCCACACCCGGCGCGGGGCGGGATACCTCATCAAGCCCGGTGACTGAGCGATGTCCGCGACAGCCCTGGGACGCATGAGCGGATGGCGACGGGGGCCGTGGACGCTGCGGACCCGGCTCGTGGTCTCCGCGGTGACCCTGATCGCCGTGGTCGCCGCGGTCATCGGATCGGTCACCACCATCGCGTACCGCAGCTACATGTACGGCAAGCTCGACGACCAGTTGCACTCCATCGCCGTGCGCGCCACCAAGCCGCCCGGTGGCGGCGCGGGGCCGGTGCCCGACGGGGCACTGAAGGACGACGCAGCGCTGGACGGCGACGATCCGCTGGCCTTCGTCGATGCGCGCGGGCTGCCCGTCGGCGCCTTCGGCGCGGTTCTGACGAAGGACGGTTCGGTCAGCCGGTCGAGGGTGGTCGCCGAGAGCTCCACCACGCCGAAGCCGGGGGCCGAGGAGACCGGGCAGCCGATGACCGAGGAGCAGCGGAGCGCTCTGGCCGCGGCCGGCACACCGGTCGGCGGCGGTGCGCGGAGCGTCGACCTGCCCGATCTCGGCATCAGCCGGGTGGAGGCCGTCGCCGGCCCGCAGGGGACGACGATTCTCGTCGGCATCCCCGCCGCCGAGGTGGGCTCCGCCCTCACCACACTGATCCTCGTCGAGGTCTGTGTCACCGGGGCCGGCCTGATCGCGGCAGGCATCGCGGGCGCCGCCATGGTCGGTGTCGCGCTGAGGCCGTTGCGCAGGGTCGCCGCGACCGCCACCCGGGTCTCCGAACTTCCGCTGCACAGCGGCGAGGTGGCCCCGCTGGAGCGGGTGCCGGAGGCCGAGGCCGATCCGCGGACCGAGGTCGGACAGGTGGGTGCCGCGCTCAACCGGATGCTGGGCCACGTCGGTTCGGCGCTGGCGGCGCGCCAGGAGAGCGAGATGAGGGTCCGTCAGTTCGTCGCGGACGCCAGCCATGAGCTGCGCACCCCGCTGGCCTCGATCCGGGGGTACGCCGAACTCACCCGGCGCGGCCGGGAGGAGACCGGCCCCGACACCCGGCACGCGCTGGGGCGGATCGAGTCCGAGGCGGAGCGGATGACGGGCATGGTGGAGGATCTGCTACTGCTCGCCCGCCTGGACGCCGGGCGCCCGCTCAGCCAGGAGAGCGCCGATCTCTCACCGGTGGTCGTCGACGCGGTGAGCGATGCCCGTGCCGCGGGGCAGGGGAAACACCACTGGCGTCTCGAACTGCCGGACGAGCCCGCGATCGTGTACGGCGATCCGACCCGGCTCCATCAGGTGCTGGTCAATCTGCTGGCGAACGCCCGTACGCACACCCCGCCCGGTACCACCGTCACCGTGCGGGTGCGCGCCGCGGCCGGGCATCCCTGGGTGACCCTGGAGGTCCAGGACGACGGGCCCGGCATTCCGGCCCACCTGTTGCCGCATGTCTTCGAACGGTTCGCACGGGGTGACGCATCGCGCTCCCGCCATGCTGGTTCCACCGGGCTCGGCCTCGCCATCGTGCAGGCCGTCGTCGCCGCGCACCGCGGCCGGGTGGAGGTGTCCTCGGTCCCGGGGTGCACGGTGTTCGCCGTCCATCTGCCCGTGATGTCCGCCGCCTTGGCGTACTCACAGGAGGGGGACAGGTTCACCACATCGGCGGGACAGCGTGGCCGGTGAAGGTCGGTGGTATGCGAACCGACACCCCTTGGAGCACCCTGCCGGCCCGGGACCACCTCCTTGCCGGAGCGGTCGACGCGGCAGGGACACCCGTACTCGACGTGGTGATTCCCGTCCACAACGAGGAGAAGGACCTCGAACCGAGTGTGCTGCGCCTCCACGAGCACCTGGTGCGCACCTTCCCGTACGCCTTCCGGATCACCGTCGCGGACAACGCGAGCACCGACCGGACACCCCAGGTGGCGGCCCGGCTCGCGGCCCAGCTGCCCCGGGTGCGGTCGTACCGGCTGGAGCAGAAGGGCCGCGGGCGGGCGCTGCGCACCGTCTGGTCGCACTCGGACTCCCCGGTCCTGGCCTACATGGACGTCGACCTCTCCACCGACCTCAACGCGCTGCTGCCGTTGGTCGCCCCGCTGATCTCGGGCCACTCGGACCTGGCGATCGGCTCGCGGCTGGCCCGTAGCTCGCGGGTGGTGCGCGGGTCGAAGCGGGAGTTCATCTCGCGCGCCTACAACCTCGTGCTCCGCTCGTCGCTGGCCGCCCGGTTCAGCGACGCCCAGTGCGGGTTCAAGGCCATCCGGCGCGAGGTCGCGCAGCGGCTGCTGCCGATGGTCGAGGACACCGGATGGTTCTTCGACACCGAGATGCTGGTCCTCGCCGAGCGCGCCGGGCTGCGGATCCACGAGGTGCCGGTCGACTGGATCGACGATCCCGACTCCAGCGTCCACCTCGTGCGGACCGCGACCGAGGACCTGAAGGGCGTGTGGCGGGTGGGGCGGGCGCTGGCGGTCGGCGCACTGCCGCTGGACCGGCTGGCCAGACCCTTCGGGGACGATCCGCGGGACCGTGCGCTGAGCGGGGTGCCGCGCGGCCTGGCCCGGCAGCTCGTCGGGTTCTGTGTGGTCGGCGCACTCTCCACGCTGTTCCATCTCGCCCTGTACTCGCTCTTCCGGCTGGGCGTCGGCCCGCAGATCGCCAACGCCGGCGCGCTGCTGGTGTCGGCCCTCGCCAATACGGCGGCCAACCGCCGGTTCACCTTCGGCGTTCGCGGCCGGGGCGGTGCCGTACGGCACCAGGCGCAGGGCCTCGTCGTCTTCGCGATCGGCCTCGTCCTGACGTCCGGCTCGCTCGCGGCACTGGGAACGGCGTCCGGATCGCCGTCGCACACCACGGAACTCGCCGTACTGATCGCGGCCAACCTCGCGGGGACGGTGCTGCGGTTCCTGCTCTTCCGCGCCTGGGTCTTCCCGGAGCGGACCGCGGGGAGGCACACGGCCCTCGTGTCCTTCGCCGAGCACGCCCCGGCCGGGCGCGCCGACGACACTCACCACGAACTGGGGAACGTTCGATGACCACGCTGCATCCCGACCACCTTCCGCCTCCGCCGGACGCGCCCCCGCCGCCCCCGGCCGCCGGGACCGGCGGCGAGGGTCCCGGCCTGCCCCTGGTCCAGCGGGTGTGGCGGGGCAGACCCGAGGACCCGCGCTGGGCACGGCCCGCTTTCCTGGCCATGCTGCTGGTCATCGCGCTGGCTTACCTGTGGAACCTCAGTGCCTCCGGGTACGCCAACTCCTTCTACTCCGCGGCCGTCCAGGCGGGCAGCCGGAGCTGGAAGGCCTTCTTCTTCGGTTCGCTGGACGCGGCCAACGCGATCACGGTCGACAAGCCCCCGGCCACGCTCTGGCCGATGGCCCTGTCGGTGCGGATCTTCGGCCTGAATTCCTGGGCGATTTTGGTCCCGCAGGTGTTGATGGGGGTGGCCACGGCCGGGGTGCTGTACGCGGCCGTACGCCGTCGGTTCAACGCCGCGGCCGGACTGATCACGATGGCGGTGTTCGCGCTCACCCCCGTCGCCGCGCTGATGTTCCGCTTCAACAACCCGGACGCGCTGCTGGCGTTGCTGATGACCGTCACGGTCTACTGCGTGCTGCGGGCGATGGAGAACGGACGGACCCGGTGGCTGGTGTGGGCGGGGGTCGCGGTCGGTCTCGCGTTCCTGTCCAAGACCCTGCAGGCGTTCCTGGTCCTGCCGCCGCTGGCGGTCCTGTACGCGGTGTTCGCGCCGGTCTCCGTACGCAGGCGGTTCGGTCAACTCGGGCTCTCCGCCCTGGCGATGGTCGTCGCGGGCGGCTGGTGGGTGGCGATCGTCGAGCTGTGGCCCGCCTCGTCGCGTCCGTACATCGGCGGTTCGCAGAACAACTCCTTCCTGGAGCTGACCTTCGGCTACAACGGCCTCGGCCGGATCAACGGCGACGAGACCGGCAGTGTGGGCGGGGGCGGCGGCCAGGGCGGCGGTCAGTGGGGCGAGACCGGCATCGGCCGGATGTTCAACTCCGAGATCGGCGGCCAGATCTCCTGGCTGCTGCCCGCCGCACTGATCCTGTTCGTCGCGGGCGTCTGGCTGACCCGGCGGGCGAAGCGGACCGACACCGCCCGCGCGGCGTTCCTCGCCTGGGGCGGCTCGCTGCTGATGACGGCGGTCGTCTTCAGCTTCATGGCCGGCATCTTCCACCAGTACTACACGGTCGCCCTGGCTCCGTACCTCGCGGCACTCGTCGGCATGGGCGTCACGGTCCTGTGGGAGGAGCGGGCCACCTGGTGGGCCGGCTGCACACTCGGCGTCACGGTCGCGGTGACCGCACTCTGGTCGTACGTCCTGCTGGGGCGGACCCCGGACTATCTGCCGTGGCTGCGCTGGACCGTCCTGGTCGGCGGCCTGGCGGGTGCGGCGGGTCTGCTGCTCGCCGCGCGGGCCGGGCGCCGGCTGGTGTTCGCGGCCGTGCTGGTGAGCTGTGCGGCGTCGCTGGCCGGGCCGACGGCGTACTCCCTCTCCACGCTGAACACCGGGCATCAGGGCTCGATCGTCACGGCCGGCCCGTCCGTCGCCGGCACCAAGGGCGGTCCCGGTGGCGGCGGCGGTGGCGGCCGGGGCGGTACCGGTGACGGTGGTGGTCCCGGCGGCAGCACGGGTGGTCCCGGCGGCGGCGGGGGCAACAGCGGCATGCAGCCTCCCGGCCAGGGCAACCAGCAGAGCGGCGGCGGTATGGGGCAGCCCCCCAGCGGCAACGGCATGGGGCAGCCCCCCAGCGGTGGCCCGGGCGGCGGTTCCAACGGGCAGCAGAGGCAGGGCCCGGGCGGCCAGCAGCAGAACGGGCAGCAGCAGAACGGGCAGCAGCCGGGCGGTATGCCCGGCACGCCACCCGGCGGCCGGAGCGAATCCGGCAGCCGGGGAGGCGGCGGCATGGGCGGTCTGCTCAACGGCACCTCCGTCGGCGCCGAGGCCCGGAAGCTCCTGGAGAAGAACGCCGGTGACTACACCTGGGTCGCCGCCGCCATCGGCTCACAGAACGCGGCGAGCTACCAACTCGCCACCGAAGAACCGGTGATGGCGATCGGCGGCTTCAACGGCAGTGACCCGTCCCCGACGCTCTCCCAGTTCAAGAAGTACGTCGAGGACGGCAGGATCCACTACTTCATCGCGGGCGGAATGGGCCAGGGTGGCGGCAACAGCGGCACCGCGTCCCAGATCTCCTCGTGGGTGGAGAAGAACTTCGAGGAGGTCACGGTCGGCAGCTCCACCTTCTACGACCTGACCCAGCCGAAGAGCGACGCATAGGGCTCAGCGCCGCAGCAGCAGATCGGCGACGACCGGGCGGTGGTCCGAGGCGAGCGACTCGGCCACCGCCGCGCCGCGTGCCCGTACGGTGTCCTTCGACACCGCCACGTAGTCGATCCGCTGCACCGGGTCCTGCGCCGGGAAGGTCGGACCGCCGGGCTCGATGTCCGTCAACTCCTCCCACAACGGGGCGAGTTCCGGGGCGGTCGGTGCCGCGTTGAAGTCGCCGAGCAGGATCTGCCGCACCTTGTGCCCGTCCGTCGCCCGGTCCTCGGCCATGACCCGGCGGGTGTCGGCGACCTGCGCGGTCCGGACGGCCGGGTCGGCGCGGTAGTCGAGATGCGTCACGTACACGTGCACCGGCAGCCCCTTCACCCGCAGGGTCACCTCGCCGAAACCGGGCGCCAGGGCCGGAACCGGGTTCGGGTCCTGGGTGGAGAGCCGGGTGATCTCGTGGTTCTCGGCGCTCACGATCGGGTACCTGGACAGCACCGCGACCCCGAACTCGCGCCGGGCCGCCCCGGCGGTCGCGGGGTCGAAGCTGTATATCGGGGCGAACGAGACGTGCATGTCCAGCCGTTCGGCCAGCTCGGACGCCAGATCGCGCCACTCGCTGCGGGCTCCCCAGTGGACGTCGACCTCCTCCAGCCCGATCACATCGGCGTCCAGCGAGCGGAGTGCGGCCTCCTGACGGTCGAGGTCGAAGACATTGTCCATGCCGGCACCCGCATGGATGTTGTACGTGGCCACGCGCAGCGGCACCGCGTGTCCCTGCCCGGTGGCCGATGCGGGGGGTGCGAGGGCGGTGCCCAACAGGCCCGCTGCGATGACTGTTTCCACCGTACGACGACGCAGTGACATACCACTCCAGTCCTAGTCGGAACTCAGCGGCGAGCACGCTATCGCGCGGGTACGAGATCCACACCGTACGAGGACGGCTTTCCGGTGCAGATCTCGTACACGGACGCCGTACGGGGGCGTACGCGCGGTGTACCACCCGCTGAACGACACGTGCCGTGGCAGGCAACGCTCGCCCCGCGAACATTGCCTGTCACGGCACTACGGACCGGAGAGCGCCGTCAGCTGCCGGGCGCCAGACGGGCGGGGAAACCGCCGGTGGCGAGGGGACCCCAGCGCTCCGGAGTGATCCGGATGATCGACTTCCCCTGCTTCACCATCGCCGCCCGGTACTCGTCCCAGTCCGGGTGTTCACCCGAGATGTTCCGGAAGTACTCCACGAGCGGCTCGACCGAGTCCGGTGAGTCGATCACCTCGGCCGAGCCGTCGATCTGCACCCACGGCCCGTTCCAGTCGTCGGACAGGACGATCACGCTGACCCGTGCGTCCCGTTTCGCGTTACGCGTCTTGGCCC
The DNA here is from genome assembly GCF_040680455.1 of Streptomyces sp. NPDC052052. NCBI lineage: Bacteria > Bacillati > Actinomycetota > Actinomycetes > Kitasatosporales > Streptomycetaceae > Streptomyces > Streptomyces sp. NPDC052052. Next base: position 24,524 of record NZ_JBFAWU010000025.1, on the reverse strand, counting down.
GTTCGGGGTAGGTCGAGACGACGATCCGCCCGGAGTCGTCGACGCCGCACGTCAACGGGGAGCCCTGGGGGCGGCCGTCGGACCGGGTGGTCAGCAGGATCGCCCGGTGTCTGGGCCTGACGAACGCAAGCAGATCGTCGCGGTCCACGGTGGTGTTCGTCGCGATGCTGGGTGCCATGACCGGAGACTACGACGGGAGGGTCTCACCCTGCACGGCCTGGACGTCGAGCTCCACCCGAAGGGTCGTGCCGATCGCCGCGATGCCCGCCTGCACCACCTGGTTGTAGTTCATCGCGAAGTCCTCGCGGCGCAGCTCGGCGGTGGCGCTGAACGCCGCACGCGTCCCGCCCCACGGGTCGGGACCGGTGCCGAGGTAGCTCAGGTCCAGGTCGACGTCGCGCGCGACACCGCGCATCGTCAGCTCGCCGTGCACGGTCCAGCGGTCGGGGCCGACCGGCTCCAGCCCGTGCGAGCGGTAGGTGATCTCCGGGAAGCGGTCCACGTCGAGGAAGTCCGGCGAGCGCAGATGCTTGTCGCGCATGCCGTTGCCGGTGTCGATGCTGGCCGCGTCGATGACGGCCTCGACCCGGGACCGCTCCACGTCCTGTGCGATCTCGATCCGGCCGCTGAACTCGGTGAACCGACCGCGCACGCTGGAGATGCCCAGGTGCTGCGCGACCGCGCCCACCGTGGTGTGGGCCGGGTCCAGCGCCCAGGGGCCCGGTGGCGGCAGTTCCACACCGCCCTGGCGGTTCAGGACCACCGTGCCGGCCTCGACCCGTCCGCTCGCCGTGACGAGGGCGGTGGAGGCGGCGGGGGCGTATCCGACCGCGGTGACGATCACGGTGTACGCGCCGGCCGGCAGGGGGGCGTCGGTCCGTACCGATCCGTCCTCGTCGGCGGTGGCCCGCACCACCTGGGTGCCGGTCATGTCGGTGATCGTCACGATCGCGTGCTGGACCGCCCAGCCGTCCCGCGTCCGTACCTGTGCGCTGAGTCCCATCCGGTTTTCTCTCCTTGCTCATGACTCGACAAGTCGGGCCCCGGGGCGGGGGCCGCAGGCCGTCCCCTGCCTGCTGTCCCCGCCGCCGGGGCCCATTTCCACCGGCCGGTACGGCGCCTCCGCTCGAAACGCCGCCCGGCCAGGGGTCTGTGGTTACTCGCCCGGGTGGGCGAGTTCGATGTCGTGGCCGTCGACCCCGGCACCGCTGACGACCAGCGCACCGGCCACCGGCGGATAGCCGGTCGCGATCAGCGAGTACTCGCCCGCGTCCAGGTCGGTGAAGGCGTACGCTCCGTCCTCCCCGGTGGTCGCGGTGGCGACGACATTGCCCGCCGCGTCGACCAGCGTGACCCGGGCGTCCGGCAGCGGCTGCCGACCGGAACCGGCCCGCACGACGCCCTGCACCAGGGCACCGGCCTGCAGTCCGGCCTCGATCCGGGTGACACCCTGACCGGCGATCTCCACCGGCAGCGCCAGCGGACGGAACCCGGTGGCGTTCACCGCGACGGTCACCGAACCGGGGACCAGCTCACCGAAGGTGAACTCGCCCGTCCCGTCGGAGACGCCGGTGGCCAGCACATCACCGCGCACATCGGTCACCACGACCATGGCGCCTTCGACCGGCTCATCGGTCTCGGCGGCCTTCACCGTTCCGGCCAGACCGCTCGTACCGGAGAGCAGGATGTCGTACGAGAGCGGCTCCTCGCCCACGACCACGGTGGACGCCTGCGGCTGGAAGCCGTCGGCGGACGCGATCAGGACGTAGCTGCCGGTGCCCGGGGCGTCCAGGCCGTAGCTGCCGTCGGCCTGGGCGACGGAGCGTCCCAGCTGCCGGCCGTCCAGCGAGATCAGCGTGACGGCGGCCTGGGCGACGGGTGCGCCCTCGGCGCCGCGCACCACACCGTGCACGGCCGTGCCCTGCAGGGTGGCGACCGGGGCCGCCAGGGTCTTGACCGCGGCGGTCGTGGTGGCCGGGGCGGCCTCCTCGACGGCCGCGACGGTGGCCGCCGGAGCCTCGGCCGTCTCCGCGATGGCCTCGGCCGTGACCGGGGTGGCCTCCGCGGCGTTGGACTTCAGCGCGACCTCCTTGATGAAGATCGTGATCAGGAAGGCGATCAGCGCGGCCGGGGCGGCGTACAGGAAGACATCGGCGACACCGTGTCCGTAGGCACTCTCGACGACCGTACGGAACGGCGCGGGCAGCTTGTCCAGGTCGGGGATGCCCCCGCCCTCGGTGCCGCCGTGGCCCAGGGCCTTGGCCTTGGGGCCGAGCTCGGCGAGACCTTCCTTGACGTAGTGGGTGACGCGGTTCGCCATGACGGCGCCCAGCGCCGAGACGCCGATCGCACCACCGAGGGAACGGAAGAAGGTGACGACGGAGCTGGCCGAGCCGAGGTCGGACGGAGCGACCTGGTTCTGCGTGGCGAGCACCAGGTTCTGCATCATCATGCCGATGCCGAGACCCATGAGGGCCATGAAGACCCCGATGTGCCAGTACTGCGTGTCGTACCGGATGGTGCCCAGCAGCCCGAGGCCGGCGGTGACCAGGGCGCCACCGGTGACCAGCCAGGCCTTCCAGCGGCCGGTCTTGGTGATGATCTGGCCGGAGACCGTCGAGGAGATGAACAGACCCATGATCATCGGGATGGTCATGACGCCGGACATCGTCGGGGACTTGCCGCGCGCCAGCTGGAAGTACTGGCTGAAGAAGACGGTGCCCGCGAACATCGCGATACCGACGAACAGCGAGGCCAGCGAGGCCAGCGTGATGGTGCGGTTGCGGAAGAGGCGCAGCGGGATGATCGGCTCGCTGGCCTTGGACTCGACGACGACGAAGGCTGCTGCGAGCGCGGCGGTGCCGATGAGCATCACGGCGGTCTGCCAGGAGGCCCAGTCGTACTTGTCGCCCGCGAAGGTCACCCAGAGGAGCAGCAGGCACACGGCGGCGCTGATGAAGAACGCGCCCAACCAGTCGACCTTGACGTCGCGCTTCACGACCGGGAGCTTCAGGGTCTTCTGGAGCACGATCAGCGCGATGACGGCGAACGGCACACCGACGTAGAAGCACCAGCGCCAGCCCATCCAGCTGGTGTCGGTGATGACACCGCCGAGCAGCGGACCACCGACGGTGGCGACGGCGAACACCGCACCGATGTATCCGCTGTAGCGACCGCGCTCACGCGGGGAGATCATCGCCGCCATCACGATCTGTGCGAGGGCGGAGAGACCACCGACGCCGATGCCCTGGATGACACGGCAGGTGATCAGCATGCCGCTGCTGGTCGACAGACCGGCGACGACCGAGCCCGCGACGTAGATGACGAGGGCTATCTGGACCAGCAGCTTCTTGCTGAACAGGTCGGCGAGCTTGCCCCACAGAGGAGTGGTGGCGGTCATCGCCAGCAGCGACGCCGTGACGACCCAGGTGTAGGCGCTCTGGCCGCCACCGAGGTCGGAGATGATCTCCGGAAGAGCGTTGGAGACGACCGTCGACGACAGGATCGCGACGAACATACCGAGCATGAGCCCGGCCAGTGCTTCCATGATCTGCCGGTGTGTCATCGGCGCGCCGGACGGGGTATCGGTCGATCCCCCGTGCTTGGCGCGGCCGCCCCGCACACCGGTTGGTGTGGACGTAGCCATTGAGTTCCTTGTCTTTGCTTCTGTTACACAGGTGTACGGGTGTGCGCGTCGTCGTCGCTGTCGGCGGGCCGGGAATGGCAGTCACCGATGTGCTTCCCGGGGGTGCATCCTCCGGAGCCGCGACAGGCGAAGCTGTCGCGCAGTCGCGCCAACAGCGTGTTGAGCCGGCCGACATCGTCGTCGGACCAGTCGGAGAGATTGCGGACGAACATCTCCGTTGCCCGCTGGTTCAGGCCGCCGAGCAGGTCGCGTCCGGCAGGGGTCAGCCGCAGGATCCGGGACCGCTTGTCCGTCGGGTCGTGGGACCGCTCTATCCAGCCGCGCTCTGCCACATGAGCGACATGACGGCTGGTCACCGACATGTCGACGGCCATCAGTTCGGCCAGTCTGCTGATCCTCATCTCGCCGTGCTCACGGAGCAGCGCCAGTACGGCGGCGGATCCGGAGGGGCATTCGGCGGGAAGGGTGCGGGCGAGACCTCGCTTGACAGCACCGATGGCGCTGAGGTGCCGGGCCAGTTCCTCGTACTGACGTCGTTCGGCCACGTGCCCTCCTCCAGACGCCCAGCGGTTCATGTTGTTGCTTAGGGCAACGATAAAAGCCGTTGGTTGCTGAAGGCAAACGAAATGGGGCTTGCATAAGTAAAGGAACGCAAAAGGGTGTGTAGGGGCCGAGTCAAAGGCCCAGCGTGTGGGCGCGGGGTGGCGGTCGATGTGTGTCGTGCCACAGGGCCGTCGATCGGGTGTCCGATATGGGGGAATGGTGGGGTGGTCCCGTCAGGCGTGTGAGGGCGTGTGCAGGGAGTGACGCCGCCGTCCGGGTACGTGCTTGTGCGCCTGTGCCGGTCGGGACCGCCTCCACCCGCTCCCGGCCCCCGTCCGGCCCTTCTCGGACCCGGGGGTTGGGCCGTACCGCCGAATTCGCTAGTGTCCTGGCCCATGGCACACAACCCCCATGCCCCTCAGGGCCCCGAGGGCAACTACGACCCGGCCGGCAGCACCCAGATGTTCCGGGCCTTCGTCGACGAGGGCGAGCCGCAGCGGCGGCAGCAGCAACAGCCCGCCTCGTCCGGACCGAGGACCGGGGTGATCGTCGCCGTCGTCGCGGTGGTCGTCGTCCTCGCCGCGGTCGCCTGGCTCGCGCTCGGCTGACCGGGCACCGGTTCCCCGGCCTCCCTCTTCCGGCCTCACCCGTCATGCCGCTACGGCGGTGACGTCCCGGGCCGCAGCCCCCGGCGCCGAGGCCCACCCGCCGGGTGGCCGTGCGGCCGCCGTCCGTCTTCGTCCGCATCGCTCCCGCACCGACCGGCGCGGGAGCGGGCCGGTCGGCACGGCGGTCGGCCGGTTCCTGGCGCACCGGTCCGGCCGACGAGCCGTACGCACCCTCGTGCGAGGGTGCGGTGTCCGACGGCCGTCAGTCGGCGATGAGGCCCTCTCTGAGCTGGGCGAGCGTACGGGTCAGCAGGCGCGAGACGTGCATCTGCGAGATCCCGACCTCCTCACCGATCTGGGACTGCGTCATGTTGGCGAAGAACCGCAGCATGATGATCTGGCGCTCCCGCGGCGGGAGCTTGGCCAGCAGCGGCTTGAGCGACTCGCGGTACTCGACGCCCTCCAGTGCCGAGTCCTCGTATCCGAGCCGGTCCGCGAGGGAGCCCTCGCCGCTGTCGTCCTCGGGTGAGGGCGAGTCCAATGACGAGGCGGTGTACGCGTTGCCGACGGCCAGCCCGTCGACCACGTCCTCCTCGGAGACACCGAGTGCCTTGGCCAGCTCGGGCACGGTCGGCGAGCGGTCGAGCTTCTGGGCGAGCTCGTCGCTGGTCTTGGTCAGCGCGAGCCGCAGTTCCTGGAGCCGGCGCGGGACGCGCACCGACCACGAGGTGTCCCGGAAGAAGCGCTTGATCTCCCCGACGACGGTCGGCATCGCGAACGTCGGGAATTCCACGCCGCGTTCGCAGTCGAACCGGTCGATGGCCTTGATCAGGCCGATCGTGCCGACCTGGACGATGTCCTCCATCGGTTCGTTGCGGCTGCGGAACCGCGCCGCGGCGTAACGGACCAGCGGGAGGTTGAGCTCGATGAGTGTGTCCCGTACGTAGGCACGCTCCGGACTGTCCGTTCCGTCGGGGCCCGGTGCGGGGCCCAGCGCGGCGAGCCGCAGGAACAGGGAGCGGGACAGAGTGCGGGTGTCGATGGCTTCCGGCGAGCTGGTGAGCACCGCGGGTGCGGGTGCGCTCTTCGTGAGCGTGAGCACCTTCGAGCTGCCCTGTTCTGCGGACATGCCACCCCCTTGAGGTCGCGGACGGTCGCGTCGAGCCGCGACCATCGGAGGAACGCAGCCTCCACCTGAATACCGGAGGCGGGGCCACGGCAAACGCGGTTTCCGCAGAATGTCACATGTCGGCAACGCGCTGTAGTGACATGTCGACAAGTCCTTCTGGCGTATGCGCAGTTAACAGGGGGTCTGTCGGATTTCCGCTGTACGAACCGGACTTCGAGGTCTCTACCCGTTCCGGTTACGCATCGATCCTGTTTGCGGATCGAAGTCGTGCGAAGCTGCGGGCCAGGAGTCTTGACACGTGCATCTGGGAGACACCCAGTTCGGCGCTGATCTGCGACTGCGTGAGGTTGTTGTAGTAGCGCAGCATCAGAATGCGCTGCTCGCGCTCGGGCAGTTGTACGAGCAGATGCCGGACCAGGTCGCGGTGCTCGACCCCGGCGAGGGCCGGGTCCTCGTAGCCGAGCCGGTCCAGCAGGCCGGGCAGTCCGTCGCCCTCCTGCGCGGCTTCCAGCGAGGTCGCGTGGTAGGAGCGGCCTGCCTCGATACAGGCCAGTACCTCGTCCTCGGAGATCTTCAGCCGCTCGGCGATCTCCGCGGTGGTGGGGGAGCGGCCGTGGGCGGTCGTCAGGTCCTCGGTGGCGCCGGTGACCTGGACCCAGAGCTCGTGCAGCCGGCGCGGGACGTGGACGGTGCGTACGTTGTCCCGGAAGTACCGCTTGATCTCCCCGACGACGGTGGGCATCGCGAAGGTCGGGAACTGGACGCCGCGTTCGGGGTCGAACCGGTCGATGGCGTTGATCAGGCCGATCGTGCCGACCTGGACGACGTCCTCCATGGGCTCGTTACGGCTCCGGAAGCGTGCCGCGGCGTACCGCACCAGGGGGAGGTTCGCCTCGATCAGCGCCGCCCGTACCCGGCCGTGCTCCGGAGTGCCCGGATCCAGATTCTTGAGCTGTCCGAAAAGGACCTGAGTGAGGGCCCTGGTGTCGGCGCCCCTGGTCCTGCTGGGCGGTGCCGCACTGTCGGGCGTCTCGGGCCGGGCGGTTTCGGCTGTCCCGGTGCTCTGGATGGTCCCGACGCCCTGGACGGTCTGGGGAGGCACTTGAGGCGCTGTACTGGCCGGCACGGTGACGCCACCCCTTTGCGGTCAACTTCGGTCAACTCGTCCATCAAAAGCGGTCATAGCATCACAAGACATGTACACCGTGTGCAAGCACCGCGTAACGCCGTGTTGGGGGATGAACTGGTTTGAACAGTAAGAAAAACCCCTCGCCGTGAAGGTGAGGGGCTCGGGGGTTCGACCGGATCGGGTGGCTCCGGGTGGACCGGGTGGATCAGAACGGATAGTCGGCCATCACCCAGGTGGCGAAGGCGCGCCACTGCCCGGCGGCGGCCTGGTGGGCGGGGTGCTCGATGTAGCGCTTCAGGGCGTCCTCGTCGGCGACCGCGGAGTTGATGGCGAAGTCGTATGCGATCGGACGGTCGGTGATGTTCCAGGCGCACTCCCAGAACTCCAGTTCGGGGATCTGTCCCGACAGTTCCTGGAAGGCCTTCGCACCGGCGACGACCCGCGGGTCGTCCCGGCGGACGCCGTCGTTCAGCTTGAACAGGACCAGATGGCGGATCACGGGAGTACTCCTATTTCACGAGTTCGGTCATGAAGTCGCCGACGCCCTGTGCGGCATTCGAAATGCCTTCGAACCCTATCTGGACCAGGTCCGCCGCTCGCTCCGGGGACGTGATGATCGTGTACAGCACGAAGACGACTATCACGTAGAGAGCTATCTTCTTCGCTTGCACCATCAGCCCCTGCCTCACCGTCGATCCCCTGTGCAGTCGGGCGATTCTATCCGCAGGAGTGGTCGTGGCCCTCGGGTGTTTCCCGGCCCTCGCACAGCCTTTGAGGACCAAAGGGCCGTCCGGACAGACCCAAGGGCCCGGTGATCGAGGTCTTTTGTCCGCTCATGAGGCTTCTATGAGGCTGCAGGATGGACGGTGAAGCCCGACGGACCAGGCAGGGGTCCGGAGGGCTGGGAGCAGGACCTCACTGTGGGACTCCGCCGCGCGCTCTCCTCCGACTGCGGCGAGGGTGTGAGGGACTGCATCCGGCGGGGGAGGCGGCTTGTCCCCCTGATGCCGCTTCCCCCGGCCGGCGGCCTGGATGCGCACGGTCTGGCGCGCGAGGGGGTGGAACACGAGAAGGGGCCCGGTTCGGCTCGGGCTCCAGGCTTCGTGCTTTCTCCTGGTGAGGCGTTGGTCTGTCGGCGTGTGAGCGCGGCCCCTCGCGGATCCCTCAGCGGGCGGTGGCGGATCCATGCGGCACGACAGCATGCAAAAACACCCCTCTGATTTGCGTTTCCGCAGTTCAGAGGGGTGTTGCTGGCGGTAGCGGAGGGATTTGAACCCTCGGTGAGTTTCCCCACACTCGCTTTCGAGGCGAGCTCCTTCGGCCGCTCGGACACGCTACCGAGAGAGAGCTTAGACCATCCCGGCCGTCCGCCGAAATCCGATAGGCCGCAGCAGACCGCCAACGTCCCCCGAGCCTGGTCAGAGGTCGCGGAAGAACGCCGTCAGCTGCTCGGCGCAGACCTCCTCCAGCACTCCGGCGATCACCTCGGGGCGGTGGTTGAGCCGACGGTCGCGTACGACGTCCCAGAGCGAGCCCGCTGCCCCGGCCTTCGCGTCGCGCGCGCCGTAGACCACCCGGTCCACCCGGGACTGCACCAGCGCGCCCGCGCACATGGTGCACGGCTCCAGGGTGACCACCAGTGTGCATCCGGACAGTCGCCATTGGCCGAGCGCCGCCGCGGCCCGGCGGACGGCGAGGATCTCGGCGTGCGCGGTCGGGTCGCCGGCAGCTTCGCGTTCGTTGTGCCCCGTGGCGAGCAGGGAGCCGTCCGGACCGAGCACGACGGCGCCGACCGGCACATCGCCGGCCCGCGCCGCCAGGTCGGCCTCGGCCAGGGCGTGGCGCATGTGCGCCCGCCACGGGTCTCTCAGGGGATCGTGTGTTGCCGGTGGTTCTTGCGGATGCGGTGGTTCGCTCACCCGCGGACCTTAACGGACGGCCTCCAGGACCTCGGCCGCACCCAGCGCGTCCGCGATCTCCACCAGCGCGTCCGTGCGCAGCATCAGCAGCTCCGCCTCGGGGAGCCCGAGGTCGGCCAGGACGCCGGTGTCACCGAGCGGGCCCGCAGGTACCGCGTCGGCATCGAAATCGTCGTCGGTGTCGTTGTCGTCGTTGTCGTTGTCGGGGGTGTCCGGTTCGCCGTCCTCCGTACCGTCGAGGCCGACGAGCTCTTCGAGGGCGGCGATCGTGTCGTCGGCCCCTGGTTCGCGGCCGAGCAGTTCGTCGGTGAGCAGGATCTCCCCGTAGGAGGAGCGGGCGGCGGCGGGCGCGTCCGAGACGAAGATCCTGGGGTCTTCCTCACCGTCCACCCGGACGACGCCGAACCAGGCGTCCTCCTGCTCGATGAAGAGGAGCACCGTGTCCTCGTCGGCCGAGGCCGCACGGGCCAGATCCGTCAGGTCGGACAGGGTCTCCACATTGTCGAGTTCCGTGTCGCTCGCTTCCCACCCGTCTTCGGTGCGCGCGAGCAGTGCGGCGAAATACACCGTGACTCTCCCACTGGTCATAGGGGCGTCGGTCCGGCGGGAGGGCATTCGGTGGCCCGGCTGCCCTGCGGTCCCGCCCATCGGAATCGTGGCAGAAACATGGGCCTTGCGAGAGGAGTTCGGCCGTTGCGTCGGCCATCAGTTCTCCTGGACGCCGCCACCAGGGGGACACTGGTCCGCCGTTCCGGGCCTACCAGCGGAATGTCCGCATCCGCATGGCTTGGCGCATTCGGGCGGCCCTGGCCCGGCGTGGCTGGACCCGGTCGCGGAGCGCCTTCGCCTCATGAAGTTCGCGCAGGAACTGGGCGCGCCGTCTCCGGCGTGCCGCGTCCGCGTCCTGCGGTGCCGGGGTGTCCGGCTCGTCCTTCTCCCGCCGTTCACCGTCCGGCATCGATGCATCACCCCAAGGCTGGGTTCGTCTGCCCCCACCTTCCCCCCGAACGTGCGGTTGATGCCAGCGCACGGGTGCGGGCGGCCCGGTTACTGTTGAGCCCATGCGGATCCACGTCGTCGACCATCCACTGGTCGCGCACAAACTCACCACCCTGCGCGACAAGCGCACCGACTCCCCGACCTTCCGGCGGCTCGCCGACGAACTGGTCACCCTGCTCGCCTACGAGGCCACCCGGGACGTACGTACCGAGCAGGTCGACATCGAGACTCCGGTCACATCCACGACCGGGGTGAAGCTGTCGTACCCACGCCCCCTGGTCGTACCGATCCTGCGGGCCGGCCTCGGCATGCTCGACGGCATGGTGCGGCTGCTGCCGACCGCCGAGGTGGGCTTCCTGGGCATGATCCGCGACGAGAAGACGCTCCAGGCGTCCACCTACGCGACGCGGATGCCGGACGACCTCTCGGGCCGCCAGGTGTACGTCCTGGACCCGATGCTGGCCACCGGCGGCACGCTGGTCGCGGCCATTCAGGAACTGATCAAGCGCGGCGCGGACGATGTCACCGCGGTCGTGCTGCTCGCGGCGCCCGAGGGCGTCGAGGTGATGGAGCGCGAGCTGGCGGGGACGCCGGTGACGGTGGTCACCGCCTCGGTCGACGAGCGGCTCAACGAGGACGGCTACATCGTTCCGGGGCTCGGCGATGCCGGCGACCGGATGTACGGCACGGTCGACTGAGGTCTCCTGGCTCGGACCGGTGCGCGGGTCAGGACACGCGGTACCCGGATCCGGCCCGTCCGGGAGGCCCGAGGTCTCCTGGCTCGGACCGGTGCGCGGGTCAGGACACGCGGTACCCGGATCCGGCCCGTGCGGGAGGCCCTGGGCGGACCGGGGCGGACCGATCCGCCGGGACCGGCCCGGCGGGCGTCAGCAGGACGGTGCGGGGGCCGGCTTCGTCAGTGCGGCGAGGGCCGCGGCGGCCGACTGGGGCGTTCTGAGCGCCGTGAACTTCGTACCGAGAATCAGATCGACGTCCGCCGTCCTGCGGGCATCGGTCTTCGAGACGGCCCCCTCCAGTTGCGTACCGAGCACCGGGAACGAGCCCTTCGTGGCCGAGGGGGCGCCCAGCAGCACGCCCGGACCGGGGACCTTCTTGTCGTACGCGGCCGGGGCGTTCCCCACTTCGCCGATGGTGAAGCCGCGCTTCTTCAGCTCGTCGGCGGCCTTCTTGGCGAGTCCGCTGCGCGGTGTCGCGTTGTAGACGTTGACGGTGATCTTCGCGGGGGCCGGCAGTGCCTTCGCGGGCTCGGACGGCTTGGCGGACGGGCACGCCGCCGCGTGGTCGGCGGCGCCGGCCTTCTGGTCTCCGCCGGTGAAGACATCGATGAGCTGCAGCGTGCCCCATCCGGCCAGTCCGAGAGCAACCACAGAAGCGGTGACAGTGAGGATCAGTTTGCCGCGACGGCGGGGGCGGCGCATGTGCGGGTACTTGTTGCCCGTGATGCGGTATTTTCCGCCCATGCCGGGGGGTGTGAGCATGCTCATGGGCGCAGCGTAGTGCGACCCGGTGATGATGCCTACTAAATGATCAATAGATCGCACCCGTATGGGTGCGAATGCACCCGAACGAACCCATAGCGATACGCGCGATCGGCGGATAGGGGGGAGGGGTGCTGGGGTGTCGCGGGCTTTGTCAGCCGAGTTCGAGTACCCGGGCGTGCAGGACCTGGCGCTGCTGGAGTGCGGCGCGGACCGCGCGGTGCAGCCCGTCCTCCAGATAGAGGTCGCCCTGCCACTTCACCACGTGTGCGAACAGGTCACCGTAGAACGTCGAGTCCTCGGCGAGGAGGGTCTCCAGGTCCAGGTTGCCCTTGGTGGTCACCAGTTGATCGAGGCGGACCGGGCGTGGCGCGACATCCGCCCACTGTCGGGTGCTTTCCCGGCCGTGGTCGGGATATGGCCGCCCATTTCCGATGCGCTTGAAGATCACACGGAAAGCCTACCGGGCAAGACCCTCCGGGCGCAGCCATGGAGCGGGACTGCGATGCCGTCAAGAACGCCATAAAAGCGGGCATTTCGAAATGTGGTCCGCGAGGAGTGACAGCGGCAGACACGGGTCGGGGAGCGGGTGCCGGACATCGACGGCCGTTCGGGCGGCGGCGCGTCGGAACCGGGCGCGTCGGACACCGGCACGACGAGCGGGCCGGGCGCGGCCCGCGGCGCCCTGACGCGGCCGGGGTCCACCGCGCCGTCGGAACGGTCCGGGTGCCCGAAGGGGCAGCGCCGGCTGCCCCCGACCGGCGGGGTCCGGGCTGGACGAGGCAGTGACGGGTCGTGAAGGTGGACGTGGTGGGGCCATCACGACGGGCCGCCGACCGGGGTGCGGTCAGGGAGATGACGATGCACGCACAGGAATGGGACCAGGATCACGACCACGAGCGGGGCCACGGCCACGAGCAGGAGCACGACGAGGCCCTGCACGCCTCGGGTGCGAGCGAGAGCCGGGAGACCGCGGACACCCCGCATCTCTACCGTGCGGCCGCCGCCGGGCGGGCCGATGTGGTCGGAGCCGGCGGAATGAGCGTGCTCCAGCGGACGGTCGGCAACAGCGCCGTGGGGGCGATGCTCCAGAGGCGGGAGGAGGAAGAGCGCTCCCCCGTGCACGACGTGGTCTCGTCCGGCGGGGGGCGGCCGCTGGACACCGACACCCGCACCGACATGGAAGCGCGGATGGGCGCAGACTTCTCCGACGTGCGCGTCCACACCGATTCCGCCGCGCACGAGTCGGCCAAGGGCGTGGGCGCCCACGCCTACACGGTCGGCAACGACGTGGTCTTCCAGCGGGACGCGTACGACCCGTCCTCCCCGCAGGGCCGCACCACGCTGGCCCATGAACTGACCCATGTGATCCAGCAGCGCAGTGGCCCGGTGGAGGGCACGGAGGCGCCCGGAGGTATCCGGGTGAGCGATCCGTCCGACCGGTTCGAGCGGGAGGCCGTCGTCAACGCCGACCGGGTGCTGGCGGACCCGGCCCCGGGTACGGCCTCGGCCTCGGCGCCCACGGCCGAGGGGAGCGGCCATGGCACGCCCTCTGCCGCGGTGCCTGCCGTGCAACGCGAGGCGACGGAGGACGAGGACGAGCAACCCGCCGATGTGCAGGGCTCCTTCGTCCAACGGGCGGAGGAAGGAGCCGAGGAGGAGGAAGAGGCTCCACCTGCCTGACGGGCCGTTGGGGGGAGCGCCGGGACCGGCGGTCCCGCCCCGGGGAACGCGACGAGGGCTGCGCCCGTGGGATCCGCGGGCGCAGCCCTCGTCGGGGCTCGGGGCTCGGGGCTCAGTCCGCGGAGTCCGTCCGCATCGTGCCGCCGAGGAACAGCGACTCCGCACACCGTGCGGGCGCCGGTGCGTTCACCGGCTTGCCCACCTTCCGGCAGTCGACGGTCATCGTGACCGTGCCGCCCGCGGGCACCAGGATCGGTGTGACGAAGTGGTAGTCGGAGTCCCGGAAGTTCTCCAGTGCGAGCCGGAGCACGGGCCGGTCCTTGCCGGAGGAGACCACGAGCGTTCCCGCGTCGCCCTGCGGGTTCTGGACCACGATGTCCGTCAGCTGGAAGGTGTGCCCGCTGGGTACCCGGAGGGCCGTCGCGGTGTTCGACCCACCGCCGACCGAGTCCCTGACCTGCACCTGCGCACTGGTCGGGGCGGCGTTCGACGCACCGCCGGATGCGGCGGGGCTCGGCGAGGGGCTGGGCTTCGACGCGCCCCCGCCCGCTCCGGACGAGTCGCCCCCGCCCGACGCCGCTCCGGCCGACGAGCCGCTCTCCGGGGCCTTGCTCTTGTCGGCCGCTGCGGCGGACCGGACCGCTTCCGGCGTGACCGCCTCCCGGGCCGCCGACTTCACGACCGGCCGCAGCAACGCGTACCAGAGCCCGACCAGCGCGATCAGCAGGACAGCCGCGGTGATCAGCGCCCGGGGAAGCCAGCGCGGCAGGATCGGCTCCTGTTGGTACGAGCCGTCCAGGACCACCGTGGTGACCGGGGCCTGCCCCTCGCCCGCATCCGGTGTGGCGACCACCTGGAAGGGGTGCGTGACCGGTGTCCCGCGCCAGATGCGTTTGGCCGGCCGGACGGTCACGTGCCCGAACTCCGCCCGTCCCGGGGCGATCTGCAACGCGTCCGCCGCGAAGGAGACCCGGGCCCGCTCCGTACCGGACTGTGCCCTGAGCCGCACGGTGGCCGGGGTGTTCCCCCGGTTGTCGACGGCGATCCGGTGCCTGCCGCGCCAGGCGCCGTGCGAACTGCGTGGCACCAGCTCGGCGGTGGTCTCGTGGAACGGCAGCACGGTCACCCGCCCCTCGGGCACCACCGTGCTGCTCAGCTCGCTGGTGGGCACCACCCGGATCCCGAAGGTCGTCTCGCCCGCAAGGACGGACGAGTCGCGGGGCGGACGCAACATGAGGGAGACGGTCTGTGAGTCGCCCGGATACAGCGAGAGGGTGGCCGGCTCCACCGTCGACCAGGCGGCACACTCACCGACCACCTCGAAGCGGTATTCCTCGACGGTGCGGCTGGAGTTGAGGATCCGCAGGGGGAGGGCCGTCTCCTCGCCCGGTGCGGCCGTGACGGACGATGCGTCGAGGCTTGCCGTGAGACTCATACGGCGCACCGTAGGTTCGGCGCGCATGACCGGCATCGGCCGTGAAGGAACACTTCCGGGCAACTTCTGTGCCCGGATCGGCTTTTCTGTTTCCCCGGGGGGGTATGAGGGAATCGTCTGACCGCCTCATGACGAATGAGGCATACGAGAACAGCCGTGATGGTTGTGTTCGCGTGATGCCTGCCAGCGGCTGTTGCCCAGGGGGAGCATTGCCATGGAGCGCATCACTGTCGCATTACGGGCCCAGGATCCGATCTCGCGAGCGGGTGTGGCCAGTCAGCTACGAGCGCGGCCCGAGGTCAGCGTGACGGAATGGGGAGAGGGCGAGGCCTCGCCCCGGATCGTGGTCGTCGTCGTGGACACGGTCGACGAGGAGGTGCTGACGATGCTGCGCCACATTCAGCGCACCAGCACCTCACGCACCGTCCTGGTCACCACGGACATCGACGAGCAGAAGCTGGTGAGTGCCGCGGAGTGCGGGGTCGCCGGGGTGGTCAGGCGTTCCGAGTCGACCCCGGAGCATCTGGTGCAGGTCATAGGGACGGTGGCCCGGGGTGAGGGCCATCTCCCCTCCGACCTGCTGGGCAGGCTGCTCGAAGAGGTGGGCCGGCTCCAGGGGCAGGTGCTCGGCCCGCGTGGCCTGCACTTCACCGGGCTCGCGGCCCGCGAGGTGGATGTGCTGCGGCTGGTCGCGGAGGGGTACGACACCGCGGACATCGCGACGAAACTGGCCTACTCCGAGCGCACGATCAAGAACGTGCTGCACTCGGTGATGACCAGACTCCAGTTGCGGAACCGCTCGCACGCGGTGGCGTACGCGATGCGGCAGGGACTGATCTGAGCGGTCGGGCCCGGACGCCCACGGCAGTCACGGCAGCCGCGGCGGTCGCGGCGGTCGTGTCAGTCGTGGCGGTCGCGTCGGCTCCGTGGCTCCGGCGGATTCGTCAGCCCGGACACGGCTTCGGACGCACCGGCATGCCTTCCGCTGCCCGATCGGGCAGCGGAAGGTTCCCGAGGGTGTGACTCCTGCTCCGCTGCGGGACGGACGGGGGTACGGGACCGTGGCGTCCGGTATGCCGATCGGCCGAGGGTGGGGGAGGACTTCCGTGCGCTGGTTCCATCCGCTTCAGTGGGCGTCGCGGTCGCGGAAGGGGCAGGTGGGCCGGCCCTTTGCCCAGCGCAGGACGCTCGCCGTGCTCCGTGTCCCGGCGCTGGCCCTGCTCCTGG
The DNA here is from genome assembly GCF_040680455.1 of Streptomyces sp. NPDC052052. NCBI lineage: Bacteria > Bacillati > Actinomycetota > Actinomycetes > Kitasatosporales > Streptomycetaceae > Streptomyces > Streptomyces sp. NPDC052052. The sequence goes on along the minus strand of NZ_JBFAWU010000025.1, from coordinate 8,707 downwards.
TGGTCACCGGTGTCGCACCTGGCTCGGCCGTCACCTCGCAGGCGCCGGCGGCGGTCGAGCCCGAGCCCTGGGTCACCCCGGCCGAGTTCACCGACGCGGTCGACCCCGGCGGATCCACAGGTGTGGACAAGCAGGTGCGTACTCCGGCGCTTCCGCCGAAGCCGGATGTGATCCTGCTGGTGGACGGCACGGGCAGCATGGATGAGCCCATCGACCGGGTCAAGAGACGGATTCCCGAGATCACCAAGGCGATCCGCGAGCAACAGCCCGACTCGCGTTTCGCCGTGGCCACCTTCGGCGATCAGCAAGTCGACCCCGACGCGGGCTTCAAGGTGCTCCAGGGACTGACGTACGACCTCACCGAGGTGCAGAAGGGCGTCGACCAGCTCACGTCCGACATGGGTTCCTACAGCAAGGGTCCGCCCGAGGACTGGATCTACGCACTGTGGAAGCTGGCCAACGGCGGGAACGGGCAGACCGTGTTCCGTCCCGATTCCAGTCCCGTCATCGTGCTGGTCGGCGACGCGTCCAGCCATGAACCCAGCAACTACAAGTACTACCTCAGCGACGCCGAGTTCGCCCTCCAGGACGCGGGGGTACGGCTGATCGCGGTCGGCCTGACCAGTGACCGGGGCGATGGCCTCAACGGCAACGGCCGGATACCCAGATACCCCAACGACGAGGTGCACGATCCGGACCAGGCCCTGAGACTGGCGACCGCCACCAACGGCCGGATGATCGAAGGCATCGAAGGCGGCGATGTCGTGGACGCCATCATCGAAGGGTTCAACAACCTCCCCACCAACGTGGGTTACCGCCTGGAGAACTGCGACCCGCATCTGAGCGTGAGCCTCGATCCGCCGACCCAGCAGCTCACCAGCGGGGACACCGCACACTTCGCGGAGAACATCGACGTCTCCGCGGACGCTCCCCAGGGCACCCGGCTGACCTGCACCGTCCAGTTCCTGATGGGCACCCAGGCACCGGAGGCCGAAAGCATCGGACCGGCAGCGGCGGCCGATCCGGACTTCCAGGAACAGATCAACATCGATGTGAACGACATCGAGGCACCCGTGGTCACCGTGGACGATCTGACCGTCCGGGCCAAGGGGAAGGGGGGTGCGCGGGTGTCCTACGGCGCCACCGCCGAGGACGCCACCGACGGCACGTTGCCGGTGACCTGCACCCCGCCCTCCGGCTCGCTCTTCCCGGTCGGCATCACCACGGTGACCTGCTCGGCCACCGACTCGGCGGGCAACACGGGGAGGGACACCGCACAGATCGAGGTCCTCGAGGCGCCCGTACCGCCCTCGGCGGATGTGGCGGTGAAGGCCGACGTCAGCCCGGACCGTACGTACACCGGCCGCCCGGCCCGAGCGCGCTTCACCGTCACCAACGCCGGACCGGACACGGCGACCGGCGTGGTCATCGCCTCGTCCTGGCCGAAACCTGCCAAGGCGAAGGACCGCACTCTGCCCGCCCTGACCCGCTGCACAGCGGCCAAACCCTGCACCATCCCGGCCGGTGGCCGCATCGAGATCACCCAGACGGCGACCTACCGTGCGGCGGTCACCGGGGATGTGCGGGCCACCGTGCGCGGCACGCTGCCGGACCGCCGGACGGCCAACAACCAGGCCACCGACCGGCTGCGCGTCCTGAAGCCTTCGCTGACGGTCACACCGCAGGTGGTCAAGCCGGGCCAGGTGGTGCTGGCGAGGGGCAAGGACTACCCGCCGGGGCAGACCGCACGTTTCACGTGGAACACCGGGATCACCGCGGAGATGTCCCGGGTGACCGTGGCCGCCGACGGGACCTTCGAGGTCCAGATCCCGGTGCTGCGCAAGGACAAGCTCGGTCCGCGGGAGCTCCGGGTGGACACCCGGGACATCGACCGCTTGAAGAAACCTGTCCTGGTGGTCCAACGCAACCTCCAGCCACCGGACTTCGCGGGACGCGCATGAGGGCCGGCCACGCCACGGGAGTGATCGGGTGATCCACGAGGTCGATGACGTACTGAGGGCTCTGATCAGGGCGGAGGTGCTCGAAGGCGGCCAGATCGCGGTGGTCTTCGACGCCCCGACCCGGGACTGGGCGGCGAAGGTCAACGCGCCCGTGGTCAACCTCTATCTCTACGACATCCGTGAGGACATGCGCCGGCGTGAGCGGGGGCTGCACAACGAGTACGACGAGCGCGGCACGATCATCGCGCGCCGCCGCCCGCCCCGGTTCTTCAAGCTCTCGTACCTGATCACGGCATGGACGAAGCGTCCGGAGGACGAGCACCGGCTGCTCTCCTCACTGCTCGGCTGTCTGCTGCGGTACGAGGCGCTGCCTCCGGAGCGGCTGACGGGCACCCTGGCGGAGATCGGGGCGCCGGTACCGATGTCGATCGCGCTGCCACCGCCGGAGGACCGCTCGTTCGCCGACGTGTGGAGTGCGCTGGGAGGCGAGTTGAAGCCTTCGCTGGACCTGGTGATCAGCGTGCCGGTGACGGCTTCGCCGAGCTATGTGGTCGGCCCGCCGGTGGGGGACGAGGGCCTCCACGCCCGCTTCGGGGACGTACCCGAGGCGGCCGAGCCGTTGACGGAGCCGATGCCGGGGCGCGGCGGCCTTCCGGTGTACGGAGGCAGGCCGGGTCGGCCGGCCCGCCGGGGTGGTGCGGACGACCAGGGTGGTCCGGGCGGCGCGGGTGGTCCGGGGGGATCGGGAGGTTCAGGGGGCTCGGGAGGACCGGGAAGTTCGGGAGGTGCGGGCGGCCCGGGTGGGGGTGCCCTCCGCGCTCCCGACACGGAACGGCGGCGCGGACTGTCCCTCCGTATCACCGAGAACCGCACGAAGACCGAGCCGGAGCCCGGGACGGCGCCCGAAACGAAGCCCTCGATGGAGCCCGAGACGGAGGACAGCACCGGATGACCACTGCGGGCGACCCGAACCTGCGCCATCTCCTCGCCCGCGCGGTAGCGGTGGAGCAGCGCATCCGACGAGCGGTCGAGGCCCGGCAGCTCACCGACCCGGCCCCGGACGACGCCTTCCGCGGCCTCTACCTCACGGACGAGAACATCGCCCGCCTGCTGGACGAGGAGGAGGCCCGCAGCTATCCGTCGCCCGTCGGGGACCACGACGAGGCCTGGGCGGACGTGTCGTCCGAGACATCCCGACTCACGTCCCTGGCCGACGTGTTCGGCCTCACCGCCCTCGACACCGAGATCCTCCTCATCGCGCTCGTACCGGATCTCGACGACCGCTTCGAGGCGTTCTACGGCTACCTGAACGACGACGTCACCCGCCGCCGCCCCTCCATCGGCCTGGCCCTGGGGCTGTGCGGACTGTCCCCGGCCGACCAGGTGGCACGCGGCCGGCTCTCGCCCCTGGCGCCGCTCCGCGAAGGCCGCCTGCTGCTGGCCGAGGACCTGGACCGCCCGTTCCTGAGCCGTGCGCTGCGCGTCCCCGACCGGGTCACCGCCCACCTCCTGGGTGACGACACCCCCGACCCGCGGCTGGCGGACCTCCTCGCCCCCTGGCATGCCGTACCGGGCGTCGGCAACCCGGCCCCGCTGGCCGCGGCCCTCACCCGGGGCGCCTCGCTCGCCTACCTCCGCGAGGACCAGGGCGGCGCGGGCACGGCCCTCGCCGCCACCGCACTGACCCTGGCGGGCCACCGGGTGCTGGGCCTGAACCTGGCACGGCTGGCCGAGGACCCGTCACCCGCCGACGCGGTCCGCTCCCTGGTCCGGGAGGCCCGGCTGACCGGCGCCGGCCTGGTCTGCGCCCCGCTCGACGCGGTCTCCCGCGAACACCCGGAACTCCTCCGGCTGATCACCGGCACCCCGGTCCCCACGATCCTGGTGGGCCGGGCCCCCTGGGACGCGGCCTGGTCCACCGCCCCGCCCCTGCTCCTGCACGCCCCCCGCGTCGAGCCCTCGACCAGAGCCGCCCTGTGGACCGACGCGTACGCCGCCCCCGTCCCCGACACCATCGACGTGGACCGGCTGCTCTCGCCGTTCCTCCTCACCCCGGAACAGATCACCCGCGCCGCCCGGGGCGCCGCCCAGACCACCCACCTGGACGGCGGCGCCCTGACCCCCGACCACGTCCGCCAGGGCGCCCGCGCCCAGAACGCGGCGGGTCTGGACCGGCTGGCCCGCCGTATCGAACCCACCGTCACCTGGGACGACCTGGTCCTCCCGCCGGACACCCACGCTCAACTCCGCGAACTGACCGCCCGCGCCCGCCACCGCGACCGGGTCCTGGGGGAGTGGGGCATGCGCCCCGGCGGCGGCAGGGGCCGAGGCGTATCGGCCCTCTTCGCGGGCGACTCCGGCACCGGCAAGACCATGTCGGCGGAGGTCATCGCCGCAGACCTGGGCCTGGACCTCTACACGGTCGATCTGGCGACGGTGATCGACAAATACGTGGGCGAGACGGAGAAGAACCTGGAACGGATCTTCTCCGAGGCCGCGGGCGTCAACGGCGTCCTCCTCTTCGACGAGGCGGACGCGATCTTCGGCAAGCGCTCGGACGTGAAGGACGCCCACGACCGCTACGCGAACGTGGAGAGCGCGTACCTGCTGCAGCGCATGGAGTCCTTCGACGGTCTGGCCATCCTCGCCACCAACCTCCGGGCCAACCTGGACGACGCCTTCACCCGCCGCCTGGACCTGGTCATCGACTTCCCGGTCCCGGACCCCGAACAGCGCCTGGTCCTCTGGGAGCGGTGCCTGGGGCCGCTGTTGCCCCGGGGCAAGGACCTGGACCTCGCCTTCTGCGCCGAGAACTTCGAGCTGGCGGGCGGCAACATCCGCTCGATCGCGGTGACGGCGGCGTACCTGGCGGCGGACACGGGTGAGCCGGTGACGATGCCGACGCTGATCCACGCGATCCAGCGCGAGTACCAGAAGCTGGGCCGGCTGACCCTGGCGTCGGAGTTCGGGCCGTATCTGGGGCTGCTGGCGTGAGGACGGCGCCTCGCGGAGCCCGACGCTCAGACCTTGATGATCCGTACCTGGTCCCCGCACAGCTGCCTGAGAACCTCAGGGTCCGAGGTGAGGATCACCGCAGGTTTCGGTATCGCCCCGCAGAAGCGTTCGTGCGGCCTCGACCTCCGCGTGGCGCAAGACACCGTGCTCGGCTTCGTGTCGTTCGGTCAGCTCGGCAAGGTTGTCCCGCTCGATCTGCCGCCGCACGGCAGCGTCCACGTAGGCGGAGAAGCCCCGCTTTCCCACTCGCGCACGGACGGCCGCGATATTGCCCGAGCGCAGGCTGACGGAGACGTTGGCGGTGGAGCCTCCGCCCACGCCGTAGGTGGGTGCGTCACTCATGACACCGATCTCCTACAGGAAGGAGGAGAAGGCTGCGCCTTCTGCGGCAGGGCACTTCCCATGGATCCGTGTGCGAGCACCACGAGGGCTGTGACGAAGCCGTGGACCTGGCGCAACTCAGGCAATCACGACGCGGGCACCGTTGAAGTTGGCCACAAGTTCCAGCTGTCCACCCAGAGCTGCGATGTAGGCCGCGATCGTGCCCACTTCCGTGGCTGTCGTCCGCCCCCGTTCGATGGCGGAGATGCGCTCCTGCCGCACGTGCATGCGGTCGGCCATGTCGCTCTGTGTCAGCCCGAGCTCCTTGCGCATCTCGACCAGTCGGTGTGCTCGCGCCTCAGCAACCATCCGCCTGGCACCGAGCTCGATCTCGTCGAGGTCCTCGGCATCGAAGACCTCGTGCTTCACTTCGTCCCAGGAGTGGAAAGTAGTCATTCCGAAGTGCCTTTCTGCCGTTGTGCGATGTGAGCCAACCACTCGTCGTACCGTGCCTCGGCCACAGGGACCGACCGGCGGTACCACTGGGTCCATTGTCCTGATTTGTCTCCGGCGACGAGGAGCACGGCGCAGCGCTCAGGGGGCCGGCCGCCTACGCGATCGGGGGCGGCGGGATCCGCCTGACCTGGCCTTGACTTCTCGCGGGTGGAAGGGGGATCGGCCGTTGTCCTCCCACGCTCAATGGGGGCAGTCGCTCCTGCCCCCTCGACATGAGCGGAGAGTTCGCGCTTGCCGACACGGGCGCACACGGCCTCGATGACCCCACGCGGAGCCTGGTCCACATTCTGATTCACGTGATGCTGTCAGGGGTTCGGAGGATGCCAAACACCTCCCCGCTGACGGAACAGTTCCAGGAGTACGTTCGGGTCCCTGTCCAGCAGATCTTCTACCTCGTCGATTCTGATCTCTGGGTGGTCGGTATCAGGACTTCCAGTGATTTCAAGCCCTGGACTGCAAAGATAGTACCGACCGTTGTTCCGATAACAACTGAGGGGAATGTTCGCCTCACGAATCCGGAGAGACGCTCTCCATTCGCGCTCCTGTGACCGAGAAACATTGCATCCACGACGCATCAGCTCCGGGAGGACCATCTCGTAAGAGTCCTGAGACAATGGATTTCCTGTGATCTCGAGACTCGCGAGGTTGCAGTTCAGGAGCGGGGACACATCTTGAATCCGGTTCCTTGGCAATGACAGGATGCGCAGACCTGGGAATTTATCCATTCCCTCAATGTCACGGAGGCCGCTGTCGTGAATCCTTAGCGATAGAAGCCGCCCCAGATCAGGTAGGGTTTTAGGTGCTACCGGATCGCAGCCGGCAAGGATGAGGATCTCGAGGTCCGGAAAATTTGCGAGTCCGGCCAACGATTTAGCGTGAGACACATGGAGCTCCGTGATCGTTTCGCTGTCATCCCTCCTCAGTCGTTTGTGCAGTCGGGCCAGTTCGACGCCTTTCTTGATTTCCGGCTCAATGGGAATCCCCATGAGTGCTTCACTCCCCGCTAAGAATGTCGTGGACCTTCTGAAAGTCGGCGCGCACCCGTTCGTAATTTATCTTCTGAAGAGATTCCAGATCGCCCAAGGATATCCTTACTCGTTCGTCTGTACGGACAACTCCACCTGGGTTCACCGTAATGTTGCGATAAATTGCATCGACCTCTACGCCTCGCATTGCGGCCGGGATGGGGCGGACTCCTGGATCCCATATGAGCCGCTCAACTTCTGGGGCGACTCCAGGCTTGGGTAGTCTGGCCTGAAGGAGTTCCAGGAATTGTAACGCGGTTCCTGATCGATTGGCGCCTATGAAGTTGTCGAATAGTCCACGCAGCCCCTTGTGCCATGGATCGTCGCCGTCGTTGAAGATGAATTTTCGGTCGTCGACGGTGACAAAGGCGCCGGCGTGAGCCGATATAGAACCTCTTTCTGTGATTAGCTCGGATCCAGGCGGTATCTCCACGCGATAGATCACGTCCGAAGTGAACGAGCGCAATTTATTATGTAAGGTGAGCCAATCCTGTGCGGCTTCCAGGCGCCCCTTAATTCTGTGTTCCACCGCAAAGTGCAGAACGTCGGCGATGTAGTTTGTTGGAATCCACTCGTGCTTGCCGCCATCGGCCTCGCGAAATTTCGTCTTCACGTAAGCTTTCGAATTTGCATGGTTGTCCCAAAGGTCTTTGAACTCTCCCCAGTCGATTGTTCCCACAGTCTTGCCTTCCATGATCAGCTGAAGGAATTTGATGATCTTCTCCCTGGGTGGTGCGCTGACTTGCTCGATCGCCTTCTCCAGTTCGCGGTTCGGAGCCTTGGTACCTTTGGGGAATGGATCGAATCGACCATAGTGACCTTCGTTCGGAAGGAAACGCATATTCTTGAGCGTTTTCTCGGTTTCTGCGTCCTGTGCCTGACGTGCGCTCTCGACTCCGACTTTGCGAATTTTATTGAGTGCGGCTGCACCGAGTAGTCCGATGACTTCCTTCCGTGAATACTTCTGCGAATCTCCGAAAACTTTGGCGTAGAAATGATCTTTGTTGGGATCGCTGCGCTTGTTGGGGTAGTAGTCTTTTGTTACTTTCTCGTGCACACTCCTGTCGTTAAGGTACTTTTTTGCCAGTACGCTTGTCGGCGGGAGAATGCTATCGTCTTTCCATATTTTCCCGTTTGTGATTTCCGGATGCTTCAGTTGTTTGCTCCACCAATCGGCATGCGCCTTTTCTATGAGTTGTCCTCCATGTGTGATGAAATTCTTGCCAACGAGGGCTACCTGTGAATCCTGGTCACTGTCGCTCGGCAAGTTCACGCTATTGGTTGACATCGTTTGGACGTGAACCCGCTCGCCGTGGTCAGTTTTTGACTCTACTACGAGGTGTAGCGGGGTGCCGTGCCTATGGGAGATGACGGGAAGTCGCTCGGAGACGACCTCTTTTGGTGGTTTCCGATTCAGTAGGCGTTTTGCGTCCCTAATCGCATTGTCTTCCTTGGCGGTCGAGCTCCCCGGGCTTGGGCGTTGTCCCGCAGAACCCTTTTTGTTCCTCTTCTTCAATTTGTTCCAGAGGGCTTTGCCCTTCTTGACGATGAAGCCGACGATTTTGTCGATGGCGCGGTTGACGGGTTTGGCGACGGCGTGGAAGACGGATTTGACTTTGTTGGCGAGGTTGCCGATGCCGAGGAGTGAGGCGAGGAAGCCGATGAGGACGGGGACGCTGGCGGCGAGGGCGGTTTCGATCATTTTGGGGACGCCGGCGGTGCCGCCGTTGGCGATGGCGATGACGGAGTCGAGGACGGCGTTGACGAACTCCACGATCTGGGCGCCCTGGTTCACGATGAACGTGACGATGTCGATGATTCCCTTGACCGCGCGGACGAACGCGGAGGCGGGGTTGAGGAGGGAGATGA
>NZ_JBFAWU010000024.1:0-129891 GCF_040680455.1 Streptomyces sp. NPDC052052 | reverse complement strand
AGGTTGGCCGCGGCGACGACGAGCAGGGACAGATTGAGCAGCCCGGCCACGCACAGGGCCGCCACGACGTCGGCGCGGGTCGCCGACAGGAGCGCCGCCCGGTACCCATTGCCCACGCGTCGGGTGTTCCCACAGCGGGCGGACCAGTTCGAAGGACACACCCCAACAGCCTTCACCGGCTGTGCGGCGCCCCTGCCGTTTCCCACCCGGTCGCCCGAGCCCTCGTGCGTCCGCCCTCAGCACCGGACCCCGGCCGCGAGGCGGGGGCGCCGCGCGGCCGTCACGGGCTGTGCCGCGACCCCCGCCTCCGGGGGCGCGTCCCCCCGTGCCCGTTCCGCTTCCCGCAGGAGGCGGTCGATGCGGCGCTCCCGCACGAAACCGACCAGCGCGGGCAGCGACACAAGAGCGACAAGTACGGACATCCCCAGGACGTTCACGCATGTGTTCATGGCTCTACTGTCGTCCGCGCGGGCGGAGTCCGGCAGTGGCAGGACTGTCATGGAGCATCGAATTGCTGCCACACTGACTCCATGCTGACGAACGTCGCCGCTCTGCTGCTCGACGAGGTCCATCCCTTCGAACTTGGCGTGCTGTGCGAGGTCTTCGGCCTCGACCGCAGCGACGAAGGCCTGCCGGTCCACGATTTCGCCGTGGTCTCCGCCGACGGCCCGGTGCTCCGGACCCATGCCGGATTCACCATCAGTACGCCGTACGGCCTCGACCGCCTGGAGGAGGCCGACCTCATCGCCGTGCCGGCCGGCAGCCGCTTCGCCCAGCGGGACTACCCCGAGCAGGTCCTCGACGCGCTGCGCCGGGCGGTGGACCGGGGCGCGCGCGTGATGAGCGTCTGCTCCGGCGCGTACGTGCTCGGCGCGGCCGGGCTGCTGGACGGGCGCCGCTGCACCACGCACTGGCGCCATGCCCCGGAGTTGGCCCGTCGCTTCCCCCGGGCCGTCGTCGAACCCGACGTGCTGTACGTGGACGAGGGCCCGGTCATCACATCGGCGGGCACTGCGGCCGGGATCGACGCGAGTCTGCATCTGGTCCGACAGGAGTACGGCCCCGATGTCGCCAACGCGGTCGCCCGCCGCATGGTGGTGCCACCGCACCGGGACGGCGGGCAGGCGCAGTACATCCAGCGGCCACTGCCCCGCACCCGGTGCGACACGGTCGGCGGCACGCTCGCCTGGATGGAGCGCCACCTCGACCAGGAGCTGACCGTCGAACAGCTTGCCGTCCAGGCGCACATGTCTCCGCGCACCTTCGCCCGCCGCTTCCAGCAGGAGACGGGCACCACTCCGTACCGCTGGCTGCTCCGTCAGCGGGTGCTGCTCGCTCAGCACCTGCTGGAGACGACCGACGAGACGATGGACGCGGTCGCGGCGCGGACCGGCTTCGGAACCGCTGCCGCACTGCGCCATCAGTTCGTACGGTCGTTGGGCACCACACCGCAGGCCTATCGACGTACCTTCCGCGGACCAGCCTCCACACCCGAAGTCGCCTGACCCACAAAGGATTCGGCGTCGCCGGGCCGCCGGGCGGGCGCCACGGAAAAGGGCTCTGTGTGCCGGTCCGGCGGGACCGGCACACAGAGCCCTGGTGTGCCAGATGTTGCTGCTTGACGCTATGTCAGATTCCGCAGCTCGAAGCCGACCAGTAGTGGCTGGGGCCCTGGTTGACGTGGACGTGGTCGCTGTGTCCCGGGTAGCCCGGGCCCAGGATCCCGTTGAAGCCGTGGTAGCGGGCCTCCTTGGCCATGGTGCACAGGGAGTGCGGTCCGGCGCCGAGGTCGGCCGCATCGCCGTACATGTGGCGGCTGTTGGTCGCACCGCCGACCGCACTGTTGCAGGAGCTCGAACGGAAGCCGCTGGTGACCCGGATCGACTGGTCACCGAGCGCGTGCCGCAGCGCCTCCAGCTTCCACATGGTGCTCAGGGCGCTGGCCTTCGCCGTGCCCGCCGCTACGGCACCACCCGCCCAGGTCGAGTTGCACTGGTTGAGCTCGGCGTAGCTGAAGTGGATCGGGGTGCAGTCGTCGTCCTGGAGGGCGTAGAGCTTGGACTGGGTCGCCGGGCCCGCGATGCCGTCGGCGGTGAGGCCGTAGGCGGCCTGGAAGCGCTTGACGGCGGCGGTGGTGGCCGGTCCGAAGGAGCCGTCGATGGCGAGCACGGAGTTGTAGCCCGGGTAGCCGGCCACCCGGATCTGAAGCTGGACGACGTCATTGCCGGTGTCGCCGGCCGACAGGGTCCGGCTCCAGGTGTAACAGCCGTCGGCCTGCGCGGTGCCGGCGGTGACGACGGCACCGCCCAAGGCGAAGGCCATGGTCATGACAATGCCGAGCAGTAGTCGTGCGGTGCGCCTGAGCATGGGGGGGCTCCCTCACATCACGGAAGTGGTGATGAGAGAGCTTGTCGGACGAGTCAACGCGCGTCAACTATCTTTGGAAGAAAGTTGGTTGACTCGATCCCGAAGAGCGTGTTCCGGCAGGCCCTGCCGCTTTCGCGAGGGTGCAGGGGCCTGCCGGGCGGCAAGTGGTGCCGGGCGGCTCAGTCGTTCGGCACGGTCTCGTAGCGCGGGGTGTTCTCCGCCATCTGCCGCAGCGCGTCCTTGCGGTCCCGCTTGGAGAGACGGTCGATGTACAGGTAGCCGTACAGGTGGTCCGTCTCGTGCTGGAGGCAGCGCGCGAAGTAGCCGGTGCCCCGCACCTTGATCGGGTTGCCCTTGGCGTCCTGGCCGCGGACCACCGCGTAGTCCGGGCGGGCCAGTGAGGCGTACGCGGTGGGGACGGAGAGGCAGCCCTCGTTGGAGTCGTCCAGGACCCGCGCCTCGGGCGGCAGCTCCTCCAGCACCGGGTTGCAGACGACGCCCACGTGCCGTACGCCCTCGTCGTCCCCGCAGTCGTAGACGAAGACCTTCAGGTCGACACCGATCTGGTTGGCGGCCAGGCCCACACCCTCCGCCGTCCGCTGGCTCGCGAACATGTCGTCGATCAGCCGGGCCAGCTCGTCGTCGAACTCGGTGACGTCCTTGCACTCCTTGTGCAGCACCGGATTGCCCACGACCGTGATCGGACGGGACGTGCCTCGCTCGCGATGAGCCGTCTCACGCGCCTCACAGTCCTCCGTGTCCACGACGAATCCCTCGTCGTCGACGCTGATCTGCTCGCCCGTCTCCTGCTGCGCCATGTCAGCCGTACGCCTTCCTCAAAACCTGAACCCCGGACGTCCGATGGACCGGGGTCCGGGCACCCGAGCACCGCGACCGGTGCCCATACAGCCTACGGGCACGGGTCAGCAGACTTCTTCGAGATCCCGCCACTCGCGGCTGTCCGGGCTGTCCGCCACCCAGCCGTCCAGCAGACCGCGCACCAGCCCTGCCGGTGCCGCTATCCCGCACTCGCGCTCCGGCACCCACAGATCACCGGCCGTACGGTGCCCCAGCGGTCCCGGATGCCCCGGCTCGCTGTGGTCGTGCGGGTCCAGGTGTTCATCGCCGCCCTCATAGCTCTCCATCCGGCTCTCCGAGCATGCCCGGCAGAGCAGCCGCACCGAGGACGACCAGTCCTCGGCGGCGAACCCGGCGTCGGACGCCAGCTGCTCCAGGGCGTCCCGGTCCGCCTCGGTGGCCGCTTCGAGCAGCACGACCCAGGTGGGCACGGGGGACGGCGCCCACAGCTCGATCTCGTCGAACACGGGATACGCGGGCCCGGCCGCGGTGACCCGCTCCCCGTGCGGCACACCGTCGTGCAGCACGACCTCGCCCCAGCGGCGGCCGGACGACGGCAGCGGGATGGAAAGCACTTCCATCCGGGCCGGATCGAGCCGGCGGCCCCACACGACCTCGGCCTCGCCCTCCGGCGACAGCCGTACCGCGGCACTGCCCAGCTCCATACCCACCGGTTCGCTGTTGGCCGCCGAGGTGTACTGACCCGCGCCCGGCACCTTCAGGCCGTACGCCTGCCAGGCGCGGCGCGCCAGCGGCCAGTCCTGCAGTGCGGTGGCGGCGATCCCGACGTTCCACCAGTCGGGAGCGCCGGATGCCTTGTCGAGCAGCGCGACGGCCCTCAGGCCCGCGGCTCTCGCCTGTTCCCAGTCATGCCGGAACTTGTGCAGCAGCGCCAGGTTGAACCACGACTCCGAGAGCCAGGGTTCCAGGTCCGCCGCACGCGTCAGCAGTGCGCCCGCGTCCTCGTACCGGCCGTCGCCGATCAGCGTGAACGCGCGGTCCGTGGCCTGCCGCCAAGAGGCGGAGGGCCGATGCCGTACCTTCCCGAAGATCCTCACGATTCCCGCCCGTCCCGACTGGACACCCTCGTTTTCCACTCTCTTCGCATCCAACCATGCCAGGCCGGACACCCGCTCATTACCCATGGGTTACCCGGACGGGACAGGGGGTCGGACCGCCCCGGACCAGGACCCCGGCACCATGACCCCGGCCCGTGCGGGCACGGCTTCGGGCCGACAGCCGGGACCGGTGCCGGGCCCGATTCCCTCCCACACATCCGGGGGCCCGATGACACTTTCCCCGCTGAGGTCGTCGTATGCGTCGACGAGGTGGACGATCCTGACGCACAGGAGCTGTTCCCGGCAGAGGGGTCTGCCGACCGCCTCCCGCGCGACGGCGGTCCGGTATCCGCCCCGGCCGCCGGACCGAGCGCGGGTGGCATGGCGGGGGGTGTGGCCGGAGACGGCTCGGTGGGAGCGTGGCCGACAACGGCACGGCCGGGCGCCCGGCCGGTCGGCACGCGCGACAGAACCCGGGGTCAACGAAGGGGCCAGGTCGGCGAGTTGTGTGCTCCGGCGGGTGTCAAAGAGCCCGGTCGGCACGTCCGGATACGGAGCACGGAACTACGTACGGAGCATGGTTCGTGCGGAGCCGCGACGAGTCGTGGCGTCCGCCGGGGCTCATTCCTTGGCGGCGGTCGGCCGGTCGGACTCCGGGGCAGTGACGTCCTGCTCGGGCACGGCCTGCCCCGAGCGGATCAGGTCGATCCGGCCCAACACCTTGGAGCGCAGATCGGTCGGCACGTCGTCCTGCCCGCAGCAGCGCTTCACCAGCTTCTTCACGGCTTGTTCCAGGCCGTACTTCTCCAGGCACGGGGAGCACTCCTCGAAGTGCACCTCGAACTTGGTGCAGTCGCTGTCGGGCATCTCGTGGTCGAGAAACTCATACAGATGATCGAGGACTTCCGAGCAGTCCGTCTCGTGCGGCTCTCCGCAGCTCATGAGCCCGAGCCTTTCCGATCTTCCGACTCTCCGGCACCGGCGGGGACGAGGCCGCGCTCACGGGCGTAGTCCTCCAGCATGCCGCGCAGTTGGCGGCGGCCCCGGTGCAGTCGGGACATCACCGTACCGATGGGAGTCCCCATGATGTCCGCGATCTCCTTGTAGGCAAAGCCCTCTACATCCGCGAGATACACAGCGATGCGGAACTCTTCGGGGATCGCCTGCAGGGCGGACTTCACGTCCGAGTCGGGCAGGTGGTCGAGAGCCTGCGACTCCGCGGAGCGCAGACCGGTCGACATGTGCGACTCGGCGCGCGCCAGCTGCCAGTCCTCGATCTCCTCGGCGGCGCTGCGCTGAGGTTCGCGCTGCTTCTTGCGGTACGAGTTGATGAACGTGTTGGTGAGGATGCGGTACATCCACGCCTTGAGGTTGGTCCCCTCACGGAACTGATGGAAGGAGCCGTACGCCTTGGCATACGTCTCCTGAACCAGGTCCTCGGCATCCGCCGGGTTGCGCGTCATGCGCAACGCGGCCGAGTACATCTGGTCGAGGAAACCGAGGGCGTCCCGTTCGAAGCGCGCGTTGCGCTCGGCAGCCGTCTCCTGGGTACGGCCGTCGTCGGTTCCTGTGTCGGCCCCAGTGACCGGACCCACCTCCTCCAACGCTGTGGCGGATCCGAAACCGGATCCACTCGAATCGGAGAATAGTCGACCTTGCTCCGAGACGGGTCGTCGAACCGATCCGCCCAGCGCCCGATCGGAAGTGGTCCTGTCCGTGTGCAGGACCGTCCATTTCAGGTCGGCGACGTTCGAGCGATGCGGACAGATGGTCGAACCCATGCGACGGACTCCCTCTCCACGGACGACATCGATGTACCGATGACACCGACAACATCGGGCCCCGGCTCAACATTCCCGGGGCCTGTGCCGCGCCCCGACGGTGCCGGCCGAACCGCCGGGGGGTACGTCATACGAGGGTGGACAGCCACGCCACGACGGCGTCGGTGAGCACCTCCATCGCCTGGTCCTCGGTCAGGCCGGCCCGCTTCGGTACCGCGAACCCGTGGTCGCCGCCGGGCACCTCGGTGATCCCGTACTCCCCCGGAGGAAATTCGGCGGGTCGCCCAAACGGGTCATTTCCGCCCTGGACGACGAGCGTGGGCACGCCGGTCCCGAGGAGTTCGTCCGCGCGGGACTTCTCCGGCTTTCCCGGCGGGTGCAGGGGGAAGCTGAGCGCGAGGACGGCGTGGGCGCCCAGTTCGCGCGCCGTGCGGCAGGCCACCCGGGCCCCGGCGCTGCGCCCGCCCGCGACGACGGGCAGGCCCGCTGCGGTGAGCGCGGGCCACACGCCCCGCCATCCGGTGTCCAGCGTCTTCGGGGCGGGCGCGACCTTCTTCCCGGCGACCCGCCACGGCTGTTCCACCAGGGCGACGGTCACCCCGTGGGCGGGCAGGGCGGCGGCCAGGGCCGTCAGGTCGCGGGTCCCGGTGCCGCCGCCCGCGCCGTGGCCGACGGCAAGCACCAGGCGGGCGTCGTCCGCGGGCAGCCAGGTGATCCTGGCCGGTCCGGCATCCGTGTCGACGGTCTCGGTCCTGGGGGTCCCGGTCCCGGGGCCCGTCTGTGCGGTACTCACGCCCCCATCCTGCCTGGTCGCCCCAGGGATCAGAACAAGGTGCCCGCTTCCGGCGCGGCCAGCTCCTCCAGCAGTTCGGGGCCGTTGTTCCGGACGTTGCTGACGGCCGTGGCCACCGGGTAGGCCCGCATCAGACCGCCCGGCGGCGGCGCGAGCAGCGCCCTCAGCTCCTCGATGCCGGTGTGCGTCGGATCGAGCCACGCGTCCCACCGGTCAGGGGTCAGCATCAGCGGCATCCGGGGGTGGATGTCGGCGAGCGTGGCCGGACCCTCGGCGGGGGCGACCGCGAGCGGAGTGGTCTCCGCCTCGGTCGTGATCACCGAGCAGGTCACCCACCAGGCCATCGGGTGGTCGTCCGGCAGGGTCCGGTCGCGCCAGAACTCGTACAGCCCGGCCATCGCGAAGACCGATCCGTCGGCCGGTGTCACGAAGTAGGGCTGCTTGCGCGGCCGCTTGCGCTTCCCCTTCTCCTCCAGCTGCCGCTCGTCCGCACCCGTGACCCACTCGTAGTAGCCGTCGGCAGGCAGGATGCAGCGCCGGGAGACGAAGGACCGACGGAAGGACGGCTTCTCGTGGACCGTCTCCGCACGGGCGTTGATCATGCGCGCGGCACCCTCGGGCGACTTCGCCCAGGACGGGACGAGCCCCCATTTCAGAGCGCGCAGCTGGCGAACCGGACGCTGGTCGTCTGCGTCTTTCAACGGACGTTCCAGCACGGCGTAGACCTCCTTGGTCGGTGCCACGTTCCAGTCGGGCGCCAGCGTCTTGGCCGGTTCCCACTTCTCGACCCCGAAGAGTCCGGTCAGATCCTCGGGCCGCCGACTCGCCGCATACCGTCCGCACATGAGTGCCAGACTGCCACGACCGTCACGTCGACGACCCGCCGATACCGCAAGGAGCCGCCTGCACCATGGACCGCACCGATCTGGGCAATCTGTGGGACCGGGTGCTCGGCACCCAGCCCGCACCCGAGCAGTGGCTGGTGGTGGTGACCGGGACGCTCGCGCTGATCGCCGTCGTACCGAACCCCCTGTGGCGGCTCAGCCGCAACACGATCACCATCGCGCACGAGGGCGGGCACGGGCTGGTCGCGCTGCTCAGCGGGCGGCAGCTGTCCGGCATCCGGCTGCACTCGGACACCAGCGGGCTGACGGTCAGCCGCGGCAAGCCGACCGGCATCGGGATGATCCTGACCGCGGCAGCGGGCTACACGGCCCCGTCGTTGCTGGGCCTGGGCGGAGCGTGGCTGCTGGCGGCCGGCCGGATCACGCTGCTGCTGTGGCTGGCCACCGCACTGCTCGCGGTGATGCTGGTGATGATCCGCAATCTGTACGGCGCACTGTCGGTGATCTTCACCGGATCGGCCTTCCTGCTGGTGTCCTGGCTCGCCTCGCCCGCCGTGCAGTCGCTGTTCGCGTACACCGTCGTCTGGTTCCTGCTGCTCGGCGGCGTGCGCCCGGTCTTCGAGCTCCAGTCGAAGCGGCGGCACGGCGGTGCACCGGACTCGGACGCGGACCAGCTGTCGCGGTTGACGGACGTGCCGGCCGTCCTCTGGCTGTTCCTCTTCCACGCCGTTTCGCTCTGCTCGTTGATCGGCGGCGGACGCTGGCTGCTCGGCGTCTGAGAGGGCGGTTCCCCCGCTCTCGGAGCCCGCGGGGTCGGCTCCGACCGGGCGGACGAACGAGGCTCCCGACGCGCTCCGAGGGCCGCCGTGGGCCCGCCGGTACGCACCCGTCGGCCTTGCACACCGTTTTCGTCGTATTTGGTCGCGATTCTGGATTGCCTGGTGCCACTAAAGTGAGCTCCATGACCGAAAGTTCCGTGCACCCCGCCCTCTGGCCCGCCCCCCGAGCGAGCGGCCCCGTCGACGCGACCGTCACCGTGCCCGGATCGAAATCGGTCACCAATCGCGCCCTCGTGCTCGCCGCTCTCGCCGCCGAGCCCGGCTGGCTGCGGCGCCCCCTGCGCTCCCGCGACACCCTGCTGATGGCCGAGGCGCTGCGCGCGATGGGCGTCGGCATCGAGGAGACCGTGTCGTCCAGTTCCTCCCTCGTGGGCGGCCCGGACGGCTCCGGCGAGGCATGGCGGGTCATCCCGGCCGGTCTGCACGGCCCCACCACCATCGATGTCGGCAATGCCGGCACGGTCATGCGCTTCCTCCCGCCGGTGGCGGCCCTCGCCGACGGTCCGATCCGTTTCGACGGCGACCCTCGCTCCTACGAGCGCCCGCTGAACGGCGTGATCGACGCACTGCGGGTGCTGGGCGCCCGGATCGACGACGACGGGCGCGGCTCGCTTCCGATGACGGTGCACGGCAGCGGCGCTCTGGACGGCGGACCGGTGGCGATCGACGCCTCCTCGTCGTCACAGTTCGTCTCTGCCCTGCTGCTGTCGGCTCCGCGTTTCAACCAGGGGGTGGAGGTCCGCCACACCGGCGCCCGGCTCCCTTCCATGCCGCACATCCGGATGACCGTCGACATGCTGCGGGCCGTCGGCGCCCAGGTCGACGAGCCGGAGACGGGCGGTGAGCCGAACGTCTGGCGGGTCTCCCCGTCCGCCCTGCTCGGCCGCGATCTGACCATCGAGCCCGACCTCTCCAACGCCCAGCCGTTCCTCGCCGCGGCCCTGGTCACCGGCGGCCGGGTCACCATCCCCGACTGGCCCGAGCACACCACCCAGCCCGGTGACGCCCTGCGGGAGATCTTCACCGCGATGGGCGGCAGCTGCGAGCTGACCGAGCGCGGCCTCACCTTCACCGGTTCGGGGCGCATCCACGGCATCGACGTCGACCTCGGCGAGGTCGGCGAGCTCACCCCGGGCATCGCGGCGGTCGCGGCGCTCGCCGACGGCCCGTCCACCCTGAGCGGCGTCGCCCACCTGCGGTTGCACGAGACGGACCGACTCGCCGCGCTCACCAAGGAGATCAACGAGCTCGGCGGCGACGTCACCGAGACCGCCGACGGCCTCCACATCCGGCCCCGGCCGCTGCACGGCGGTACCTTCCATACGTACGACGACCACCGGATGGCCACCGCGGGGTCGATCATCGGCCTTGCCGTCCCCGGAGTGGAGATCGAGAACGTGGCGACAACCGCCAAGACCCTGCCCGACTTCCCGCAGATGTGGACCGGAATGCTCGGGGCCTGAGACATGCGCCGCTACGGCAAGAACCCCGACGAGGACGACATCCGGTTCCGCCCCAACCCGAAGGGCAACCGGCCTCGGACCCATATCCGCCCGAAGCACGAGGACGCCGAGGAAGGCATGGTCCTCACGGTCGACCGCGGCCGGCTCACCTGCCTCGTCGACGACCGCACGGTCGTGGCGATGAAGGCCCGTGAACTGGGCCGGAAGGCCGCCGTGGTGGGGGACACGGTCTCCCTCGTCGGGGATCTCTCCGGCGCCAAGGACACCCTCGCCCGGATCGTCCGCATCGGTGAGCGCCGCTCGGTACTGCGCCGGACCGCGGACGACGACGACCCGTACGAGCGGGTGGTCGTCGCCAACGCCGACCAGCTGGCGATCGTCACCGCCCTGGCCGATCCGGAACCCCGCCCGCGGATGATCGACCGCTGTCTGGTCGCCGCCTACGACGGCGGGCTCTCCCCGCTCCTGGTGCTGACCAAGTCCGACCTCGCCTCCCCGGACGAGCTGCTGGAGGCGTACACCCCGCTGGGCGTCCCGTTCGTCGTCACCAGCCGTGAGGAGCTGGAGAACGGCGACGCGGCCGAGCGGGTCCGCGAGCAGCTGAACGACCGGGTGACCGCCTTCGTCGGGCACTCCGGGGTCGGGAAGACGACGCTGGTCAACTCACTCGTACCGAAGGACCGGCGGCGTACCACCGGAGTGGTCAACGCGGTCACCGGCCGTGGCCGGCACACCACCACGTCCGCACTGGCCCTGCCGCTGCCCGACTATCGCGGCTGGGTGATCGACACCCCGGGAGTGCGGTCCTTCGGGCTGAACCACATCGACCCGTCGCGGGTGATCCACGCCTTCTCGGACCTGGAGCCCGCCACCGTGGACTGCCCCCGCGGCTGCACCCATGACAGCCAGGAACCGGAATGTGCTCTGGATGCCTGGGTGGCGGACGGTCACGCCGATCCGGCACGGCTGGAATCGCTGCGGCGGCTGATGGCCACCCGGGAACGACGCGAGGGCGACTGACCGGGGCACGTTTGCGATCTCCTGTCGCAGGTAAGTGCATAATCGCACCACCGGGGCGTGGCGGTCACTGATGTGGGAGGGAACTGACGATGGCGTGGCTGCTGGTCGTGGTCGCGGGGCTGCTGGAGACCGGTTTCGCCGTCTGCCTCAAGCTGTCGCACGGCTTCACCCGCCTCTGGCCGACCATCGCGTTCTGCGTCTTCGCCCTCGGCAGCTTCGGCCTGCTGACCCTGTCGCTGAAGAAGCTCGACGTGGGCCCCGCCTACGCCGTGTGGACGGGCATCGGTGCCACGGGCACCGCGATCTACGGCATGATCTTCCTCAACGACGTGGTCTCCACCCTGAAGCTCGTCTCGATCTCCCTGGTGATCGTCGGTGTGATCGGGCTCCAGCTGTCGGGCTCGTCGCACTGACCGCGCGGCGCGCTCCCACCGGCGCGGCCGGGGTCGGACGGTGGTGCGTCCGGGCCCGCGACAGCCTGCGCCTCGTTCTCGGCCCCTTCACCCGGTCGGCCGACGCGGTCCCGCTTCGCCCACCGAACTCTCATCCGGTCAGTCGCCACTCCACCACCTCGCGCACCAGCGGTACCGGATCTCTATCCGCCGCCGGAGGAGCCGGCACCAGCGCGTAGCTCAGCGCGAGCCGCAGCGCGGTCTCGCAGGTCGCGGCCAGCACCTCCGGATCGCACGGTGGCCACCGCGTGTCCAGGAGGGCCACCGCACGCGCCGTGACCTGGCCGAGCAGCTCGGCGGGCGTCGGCGTCCCGGCATCGGCACGCCGCTGGGCCGGCACGGGCGACGCGGTCGGGGCGGCGAGGCGCACGGGGCGGGGTAATCGTTCCTCCCAGCAGCCGGTGAGCAGCGCTCTGACCAGGGCGTCGGACCGGACGGCCCAGACGGTCCAGGCAGCGGTGGCGGTCAGTCCTTCCCCCGTACCGCCCGCTGATCCCAGCGCCCGTTCGGCGCCGGCCAGATAACCGTCGGCGGCGCTGCGGACCAGGGCGCGGGCCAGGCCCTCCTTGCTGCCGAACTCGTTGTAGAGGGTCTGCCGGGAGAACCCGGCGGCGGACGCCACATCGACCATGCGCACCGCCGACCAGGGCAGCGTGGCCAGCGCCGAGAGGGCGGCGTCCAGCAATGCGTCTCGCGCCGTGGGCATCGTCGCCTCCCGCGCCAAGGGCTCTGCGTCCCAGAGTTGACGCGCCTCCGTGGGCTGTCAATGGTCCGCGCAGCAGCGGGGTCCTGTGGCTCCGTCCCCCTGCGGTCGATACTGTGACGACATGCCCGATTACCACGATGATCTGCGCCTCGCCCATGTACTGGCGGACGCCGCCGACGCGGCGACGATGGACCGGTTCAAGGCTCTGGACCTCAAGGTCGAGACCAAGCCGGACATGACGCCGGTGAGCGAGGCCGACAAGGCCGCCGAGGAACTGATCCGCGGCCATCTCCATCGGGCGCGCCCGCGCGACGCGATCCTGGGCGAGGAGTACGGGATCGAGGGCACCGGTCCGCGGCGCTGGGTCGTCGACCCGATCGACGGCACCAAGAACTACGTGCGTGGTGTGCCCGTCTGGGCGACGCTGATCTCTCTGATGGAGGAGGGGGAGAACGGCTTCCAGCCGGTCGTCGGCGTGGTGTCGGCGCCCGCGCTGCACCGGCGCTGGTGGGCGGCGAAGGGTGCGGGCGCGTTCACCGGTCGCAGCCTGGCCTCGGCGACCCGGATGCAGGTGTCGAAGGTGGGCCGGATCGCGGACGCCTCGTTCGCGTACGCGTCGCTGGGCGGCTGGGAGGAGCAGGGCAGGCTCGACGGGTTCCTGGACCTGACCCGGGCCTGCTGGCGCACGCGCGGGTACGGGGACTTCTGGCCGTACATGATGGTCGCCGAGGGGTCGGTCGACATCTGCGCGGAGCCGGAGCTCTCGCTCTGGGACATGGCCGCGAACGCGATCATCGTCCAGGAGGCGGGCGGCATGTTCACCAGCCTGGACGGGGTGCCCGGCCCCGGTGGCGGCAATGCGGCGGCTTCGAACGGGCTGCTCCACCGCGAACTGCTGGGCTATCTCAACCAGCGCTACTGATCGGGATCGCGCCCCGTGGGGCGTCGCACACCACCGCGCGCCCCTCGGGCGATCCCCGTCCCCCCTTGTTCCGGTTCCGCATCGATGCAACTCTGAGAGTCCCCCCGCTTGTGCACTTGTGAAGCGACTCACATGGTCGCTCCACAGAGGAGGTGGCTCCCTTCATGCTCGTCCGTGACGCCATGAGCACACTGGTCCTCACCATCGGACCGGCCCATACACTCCGCCAGGCCGCCCAGCTGATGTCGGCCCGTCACGTCGGAGCCGCGGTCGTCCTCGACCGGGACACGAGCGGGCTCGGCATTCTCAC
Organism: Streptomyces sp. NPDC052052; assembly: GCF_040680455.1. NCBI lineage: Bacteria > Bacillati > Actinomycetota > Actinomycetes > Kitasatosporales > Streptomycetaceae > Streptomyces > Streptomyces sp. NPDC052052. The sequence continues at coordinate 116,477 of NZ_JBFAWU010000024.1, read as the reverse complement.
CGAGCGCGACATCCTCCGCTCCATCGGCTCCGGCCAGGACCCCGACGTCGAGACCGCCGCCACCCACACCACCACCGACGTGGTCTTCGCCGCGCCGACCTGGACCCTCAAAGAGGCAGCACAGGCCATGACGCACGGCGGATTCCGTCATCTGATCGTGCTGGACGACCACGGCCCCGTCGGCGTCGTCTCGGTGCGCGACATCCTGCGCTGCTGGACCCCCGCCGCCCGCCGCCACCCCGCGGAACTCGTCGGCTGAGCCGCCGGAAGGCCCGGAACGGCCGGTGGGCAGGGCCCCTCCGAGGAGAGACCCTGCCCACTGTCGACCACAGGCGGCAGGCGGCGAAACCGGCGCCGGTCGGACCACCCGGGGTGTCGTGCAGATCTTCTAGCCGCGCAGAGCCTGGACCGCGACCTCCAGACGCTTGCCGAAGTCGGCGTCCGCCTGCCGGAAGTTGTTGATCGCACGCTCGGCGATGTCGTCGCGCGACACCTTGGCGATGAACCCGGCGAGGTTGTCGATCAGCCGGACCTTCTCGTCCTCGGACATGAGCCGGTAGAGGTTTCCGGCCTGCACGAAGTCGTTGTCCTCGGCATGGCTCGGGGCCTCGTGCGTACCGGTCTCGCCGGAGACCGAGGTGGGCCCCCACAGGGGCCGGCCCGTCTGCGCAGGGCCGCCGAAGCTGTTCGGCTCGTAGTTCTTCGCACCCTTGTGACGGCCGTCGTACAGGTAACCGTCACGGCTGTAGGTGCGCGCCTCGGTGGCGTGCGGGCGGTTCACCGGCAGGTGGTCGGCGTTGATGCCGACCCGGTAGCGGTGGGCGTCGCCGTAGGCGAAGAGACGGCCCTGGAGCATCTTGTCCGGGGACGGCCCGATGCCCGGCACGAAGTGCGCGGGGCTGAAGATCGACTGCTCGACCTCGGCGAAGATGTTCTCCGGGTTGCGGTTGAGCTCCAGCTTCCCGATCTCGATCGGCGGGTAGTCCTCGTGCGGCCACACCTTGGTGAGGTCGAACGGGTTGAAGCGGTACGTGGCCGCCTCGGCCGCCGGCATGATCTGGACCTGCACGGTCCACGACGGGAAGTCGCCGCGCTCGATCGCCTCGCGCAGATCACGCTGGTGGCTGTCCGGGTCCTCGCCGGCGAGCTTGTTGGCCTCGGCCTGGGTGAGGTTCTTGATGCCCTGGTCGGTCTTGAAGTGGTACTTGACCCAGAAGACCTCGCCGGCCTCGTTGTTCCACTGGTAGGTGTGCGAGCCGTACCCGTTCATGTGACGCAGCGTGGCCGGAATGCCGCGGTCACCGAAGAGCCAGGTCACCTGGTGGGTGGACTCGGGCGACAGACCCCAGAAGTCCCAGACGTTGTCCGCCTCCTGCGAGCCGGTGTACGGGTCGCGCTTCTGGGTGTGGATGAAGTCGGGGAACTTGATGGCGTCCTTGATGAAGAACACCGGGGTGTTGTTGCCGACGAGGTCGTAGTTGCCCTCTTCGGTGTAGAACTTCAGCGCGAAACCGCGGGGGTCGCGCACCGCGTCGGCCGAACCGAGGTTGCCGGCGACGGTCGAGAAGCGCAGGAAGGTCTCGGTCTGCTTGCCGACCTCGGAGAGGAACTTCGCCCGCGTCCACTGCGAGACGTCACGCGTCAGCGTGAACGTGCCGTAGGCGCCGGCGCCACGGGCATGCACGACGCGCTCCGGGATGCGCTCCCGGTTGAAGTGTGCGAGCTTCTCCAGTAGCGACTGGTCCTGCACCAGGACCGGTCCGCCGATGCCCGCGGTCTCGCTGTTCTGGTTGTCGGCGACCGGCGCGCCGGCCTCCGTGGTGAGCGGCCCCTGCGTCACGTACGCCTCCTGCTGTCGATTCCGCGCCTGCCGTCATGGACTGCGCAGTCTGTTTACCCCATGACCAATTCCGATACTGATCCTACAATGGACAAAGTCCAAGTCAAGTGGACGTCCAATGTCACACTTGTTCGGGATCGGGATTTCCACTGTTAGGCTTGTTCTCATGAGTGACCTCCTGGAACGACTTCGCGGACGCGGCTGGCGCATGACCGCTCAGCGGCGCGTCGTGGCCGAGGTCCTCGACGGGGACCACATGCACCTGACAGCCGACGAGGTGCACGCACGGGCCGTCGCCAAGCTGCCCGAGATCTCCCGCGCCACCGTCTACAACACCCTTGGCGAGATGGTGACGCTGGGTGAGGTCATCGAGGTCTCCACGGACCGCCGCGCCAAGCGGTACGACCCGAACGCGCACCGCCCCCACCACCACCTCGTCTGCGCACACTGCGGCACCATCCGCGACGTGCACCCGGCGGGAGACCCGCTGGCGGACCTGCCGAGCGGCGAGCGCTTCGGCTTCACGATCTCCGACGTCGAGGTGACCTACCGCGGCCTCTGCCCGAGCTGCGCCGCGACGACCTGAGCCGAGCCCTGCCACACAAGGTCCCGGCGCGCACGATGCGCGCCGGGACCTTGTGCATGCGGGCCCGCAGCGGGCAGCCCGCGCCGCTCCCCCACTACGTGCGCACCCCCTTCCCGAATCTGACGGGCCGTCATATCGTCAGCGGCGATCACGTCCGCCCCGCGGCGGATCCGCACCTCGATATGCGCGAGGAGAGACCCGTGGGAGATCCGCACCCGACACCAGCCACGCCGACAGCCGCCGCCCCCACCGCCCGTCCCAAACTCCGGGCCGAAGCCCTCACCCGCTCCTTCGGGCGCGGCACCAGGACCCGCTTCGCTCTCGGCCCGCTCGATCTCTCCCTCGCACCGGGCGAGTTCGTCTGCATCGTCGGCCCGTCCGGCTGCGGCAAGTCCACCCTGCTCAGGATCGCCGCCGGACTGCTCCGCCCCAGCTCCGGCGAGCTGTCCATCCGCACGGCCTCGCCCCGTCCGGCAGCGATGATCTTCCAGGACTACGGGATCTACGACTGGAAGACCGTGCTCGCCAACGTCCGGTTCGGCCTCGACGTCCAGCGGGTACCGCGCAAGAAGGCCGATGCCAGGGCCCGCGACTGGCTGGCCCGGATGGGGCTCCTCGACGTCGCGGGCGCGTATCCGGCCACGCTCTCCGGCGGGATGCGGCAGCGGGTCGCGATCGCCCGCGCACTCGCCGTGGAGCCCGAGATCCTGCTGATGGACGAGCCCTTCGCGGCACTCGACGCCCAGCTGCGCACCATCCTCCAGGACGAGTTGCTCGACCTCACCCAGACCACCCGTACCACCACTCTGTTCATCACCCACAGCCTCGAAGAGGCGATCGTGCTCGGCGACAGAGTCCTGGTGATGTCCGCCGGGCCGGGACGGATCATCGCCGAGCGCCGTCCCCCGTTCCACCGGCCGCGCACCGGCGAGGTCCGGTCCGCACCCGAATTCACCGCGCTCAAGAGCGAGTTGTGGGAACTCCTGCGCGGCGAGGTGCGCAGGGAGGCGGTCCCGGCATGACCCTCACCTCGAACACCACGGCATCCGACGACGGTGTCCTGATCCGCAGGCCCGGCCCGCAGGAACTGCACCCGGGGCGCACCCACCGCAGGCGCCGCACTCTGGAACTCGCGCTCGCCGTCGCCGTACCCCTGTTCCTCGTGCTGCTCTGGCAACTGGCCGCGGCACAGTCCTGGATCGACGACCGGGTCTACCCCGCACCCTCCACCATCCTGGCGGACGGCTGGGACCGGGCGGGCGCCGGTGAGCTGTGGCCGGATGTGTGGGCGACGCTCAAGCGGGTCCTCGGCGGCTATGCGGTCGGCACCGTCACGGGGTACGCGCTGGGACTGCTGATGGGAACACTTCCCCTCGTGCGGGCGGCCCTGGAACCGTTGCTCGACGCCCTGTACGTCGTACCGAAGCTGGCGCTCCTGCCGGTCTTCCTCAACATGTTCGGTCTCGGCGAAGGACCGCAGATCGCCCTGGTCGCCACGACCGTCTTCTTCTTCGTCTGGATCTCCACCATGGCGGCCGTGCTCTCCGTCCCGGCCGGCCACCGGGACGCCGGTCAGGTCTTCGGCGCCTCGCCCTGGCAGATGTTCCGCCATGTGCTGCTGCCCGCTTCGCTCCCCGCGGTCCTGGTCGGGGCACGCATCGCGGCGGGGGTGGCCGTACTCGTCATCGTCGCGTCCGAACAGATCGCGGCGGCCGACGGCCTGGGGCATCTGATCTTCGACTCCCGGGCCCTGTTCCAGAACGACGTGATGTTCGTCGGCATCGTGTGTGTGGCGGTCCTCGGTGTCGTCTTCTCCGAAGCGGTGCGCATCGTCGGGCGTCTGCTCACCCCATGGGCCCCGCGCGACCGCGGCCGATCCTGAACAGTTGTCCCGCCGCGCCCCCACCGCACTCCCCTCGGCGTCCCCACAAGCTCGCCACCGGCTCCCCCCGTTCTTCGTACGGAGGCACTGTGCGTACACGTACCCCCTTCACCTGCACCGTCGCACTCGTCACAGCATCGCTGCTCGGAGCGGCGGGCTGCGGCGGGAACGACTCCACCGGCAACAGCGGCACCACCACCGCGCGGCGCGCCGTCACACCCGTCGCGGGTTGTGGCTCCGGCAGCTGGACCGACCCGGCGGACCTCGCCCCCGACCGGAAACCGGCCCGCTGCGACAGCGGTGCACCGGCCGCCCAGCCCCTGACGAAGAAGCGGAAGATCACCGTCGCCACGGGCACCCTGAGCGCGGAGTACGTTGCTCCGCTCCAGGTCGCGGTGGCGAAGGGCGAGTTCGCCAAGGAAGGGCTGGACGTCGAACTGAAGGTGCTGCCCACCCCGGACGCCCTGCCGCTCCTCGCCAAGGGCGAGGTGGACGCCCAGTGGGCGGCCCCCGAAGCGGCCGTGATGAACGGCATCGACGGCGGCTTCGACATCAAGTGGGTGGCGGGGAACTTCTCCCCCGACCCCACCTCCAAGAGCGGTCTGTGGGTGCGGCTCAAGGACGGTGAGACCGCCGACCGGGTCGAGATGGCGGGCCGGAAGATGGGCACCATGATCGGCAAGGGTTCGGTCATCGCCTACCCGATGGACATCTCCCTGAAGAAGCACGGCGGCGGCCTCGACAGGATCAGCTTCCAGCAGCTCGGCTCCGCCGACGTGCTCACCGCGCTGCAGAACGGGGGCGTGGACTCGGCCTGGTTGCTCGATCCGGTCTGGCGGAAGGTGGACGGGGACCCGAAGTACGCGTTCCTGGGTGGCCAGCCGGTCGGAGAACCGCTCGGCGGTCTGCTCTTCGGGCCGACGTTGCTGAACCAGGACCCGGACGCCGGGGTCGCCTTCCTCCGTGCCTACATCCGGACGGTGAACACCTATTTCGCCGGCGACTACAAATCGGATCCCGCGTTCGTGGCCGAGCTGTCGAAGCTCCTGAAGGCCGACGAGGCCACGCTGCGGTCGACGCCGTCGATGCGCATGGACTGGGAGATACGGAAGGGCACGACGGACCGTCTGCAGAAGGCCTACGCCGATGCGGGCGTCTCGAAGGGGGCCCCGGTGCCGGAGTCGAAGGCCGTGGACCGGGCTATGTACGCGGAGGCGGTGGGCCACAGAGGCTGATGTGCACAGATGTGCCGAAGGCCGGATCCCTGAGGATCCGGCCTTCGGCATTCAGTAGCGGGGACAGGATTTGAACCTGCGACCTCTGGGTTATGAGCCCAGCGAGCTACCGAGCTGCTCCACCCCGCGTCGTTGTGGTCCCACAGTACGTCACCGCTCCGGACCAGCGCAAATCGCTTTCGTCTCCCCGCGGGCGCGTGCCGGAAGCGCGGGGAGATCCGGCCTCCGTGTCGCAGCAGAGGGAAGCCCGCGGGCCCCGCACACCGGGCACGCCTGGCGCCGGGGCGCCGGCCGCGGCGTCCCGGCGCGAGTGCCCTACGCGCTGAGTTCCTGGAGCAGTGCCTCACGCAGCCGGGCGGCCCGCTCGGCCACCTCGGCCGGGCCCAGCTCGACGGCCCGCGCGCACCAGCGCTGCCCCTCGGTGAGTTCCCCGCGACGCGCGGCCAGCAGGGCGAGGCGGAGGGCGGCCCGCCCGTGCCCGTCGTTCGCCGCGCGGCTCCACCACAGCGCGGCCTCGCGCTCGCTCCCCTCGCGGGCCAGCAGCAGCCCGAGGTTGAACGCGCCGTTGCGGCTGCCCGACTCGGCGGCCTCGCGGTACCAGCGCGCCGCGCTGTCCACGTCCCCACGGGCCGCCGCGAGCATGCCCACCCGGACCTGGGCGCGGCGGTGCCCCAGCTCGGCGGCACGCTCGTACCACTCCTCGCACTCGGTCTTCTCCGGCATCGGCTCGCCGAGCACGGGAGGTCCGGGCGGCGGCTGTCGCGAGTCGAGCACCCCGGCCAGCCGGAAGGCGGCCTCGGCGCTGCCGCCGCCCGCCGCGCACCGCAGATGGCGCTCGGCCTCCTGCTCCTCGCCCTGGTGCAGCAGGGCCATGCCGACCTGGAGGGCGGCCTCGGTGTGGCCCGCCGCCGCGGCACGCTCGTACCAGACCAGTGCCGTGCGCTCCTCGTCACGACCCGCGTGCAGGATGCCGAGGTTGAAGGCCGCGTCGACGCTGCCCGCCTCGGCCGCCTTGGAGAACCAGGGCTCGGCGCCGGTCGCGTCGCCTGCCTGGAGCAGGAGCACGGCCAGCGCGTTGGCCGCCTCCCGGTGGCCCGCGTACGCGGCGCGGCGATACCACTGCTCGGCCTGCGGCGTACGGTCCTGGGCCGCGCAGAGCAGCCCCAGGTTGTAGGCGCCGTTGACGTCGCCCGCGTCCATGGCGGCGCGGTACCAGCGCTCGGCGGTCTGCTGCTCGCCGCGGGCCGCGTGCAGGGCGCCCAGGGCGTTGGCGGCGTTCCCGTCCCCGTCCTGGGCGGCACGCAGCCACCACACGGCCGCACTCTCCTCGTCGCCCGCGTCACGCAGCAGGAATCCGAGCGCGCACGCGGCCCGGACCTCGCCGGCCTTCGCGGAGATGAGGTACCAGCGACCGGCCTCCTTCGGCTCTCCCCGCTGTTCGAGGATGGCGCCGAGGTGCAGGGCGGCACGGCTGTGGCCGCGTGCCGCGGCCTGCCGGTACCACTGCTCGGCCTCGTTCGCGCGCCCGGTCCCCGTGCCGGTGACGGGGCCGCCGTCCCTGCGCGTGGCTGGACGAGTGGCGGCGCCCGGACGGTCGGCGGTATCCGGACCGGAGCCGGGCGCAGGGGCCAGGCCCGGCCGGCCGAAGGCGTCGTGCCGATCGCCGGCGGCCTTGCGGTCCAGCATGCGCGCCAGGCGGTACGCGGCTTCCCGGTGCCCCTGCTCGGCGGCAGCGCGCAACCAGCGCTCGGCTCCGACATCGCTGCGGTGTTCCAGCAGGTCGGCGAGGGCGTACGCGCCGAGCGCATGCCCCTGCTCGGCGGACTGCCGCAGCCAGTACTCGGCGCCGGGCTCGTCGCCGCGCTCGCGGTAGTGGCGGCCCAGGGCATGCGCGGCAGCGGCGGAACCCGCGACGGCGGCGATACGCCACCAGCCGGCCGCGTCGTCGGTGTATCCGCGCTGGTGGAGGAGGACACCGAGGTTGTTGGCCGCGGCCCGGTCGCCGTCGGCGGTGGCCCCTCGCAGATAGGGTTCGGCACCGTCCAGATCGCCTCGGCGCAGCAGCAGGGCGCCGAGGACGCTCATCGAGGTGGTGTCCCCGGCATCGGCGGCGCGGCGGTGGCGGGCCTCGCTCTCGGCACTCTCCGGGCTCTCCCCGGCCTCGGGGCTCACGCCGGTGTCCATGGTCCCGGCAGGCGCACGGGGCTCAGCGCGCTCCGTACCTTCAGCGCGCTCGGCGTTCTCCGTACCCTCTGCACTCTCCGTGCTCTCGACGGTCGCAGCACACCCCACAGTCCCGGCGGTCTCGGTCGTCCCGGTGGTCTCGTCGTTCTCCCGGGCGGCGACACCAAAAGCCGTGTTCGTCACGCTATCCGCATGATGAACGCGACGCTGCATAAACCGCCCCGTCTCCAACAGAGTTGCCCTGTCCCCCATAAATACCATCGTCGCACCACCTACAACCCGCGTACACCTGGTATATCGCGGCCAGTGAGGTCACTTCGGCGTTTTGTCGACATGCCCACAGAGAGACAAGTCAAACACGTCCGGACTCAACTCGCGCCCCGCGAACCGCCGTTCACTCCCACCGCACAAGAAAGTCACCACAGCACGACGAAGGTCCGGATCCTTGAAAGGATCCGGACCTTCGTTTCAGTAGCGGGGGCAGGATTTGAACCTACGACCTCTGGGTTATGAGCCCAGCGAGCTACCGAGCTGCTCCACCCCGCGCCGTTGCATGGAAACCGTACCACGACGCGAGGACGAGCCTTTACCGAGTTACTCAGCCATCGCCGCCAGAACTGGCCGCCTTGTCTGAATCGCCCGCTTTGTCGGTGTTATTGGTGCTGCCCGACGCGGGCTGGGCGGCCGCCGCGCGCTGCAATGCGTCCTGCAGATCCGTCTGGGCCTTGCCGTAGGCGGTCCAGTCCTGCTTCTTCAGGGCTGCCTCGCCTTCCGCATAGGCCTTCTGGGCATCCGCGATCGCCTTCTTGAGCGCCGCATCGCCGGTGGCCGGCGGTTGCGTGGTCTCACCCGGCGGGGTGGTCTCCTCGGGCTGGGTGGTGCCGGACTCCGTCACTCCGAAGACCGCGTTGAGCGCCTCACCGAGGCTGTTCTCGAAGACGGTCTTCGATCCGTACGAGGCGGCTACCTTGCGCAGCAGCGGGTAGTTCTGCGTGCCACCGCGCGTGTACACCGGCTCGATGTAGAGGAAGCCCCCTTCGAGCGGCACGGTCAGAAGATTGCCGTACTCGATGTCGGAGTCGGTCCCCTTGAGGTTCCTCACGAACTCGGCGACATCGTCGTTGCCGTTGAGCTCGCTCTGTACCTGGCCGGGACCCTTCACCGTGCTGGTGACTCTCAACAGCCGTATCGTGCCGTAGTCCTTGCTGGCCGCGTCCGCGTCCACCGCCATGAACGCCCCGAGGTCGGGCCGCCCCTTCGGAGTGAACGTGGTCGTCAGCGAGAACTTCTGGGCCGACTGGTCCGGCATCTTTATGCTCAGGTAGTACGGCGGGACGGCGCCGGACTCCTTCTGGGTCGGGTCGTCCGGGACCTGCCAGGCGTCACTGCCGCTGTAGAACTGCGCGGGGTCCGTGACGTGGTAGCGGGTGAGCAGCTCGCGCTGCACCTTGAACAGGTCCTGCGGGTACCGAAGGTGGTCCATCAGGTCCTTCGGGATGTCCGACCGCGACTCCACCGTCCCCGGGAACGCCTTGCGCCAGGTCTTGAGGACCGGGTCCTTGGTGTCCCACTCGTACAGCTTGACCGTTCCGTCGTACGCGTCGACGGTGGCCTTCACCGAGTTGCGGATGTAGTTGACCTGGTTCTGCTGGGCGACGACCGCGCGCTGGTTGGTGGTCAGCGAGTCGGCCGTGGTGTCACCGAGCGTCGTACGGGAGGCGTACGGGTAGCCGTTGGTGGTGGTGTACGCGTCGACGACCCACTGGATGCGGTTGTTCACCACGGCCGGGTAGGCGTCGCCGTCGATGGTCAGCCACGGGGCGACGGCCTCGACGCGCTCCTTGGGCGTGCGGTTGTAGAGAATCCGCGAACCCTCGCCGATGGCCCCCGAGTAGAGGATCTGCGGCTCGCTGAACGCCACCGCGTACGCGGCGCGGTTGAAGGCGTTGGAGAGACTGACCCCGCTGTTGCCCTGGTAGCTGGTGGTCTTCTCGCCGTCCTCCTCGTAGTCGAGCTCCTTCTGGGGCCCGCCGACGATGGAGTACTGCTCGGTCTTCTCGCCGTAGTAGATCTCCTGCTGGTACGTCCCCAGTTCGCCCGTGGTCGGCAGACCGGACTCGGTGAAGTCCGGCGACCCCTTCGGGTTCTTGCCGGTCGTCGTGCCCCGGGCCGCGATGGCGCCGTAGCCATGGGTGTAGGTGAAGTGGTCGTTTATCCAGTTGCGCTTGGGGATGCCGTCGAGGTTGAGCTCGCGCAGACCGATGACCGTGTCCTGGTCCTTGCCGGTGGCGTCCTTGTAGCGGTCGACGTCCAGGGTCTTGGGGAACTGGTAGTAGTTCCTCTTCTGCTGGAGCTGCTGGAAAGCCGGGGAGACGACGTTGGGGTCCATCACCCGGTAACTGGCGGCATCGTTCGCACTCGCCCGCAGCTTCGTGTCGTCGTCCGTGGTGCTCTTGCCCGCGTAGTCGTCGACCTGTGCGTCGTCGATGCCGTAGGCGTCACGCGTCGCTTCGATGTTCTTCTGGATGAACGGCGCTTCCTTGGCCTGCTCGTTCGGCTGGACCTGGAACTTCTGCACGATGGCCGGGTAGAGCCCGCCGATCAGGATCGCCGAGAGCACCATCAGGCCGAAGCCGATCACCGGAAGCTGCCAGGTGCGGCGCCAGAGCGTCGCGAAGAACAGCACGGCACAGATCGCGGCGATGCAGAACAGGATGGTCTTCGCCGGAAGGTAGGCGTTGGCGTCGACGTACCGCAGACCGGTCCAGTTGTCCGTGGCCTTGAAGTCGCTGGACTTCACGGCCAGGCCGTACCGGTCGAGCCAGTACGCCACGGCCTTCAGCGAGACGAAGACACCGAGCAGCACCGACAGGTGGCCGGTGGCCGCGCCGGTGGCCCGCGCGCCGGGACTGGTGAGGCGGAGGCCGCCGTACAGATAGTGGGTCAGCGCGGCGGCGATCAGCGAGAGCACCGTGGCCGCGAAGCCGAAGCCCAGGAGGAAGCGGTACCAGGGCAGGTCGAAGGCGTAGAAGGACACGTCCAGGTGGAACTGGGGGTCCTTCTGCCCGAACGCCACACCGTTCACGTACATCAGCCAGGTGCGCCACTGACCGGAAGCAGACGCTCCGGCGATCAGCCCGACGAGCGCGGTGATCGCGAGCAGGACCCACTTCTTGTACGGAGCGAGGCCCATCCGGTAGCGGTCCAGGCTCTGCTGCTCCAGCGACATCGCGCTCAGCGGCGGCCGGAGCCGGTGCGCGAGCCAGATGTTCAGCCCGACGACGACCGCCATCAGCAGTCCGAAAACGAGGAACAGTCCGATCTTGGTCCACAGGGTCGTGGTGAAGACGGACGAATACGCGACCGACCGGTACCAGAGCCAGTCCGTCCAGAACCCGGCGAACATGACGAACGCCATGGCGAGAACCGCCAGGACGCCCAGTGTCATGAGCAGGGTACGGGCGCGCCGGGACGGGCGGCCGACTCTGATACGTGGCCCGGTCGGGCCTCCGCCACGGTCCGGCATCTGGAAAGCCAACGTGCGCACCTCGAAGTTCGCGGGTCGAGTGAAGACGGGCCCAGCCGATGGTAGAGCCCACCTATGCAACTTACTGAGGCTTTACCTAGTTCCCGTTCCCGGGGCGGAAGGAGGCAGGATATTGGCCATGCCCAACGTTTCCCCCTCAGGTCCTCCGATGGCCTCCAGCCCCCTCACCGTCGCCGTGCTCGAGATCGACGAGTACATCTCCGGCCTCGGCTGGGACCAGCCGGCCCGGCTCTTCGCTCTCGTCGACACCGCACGGTTGCGTACCCAGGAGCCCGGTCTCGCCGCGCAGCTCGGTCTCGACAGCTCCGAATCGACCGCCTCACTCACCCCGATCGAACAGGAGGAGCTTCCGCCCGGCACCGCCCTGGACGAGTTCCTCGCCACGATCGCCTGGCCGGACGCGGTGGCCGGTTGCGCGATGACGGTGGAACGGCTGATGCTGCCGCCGTCCGCCGAGGCCTCCGTACCGAAGGGCCTGAGCAATGCCCAGCTGACCGAGTGGGTCGCGAGCCACCCCGACCGCCAGGAGGTGCGGATGACCGTGGCCGTCCTCCGGGACGGAACGCGCGAGTCGGCCGTACGGCTGCGCGAGAAGGACTCCCCCAGCGAGGTGCGGACCGGTGCCGGTCTGGTGCCGGGACTGGCCGACGCGCTGGCCGCGACCTTCGAGGACTGACCGGGCCGTGCCCCGTCGGGGGGCGCGATCAGCCTGCCGAGCAGCTCGGCAGGCCGGCCGTGTCCCCCGCCTGGATCTTCTCCAGCGACTTCTTGGCGTCGTCGATCGTCTTGACCTTCACCAGCTTGAGTCCGCTCGGGGTGTCGGAGGCGGCGGCCTTGCAGTTGTCCGCCGGCGTCAGGAAGTACCGCGCCCCCGCGTCACGGGCGCCGACCAGTTTCATGGTGATGCCGCCGATCGGGCCGACCTTGCCCGAGTCGTCGATCGTGCCGGTGCCCGCGATGAACCTGCCGCCCGTGAGCTTGCCGGGCGTCAGCTTGTCGATGAGGCCCAGGGAGAACATCAGACCGGCGCTGGGACCGCCGACATCGGCGAGCTTGATGTCGATCCGGAACGGAAACGTGTGGTCCGTCCCCGCCTGGATGCCGACGATCGCGCGATTCTCCTTGGCGGCCTTCGTCGTGGTGATGACGATCTTCCGGCTGCCCTCGGGCTCCTTGCCGGCCTTCTCGGCCGCCTGAGCCGTCTTCGCCGGGACAATCGTGAACGTGACGTCCTCGCCGGGCTTGTGGCGGGTGACGAGCTTGGCGACGTCCTCGGGCTGCTTGACCGCGGTGCCGTCGACCTGCTTGATCACGTCCCCTGCGTGCAACTTGCCCTGGGCGGGGCTGCCCTTGACGACCGTGGAGACCACGACACGCGACGACACCGGGATGCCCAGCTCGGTCAGGGCGGCGACCTTGGCGCTCTCCTGGGACTGGCTGAACTCCTCGGCGTTCTCCTGCGTCGACTCCTGCTCGGTCTTGCCGTCGGGGTAGAGCGTGTCGTGCGGCACGACCACATTGTCGTGGGCCAGCCAGCCGTAGACGGCTTCGACGAGGTTCATGTGGTAGTCGGCGCCGGTGACCCTGACCGTGGTCATGTTCAGGTTGCCGGACGTCGGGTACGTCTTGTGTCCGGAGATCTGGAGGACCGGTTCGCCGTCGACCTTGCCGAGGGTGTTCACGGTCGGCCCGGGAGACATCTCCGAATACGGCACTCTGATCAGCACGCCTGCGCAGAGCAGCGCGATGAGGATCAGCGTGGAGGCGAGCATCGTCGCGGTGCGGCGTGGCATGGAACGACAGTACGGGAAGCGTCTGTCAGTGCACCGTCCGGGCCGGTCCACAGGAGAAGGAATCCAGGCCTGGCGCCGTACCGGAAGGGCACCTGCGACCGGAGCCACGGAGTGGATTGGCGAGTGCGTATGCCGTAGGCAGGTCAGGCAATATCGGAACCGGAATGCGATTTCTCCATCGCTTCACGGAACCGGGCATACCCGGCGAGCTCGGAAACATCCCCGGTTGTGCGATCACGGGTGGCCCAGCTACCCCATATCGCAGCGCCAAGCGCAGCGAAAAGCGGAATCAGCAGCCATGCAAGCGCCGCCATGACGACCTCCCTACCCCATGAGCGACCGCAACTACCTGATCAGCAGATTAACCATCTGCAGGACCAACGCTCACGGCAAGGGGGCGATTACGCAAATCGGGGCGGGCGATCACTCGGTCGGCTTACGTTCAGCAGGCACCGACCCACTCCTCGGTGCCGTCCGAGAAGCGCTGGTGCTTCCAGATCGGGACCTCGTGCTTGAGGTCGTCGATCAGCTTGCGGCACGCCTCGAACGCCTCGGCGCGGTGAGGGCAGGAGACCGCGACGACCACGGCGATGTCGCCCACGCGCAGATCCCCCACCCGGTGGACGGCGGCCAGCGCCCGGACCGGGAATTCGGCCGCGACTTTCTCGGCCACCTGGCGCAGTACGTCGTGTGCGGAGGGATGACAGGAGTACCCGAGCCCACCGACGTCCTGACCGCCGTCGTGGTTGCGCACGGTGCCGACGAAGAGCGCCGTACCGCCCGCGGCGTCGTCCCCGACCGCCTTGAAGACCTCGTCGACCGACAACGGTGTGTCGCGAATCGCCAGCAGCCGGACGGGGTCGGCTGCCGCCCGCTCGCCGGGGTGATCATGAGTGGGAGCCATGGTGCCATCGTGCCGCACCGCACCGGCATGGCGGAACAACACTCTCCACCGGCGGGCCGTTCCGTGCTCCGGAGTCTCCTGCAAGGCCCACCGTCGTCCTTCCGGGCTGTGCTCCGTGGTGCCGCGTCGGGGCAAACGCTAGATCCGGCGGCGGGCCTTGCGGGCGCGGCGGACCAGAGCGGCGGTACCGAGCAACGCCACGGTCGCACCGGCAGCACCTGCCGCGGTGGCGTCCTTGCGGCCCAGACGGCGTCCGGCGACGGTGTGCCGGCCCTCGACCTCCTCGAGGAGCGCTGCGAGCACCTCCTCATTGGTCCAGCTCGGGCGCCAGCCCGCGTCGTGCAGCCGGCTCACGCTGACCACCCAGGGGTGCATCGTGTAGGCCAGGTCGCCCGCCGGGGACGGGGTCAGACCGATCCGGTGCAGCCTGGCGGCGGCGCCGAGTGCCACGGCGGAGGGCAGCTCCATCCGGCGGACGCCGCTGATCTCCTCGACCTCTTCCTGTTCCAGCCAGCCGTCGCAGCCGACCGCGAACTCGCCGTCGATCTTCTCCAGCGCGGCGTACTCCAGGGCCGTGACCAGGTCGTCGACGTGGCAGAACTGCCAGGTCGGACGCGATCCGGCGACGACCAGGAGGCGCGGTGACTCGAAATAACGGGTCAGCGCGGTGTCGGTGCCGCCGACCAGGACGGTGGGCCGGACCACGGTCACGTGCAGTCCGGGATGGGCGCGGGGTGCGCGGCGGCCGAGCCGTTCGATCTCCAGGAGGTCTCCGACGCCGGTGGCCTCGGCCGTGGCGCGCAGTTCGGCGTCCTCGGCGAGCGGGATGTCGTTGTCGGGCAGTGCTCCGTAGACCATCGCCGACGTGCACAGCACGACGCGGTGGACCCCGGCGGCCGCGGCGGCGGTCAGCACGGTCTGGGTGCCGCGCACGTTGTAGGCGGTGCGGGCGGCGGCATCGGTCTCCAGGTCGAGATCGATCGCCAGATGTACGACGACATCGGCACCGCGCAGCTTCTCCGCGATGGCGGGGTCGCGTACGTCGAGAATGTGCCAGACCGCTTCGGAGACCTCTCCGCGGCGTTCATCGATGGCAATGACCTGCTTGATCTCCTCGGACGCCGCGAGGCGTGCGGTGAGCAGCTCACCGACGCCCCCCGCGGCACCGGTGACCGCGACGACGGGGCCACGATTCCTGGAGCGGCTCTGTGCAGGCTTTTTCTCGGTCGAGGGGTCGGACAGGTTTCGCGCTGCGCGAACCTGCGGATCTGGGGAACTCACCGGGCGTCTCCAGCGGTTGTCTTCAGTACGTACCCGAATGACGCGTACGTACCAGGTGGCGTCCATCCTGCCGCAGGCCGGGAGCAGGCGTAGCACTGAGGCCCCAGGGGACTTTTGGTGTCTACGCTGGATGGTGATGTCGGGCAGTCGCCGTCGGTTCGAGCCGGCGGCCCTACGAGCCGAGGAAACCCGTGAGTGACACCCCATTCGGATTCGGCCTTCCGCCGGAGGAGCCGGAGAACGGCGACGAGGGCAAGAAGAAGGACCCCACCGGAGGTGGGCAGGGTTCCGGCGGGCCGGCGAACCCGTTCGGCTTCGGGCCCGGAGCAGGCGGGGACAACCCGTTCGCGGCGATGTTCGGCACGATGAACCCCAGCGACCTCGGTGCGGCCTTCCAGCAGCTCGGCCAGATGCTGAGCTACGAGGGCGGTCCGGTGAACTGGGACATGGCCAAGCAGATCGCCCGCCAGACGGTCTCGCAGGGCACGCCCGACGGCAGCAAGGACGTGAGCGTCGGCCCGTCGGACCGGTCCGCGGTCGACGAGGCGCTGCGGCTCGCCGACCTCTGGCTGGACGGTGTGACCTCGCTGCCCTCCGGTTCGGTCTCCACCGTGGCCTGGAGCCGTGCGGAGTGGGTCGAGGCGTCCCTTCCCGCCTGGCAGAAGCTGGTCGACCCGGTGGCCGAGCGCGTCGGTCTGGCCATGGGCGATGTGCTGCCCGAGGAGATGCAGGCCATGGCGGGCCCGCTGATCGGCATGATGCGGTCGATGGGCGGCGCGATGTTCGGACAGCAGATCGGGCAGGCCATCGGTGTGCTGGCGGGCGAGGTGGTCGGTTCGACCGATATCGGGCTGCCGCTGGGCCCGGCGGGCAAGGCCGCTCTCCTGCCACTGAACATCGAGAGGTTCGGCAAGGACCTCGGCGTCCCGCTCGAGGAGGTACGGCTGTACCTCGCCCTGCGCGAGGCCGCCCATCAGCGGCTCTTCGCCCACGTCCCGTGGCTGCGCACGCATCTGTTCGGAGCCGTCGAGGGATACGCGCGCGGCATCAAGGTCGACACCGGCAAGCTGGAGGACGTGGTCGGCCAGTTCGACCCGTCGCATCCCGAACAGTTGCAGGAGGCCCTTCAGCAGGGCATGTTCCAACCTGAGGACACGCCGGAGCAGAAGGCCGCCCTGGCCCGGCTGGAGACGGCGCTCGCGCTGGTCGAGGGCTGGGTGGACGCGGTGGTGCACGAGGCCGCGAAGCCTCGTCTGACCTCGGCGGACGCACTGCGCGAGACGATGCGCAGGCGCCGTGCCTCGGGTGGTCCCGCCGAGCAGACGTTCGCCACGCTCATCGGTCTCCAGCTGCGTCCGCGCCGGCTGCGTGACGCCTCGCGCCTGTGGGCGTCGCTGACGGACGCCCGCGGTCTCGACGGCCGCGACGCCCTGTGGGAGCACCCCGACATGCTGCCGACCGCCCAGGACCTGGACGATCCGGACGGCTTCGTGCACCACGAGCAGCTGGACTTCTCCGAGCTGGACAAGATGCTCGGCGAGGCCGCCAAGGGCACGCAGAAGCCCGGGGCCGAAGCCGACGAGCCGGGCTCCGAAGGAACCGACCGGAAGAGCGACGGCAAGGACGACACCGACCAGTGAGCCTGCACGACGACGCCCTTCTCGTACTCAAGGAGTACGAGACCCCGGGAGATCCGGTCCAGGAGGAGCTGCGCCAGGTCTATCTGGACCATCTGGCCCGACATCCCGACGGTATGTGGAAGGCCTGCGAGGCAGGCCACCTGACGGCCAGCGCACTGGTCATCGATCCGGAGCGCGGCAAGGTCCTGCTCACCCTGCACCGCAAGCTGCGGATGTGGCTCCAGATGGGCGGTCACTGCGAACCGCAGGACAGCACGCTGGCCGCGGCGGCACTGCGGGAGGCCACCGAGGAGTCCGGCATCAGCGGCCTGACGCTGCTCGGGGGCGGCCCGGTGACACTGGACCGCCATCCGATCCCCGCGCCCTGCCACTGGCATCTCGACGTGCAGTACGCGGCGCTGACTCCGCCGGGTGCGACGGAGTCGATCAGCGACGAGTCACTGGACCTGCGCTGGTTCGGGTACGACGAGGTGGCATCGGTCGCCGACGCCTCCGTCGTACGGCTGATGACACGCGTACGGGCCGCGCTGGAACAGCGCGGGTAGGACACCACGCAGGGCATGGGTCGAGGGGCGGTCCCGCGGGAGACCGCCCCTCGATCCATGGTCCGTGCCGGTGTGCTGCGGCTCAGTTCCAGGCGTTGTTCTGGTTCTGGCCGTGGGCACCGTACTGGCCCATTCCGTACTGTGCCCGGATGCCCTGGCCGATCTCGTGGTTCTGCGGAGGCAGCACCTCGCTCGGCTGCACCAGGGCGAAGCCCTGGCCCAGGAAGCTCAGCTCCCAGCCCTCGCCGGTGTTGCCGCGCCGCCGCCAGACGCCCGAGGAATGTGTCTGGGCCTGCATCTGGACGCGCAGCGAGCTGGACCAGGCGACGATCGCGTCGGCGTCGGCGTTGACGTACTTGTCCGGTGTGACCTGCAGCATCAGCGGCTGCCCCGAGGTCATCAGGGCGACCTTCCCGGTGCCGGAGATGTTGAGCTGGTACTTGCCGGTGCCCGAGATGCCGTACTGGCTGTCCACCGCGATGACCTCGGTGTGCAGCGAGGAGTCGAGCGCCAGGACGTAGGCGCTGTCCACCGTGAGGCCGTCGTGATCGACGTCCACGACATGGATGTACTGCGCGAGGTTGGCGAAATAGATAGTGCCCTGCCCGGTGCAGCGCATCAGGTCGAGCCCCTCACCGCTGCTCGCCCGGGCGCGACGCTGCGCGTGCGACTGGTACTCGCCGTCGAACTCCATCAGGCCCTGGTACGCGACCATGGCGCCCTTGCGGGCGAGGACATCGTCCTGGCCGGTCAGCAGGACCCGCAGGAGCTGCGGGTTCTGGACGGTGTACCGGTCCTGGGACTGCTGTTCGGTGCAGTTGAAAAGCGGACTCTGCATGCTGTGTCTCCCTCCCCCTCAGTGCCGGATCCGCAGGCGGTCGGTACTGTCCTCGCTCGGCTGGACGACAACGATCCCCTCGCCGGAGAAAGCCATCTGGTAGGCCTCGCCGCTGCCCCGCCCGATGAGCGAGGCAGCCTTGAAGCTGCGCTTGCCCTTCACCTTGAGGTTCGGGGACCACGCCACGAGGGCGTCCGGGTCGACGTAGGTCTCGTCCTCCCCGCGCCCGCAGTCGACGACGATCGGGGTGCCGCGCGAGGTGATGGCGACCCAGCCGGTGCCCGAGATGCAGACGTTCCACAGGCCCTGGCCGGCGAACTTGGCCAGGCCCTTGACCCGCTCCACACCCCAGGTGAGGTGGCTGTCGAAGGCGAGGACGTTGGTGCCGTTGACCGAGAGGGCGTCGTTGTTGAGGTTGATGATGACCACGTCGGCGCCGTAGTCGGCGAGGTAGAGCAGTCCGTCGCCGGAGCACTTCATGATCGGTGCGCCCTCGCCGGTGATCCATTGGGAGGCGATCTGCCGGACGGCGGGCGGGTTGGGCTCGTACTGGATGAAGCCCTCGTAGGCGACCATGGAGCCGGTACGTGCGTAGAGGTCCTGGCCGGTGGCCATGGCGACCTTGAGCATCGTGCTGCCGTGGTTCTCCATACGGGCCGTGACGGGGGTCGGGGCGTAGCCCGCGAGTTGCTGGTTCATGACGGGCTCCCTCAGACCTCGTAGGGCTGGACGACGACGAAGTTGCCGGGAGCGCCCCGGAACTGAAGGTTCACGGTCTCTCCGCTGTGCCCCGGGTAGGCGTTGCGGCGCAGCCGGACCTGGCTGGAGATGATCACCTGGGAGGCGGAGGACCAGGCCACGACGGCGTTGCAGTCGGCGAAGGTCGTCGGCGTGACGGGCAGGACGACGGGGGTGCCGTGAGTCTTGACGACGACCGTACCGGTGCCCTGGAACTGCATGGTGAACAGGGCGCCACCGGGGATGCCGTGGCCCTCGATCCTGCGGACCTCGTACTGCAACGACTCGTCGAAGGCGAGAACGTTCTCCGCCGAGACGCAGATGCCGTCGCCCTGCAGTTCGATGGCGTGCAGATGGGAGGCCTCCTCTGCGAGGAAGACCTGTCCGTTGCCGGTGCAGCGCATCAGCTGCATTTCCTGGCCGGTGGCATTGCCGACGATACGGCCGGCGAACCCGGCGCCCTTGTAGCTGAAGTCGACCTTGCCCTGGTACATCACCATGCTGCCCTGGCGGGCGAGTACGGGGGTACCGCCCTTGGTGAGGTCGACGCGCATGAGTTTCTGGTTCTGCGGGGTCCAGCGCTGCCCGGTGGCGGTCTCCTTGTACGGCTGGAGCGCGGCCAGCAGACCGGCGCCCTGCTGCGGCGCACCAAGCGGCACCCCTGGGGGCATACCGGGCGGCTGCTGACCGTACGGGGCCGGAGCGGGTTGACCATAGGGGGCGGCCGGCGGCGGGCCGGGCACCTGCCCGAACTGCGGCTGCTGGGGCGGTTGGCCCGGCTGCCCGAAGGGGGCCGGAGCGGGGGCGGGCGGCGGCACCGTCCCTCCGTGCGGCGCCAGCGGGGCCACCATCGTCGGTGCGGCGTGCATCTGCTGCTGCGACGGCACGGGGGGCGGTGCCGGCGCGGCCGGGGCGCCGAAGGAGGGGGCGGGAGCCGGCGCGGCCGCCTGGGCAGGCGGAGCGAACGGCGGCGGGGCGAACGCCGGCGCAGCGGCCTGAGGCTCAGGTGACGCGGGCTCCTCCTCGGCGACCTCACCGCCGAAGTTCTTCAGCAGCGCTTCGAGGCCGCCGTCGAAACCCTGGCCGACGGCGGCGAAGCGCCACACGTCCTTGAGGTAGAAGTCGCCCAGCATCACCGCACGCTCGGTGGTGAACTCCGAACCGGTGAAGGCGTACCTGACGACCTCTTCACCGCCCGCGACAACCCGGATGTAGCCGGGGCCGACCTGGGACATCTGCCCGGCGCCGTCGACCGTCGCCGTGAACGACAACTTCTGGATGTGCGCCGGAACGCGGTCCAGGGTGACGCGGAACGACTCGGTGTCACCGGCCTGGGCTCCGAGGAGCTGAATCGACTCCTCGGGTGATTTGGGCTGATTGAAGAAGATGAAGTACCGGTCGTCGGAGAGCCGTTCACTGGCATCGAGGCCGAAGCAGCTGATGTCGAAGGTCAGTCCCGGACCGGCGATCTGCACGCCTACGTACAGATCTGTCCCTGGCGTCAGATCACTGATCTTGGCCTTGTGGCCGCGCTGGAATTCCCTGGCCATGCGTAACGACCGTCCCCCATCCCGAAGATGAATGCCTCGCGTCAGGCTAACGGCAAACTCCGACATTGAGCGAAGTCGGTACACGCCCGGTACAGAATCGCCGAGCGTCACTCACCGCGCGCCGCGGGCAGATGCGGCAGCCGGTCGGCCGCCACCACGCCCTCGAGGTACCCGCGGGCCCGCTCGGTGCGGGGATACGCCTCCAGTAGCTGCCAGAAGCTCGGCCCGTGGCCGGGGACGAGCAGATGGGCCAGTTCATGGACCAGTACGTAGTCGAGGACGTACTCGGGCATGCCCTGCAACCGGTGCGACAGCCGGATGCTGCCCTCCGCCGGGGTGCAGGAGCCCCATCGGGTGTTCTGATTGGTCACCCACCGCACCGACGCGGGCCTGGCACGGCCTTCGAGATACTGGGCGGACAAGCGCTCGGCCCGCTCGGCGAGTTCGCCGTCACCGAGGATGCGCTTGCTCTCCTGGGCGGCGAGCTTGTCGAGCATCACACCCACCCAGCGCCGTTCCTCGGCCGCCGACATCCGGGCCGGGATGAGCACGACGGTGCGGTCCCCTTCCCGGTACGCGGAGACCGTTCTGCTGCGACGGGAACTCCGGCGGACCTCGACCGCGCTCGTTGCCGAGGCGCGGGGCGGACGTTCCGGCGCACTGCGCTGCTGGGTTCCAGGACTGCGCACGGGGGTCTCCCCGGCGAGTCCGGATGACGGGTCGGCGGGCACGCCATGACGTTACCCGGTGTCAGCGGGGGAAGTCCTGCCTCCGGAACAGTTCGCGTCCGATCCGCTTCACGGCGTGCACCATTTGAACGACTAATACCCCATGCCTGTGGACAACTTTCTGCAGACCTCGACGCCGGCCTGCATTCTGACAACGGATCTCACGGAGATCCGGGATCACAGCCCGCACACAGAGATCACGTAA
Organism: Streptomyces sp. NPDC052052; assembly: GCF_040680455.1. Taxonomy (NCBI): domain Bacteria; kingdom Bacillati; phylum Actinomycetota; class Actinomycetes; order Kitasatosporales; family Streptomycetaceae; genus Streptomyces; species Streptomyces sp. NPDC052052. The sequence goes on along the minus strand of NZ_JBFAWU010000024.1, from coordinate 94,981 downwards.
CACGGACCGGGGGAACGTCATGTATCCGATGTTGAAACCCGCACTGCGTCGCGCTTGGCGCGGCCGGGGCACCGTGCAATTCGGGGTGACTCCCGCTCATGCGGTGAAGCTCGGTCCGATGGATATGGCCACGGGCTGTTTTCTGGAACTGCTCGACGGCACGCGCGGCCTTCCTCTGTTGCGCGAGGAGGCTCGGGCCCTGGATCTCTCGGAGCATCAAGTCGACACGTTGGTAGGTCGTTTGACGGACGCGGGTCTGATCGACGACGTGCGGGCCGCCGGACCGGAGGGCGACGCATTACGGAACCGGACCGGCGCCCTGGAGCGGAACCGCCCCGATCTGGCCTCGCTCTCCGTCGTCCATCCCGAGCCGGGCGGCGGGATGCGCCGGCTGGCGGCCCGCCGGTCCATGCGCGTCCAGGTCCGGGGCGCCGGTCGGGTCGGTGCCGCGATCGCGGCGGTGCTGTCCGGGTCCGGGGTGGGCCGGGTGGAGGTTCTGGACGGCGGGCGCGCCGAACTGTGCGACGTCTCACCGGGCGGGCTCCCCGCGGCAGCGGTCGGGGAGCGCCGGGACGTCGCCGCCCGGCAGTTGGTGCGCAGGTCCGCCCCGGGGCCGGCTCCCCGGAGGTCGGAGGCGACGGGTTCCCCGGCGTGCGGCGAGCCGGGGGTGTCGCTGATCGTGGTCGCCCCTCGCGACGGCCTCGCGGTGTACGTCCCGGACCCGCGTCCGGCCGAGCCGTGGATCGCCTCGGGCACTCCTCATCTCTATGCCGGTGTGCTGGAGGCAACGGGCGTGGTCGGGCCTCTGGTTCTGCCCGGGGGTACGGCGTGCGCGGGGTGTCTGGCGCTGGAGCGTGCGGATCGTGACGAGCAATGGCCGAGGATGCTCTCCCAGTGGCAGTCGGGACGCCGTACCGCCGTGCAGGCATGTGATCTGGGGCTGGCGACGGCGGTGGCCGGTATGGCAGCCGCCCATGCGCTGTCCTTCCTCGACGGGGAGCTGCCCGCCAGCACGGGGACGCGGTGGGAGGCCGCCCTGCCGCTGTTGGACTGGCGGTGCGAGCGGATCGGGGCCCGTCCCGATTGTTCATGCGGAGCGGCTGGGCACACTGTGAGGGAACGTGCCCCCGGGGCCGAAGCAGCGCACGACACAATGGCCGGGTAACCGCCGCACGCGGTACGGCAGTCTGGGAATTGGAGGGGCGCATGTCTGATCTTCCCCGGAAAGCGGTCACCCGCACCGCGAAGTTGGCCGCTCTGCCACTGGGGTTCGCCGGCCGCGCCACGTGGGGCCTGGGCAAGCGGATCGGCGGGAAGTCCGCGGAGCTGGTCGCCAAGGAAGTCCAGCAGCGCACCGCGGACCAGCTCTTCAAGGTCTTGGGCGAGCTGAAGGGCGGGGCGATGAAGCTGGGTCAGGCCCTGTCCGTCTTCGAGTCGGCATTGCCCGAGGAAGTCGCCGGACCGTACAGAGCCGCACTCACGAAACTGCAGGAAGCCGCCCCTCCCATGCCCAGCGGCACGGTGCACGCGGTGCTGGAGGAACAACTCGGCGAGGAGTGGCGGGCGCTGTTCCTCTCGTTCGAGGACAAGCCGTCGGCCGCCGCGTCGATCGGTCAGGTGCACCGGGCGGTGTGGCACGACGGCCGGGACGTCGCGGTGAAGGTGCAGTATCCGGGTGCCGGGCAGGCACTCCTCTCGGATCTGGCCCAACTCGGCAGATTCGCCCGGCTACTCGGTCCGCTGGTCCCGGGAATGGACATCAAGCCACTCATCGCGGAGCTCCGCGACCGGGTCTCGGAGGAGCTGGACTACGTGCAGGAGGCACGGTCGCAACAGGACCATGCCGAGGAATTCGCGGCCGACCCGGACGTGGTGGTCCCAGGTGTGGTGCACGGGTCCGATCAGGTGCTGGTGACGGAGTGGATGGACGGTCTTCCGCTGGCCGACGTGATCGCGGAGGGCACACCGGAGCAACGGGACCGGGCCGGTCAGTTGCTGGCCCGTTTCCTCTTCTCGGGCCCCGGACGCACCGGGCTGCTGCACGCGGACCCGCATCCGGGCAACTTCCGGTTGGTGCCGCCCGTGGACGGGACCGATGATGCGGGGCAGTGGCGGCTCGGAGTCCTCGACTTCGGCACGGTGGACCGACTGCCGGGCGGCCTGCCACAGCCCATCGGTGACTCCTTGCGACTGGCCCTGGCGGGTGATGCGGACGCGGTGTACGACCTGCTGTGTGCGGAAGGTTTCGTCAAGGGCTCGATCGGCCTCGCCCCGGACGCGGTGCTCGACTACCTCCTCCCGGTCATCGAGCCCGCGCAGGTGGACGAGTTCACCTTCACGCGGAGCTGGATGCGACAGCAGGCGGCCCGGATCGCGGACCCCAGGTCGCCCGCCCACCAGCTGGGCAAGCAACTGAATCTGCCGCCTGCGTATCTGCTGATACATCGGGTGACGCTGAGCACGATCGGGGTGCTGTGCCAGTTGGGTGCAACGGTCCGGCTTCGCGAGGAACTCGAATCCTGGGTACCGGGATTCCTGGTGGAGGACGAGCAGGAGACTGTGGCCGACCACAAGCAGGCGGCCGTGGCCGAGGACGGGCAGGAGGCCACAGCAGCCACGTTGGCGGGTGAGGCGGCGGTCGGCGCGTAGGGCGGGCTCCGGCCCCCGAGGGTGTCACGCACGCGCCCGTCGTGCGGCACCCGCCGCCGGTCCTCACGGCGCAGATCCAGGCCGGCGATGCACTCTCGCTGCCGACGGTGACACAGCACGACCGCGGGGCGGGTCCGTTCGGACCGGCCCCGCGGAGGCGGCGCTGACCAGGGAGAATCACTGGTCAGCGGTACGGATCGCTGCCGGGCGGAGCGGCTGCCCGGCAGCGGATGCTGCCGACCGTTCGCCCCGGACGGCGCCCCGGAGACCACGTTCGACGTCGAACAGAGTCGAACGTGACCTGTGGGGGCACTAGTGCATGACGGCCATGGCCAACGCGCGGCGGGCACGCATCGAAGCGCGCTCTGCCCGGCGCTGCATCCGACGCGCGGCAACGAGGCGCACGGCGTGGCGTTGCGCCTCGGCCTCCCGCACACGGTCGTGCATATGAGCACGAGCCAGGGCTTCTGGGATGAGTTGCATTTCGCGGTTCCTGTTCTGACGCGAGTCGTTCGCGCCGACAATCGTGACGTTCGGTGTTGCGGAGCCGACGGGCTCGTTCGCGGGGACGGACATTGCTGCCTGATTTCGGGGATCGTGGGTGCGGGGGCGATCGATGGTTCCGATGCGCTTCATGGGTTTGGGGGACGTGCTCCCCAGGCCGGCGATCACGCCGCGACGGGGTTCTTGCGCGGACGGCCACGAGGCCGCTTGCGGGCAACGACAACGCCCTGGATGAAGAGCTCACCACCCCAGACGCCCCACGGCTCGCGACGCTCCTTGGCGCCTGCGAGGCAGGCCTCGACGAGCGGGCAGGTGCGGCAGAGGGACTTGGCGTACTCGACGTCGGCCGGCGACTCGGCGAAGAAGACCTCCGGGTCGTAGGAACGGCAGGGGACGGGCACACCGAGGTTCTCGATGGCGTCGTCGAGCGCGGTGAGCGCAGTGAGGGGGATCAAGGAAGAGTCCTCCGTGAGGCCGGGCGGCGGGATCGTTTCGGAAGGCGGTACGGACGGGGCGTGCGCTTCGAGTTGCACGGTGGGTGGTGTCCTCGTCTGGTCGTTCCGGCCTGTCGGCCGGGGGCGGCTGGTACCGGGTGTTGCATGTCCCGAGGCCCCTTCGTGCTGTCTCGTCCGTTCGGACAAAACAAAAGGGCCGCGGATCCCGAGTGGGGTTCCGCGGCCCTGAAGGCGCCGGCCTGATCCTGAATCAGGCTGGATCACTCCAGGGTTCAGGCCCACGGAAGGCCCACATCGTGTGATGCATCGTCTGCTTCTTGGTGCCGAATTCCGCTCCTGCACCGACGGCCGCAAAGGCATAGGCCTGAGCCTGTCCCTTCGCTACTGCTGCTGCCGGTGCCTGGGTCGGTCGCTCATTGCGCTCCCGCACGGGAAGACCGGACAGGGACAGCGGGCTGACGGCGGAAATGCCGGACAGACCGGTGCCACGCAGCGAGGACGCCGCAGAGCGGGCGAGGCCGAGCGAGCAGGCGGAGACGACCGAAAGATCGGTCATTTTGTTGGTCTCGATGATGCTGATCACTTCAATCGCCTCCTCTCGGCGTCTCGGGTGGACCGGCGGGCCGATCCTGCGTATTCGGATAAGTACAGCACAGGATCAGGGCTTCAGAGAAGTCGCTGTTCCCGTGGTTAAGAACCTATGGTGACGACTGGGGCGGGCGCAAACTATTTTTCCGACGAGTTTTCCTCACACCTCATCGAGACCGTCCCCGAGCCCGTCCTCCACCGTCTCACCTGCACAAATGGCCAGGACCGCGGTCCCGAACCGGTCCAGCTTCCGCGCGCCGACCCCGGAGATCACGGCCAGTTCGCCCGCGCTGCCCGGCACCGCCTCGGCAATCGCCATCAGCGTCTTGTCCGTGAACACGCAGTACGCGGGCTGGCCGATCTCCTTCGCCCGGACTGCCCTCCAGTCGCGCAGCCGTTCGTACAGTGCCTCGTCCATGTCGGAGGGGCATTCGTCGCAGCGCATCAGCTTCATCTCGCCCGCGTCGGTGAGCGTCCTGCCGCAGACCCGGCACCGGGCAGGACCGCGGCGGCCGCGCTTGGCGACGACCGGTCCGGGGCCCCGTTCGACACCGCCGCCTCCGACTGTGCCGCGCGTACCGATGGCCACCGAGCCAGGACGCAGTCCGTTCAGGAACCGGCTGGGGCGTCGTCCGGCACGGCCGCCGGGTGAGCGGGACAGCGACCACGACAACGACAGATGGACGCGCGCACGGGTGACGCCGACATACAGGAGCCGGCGCTCCTCCTCGATCTGCTCGTCGGTCTTGGCGTAGGTGATCGGCATCATGCCCTCGGTCAGCCCGACCAGGAACACGGCGTCCCACTCCAGGCCCTTCGCCGAGTGCAGCGAGGCCAGGGTGACGCCCTGGACCGTGGGCGCGTGCTGGGCGGCCGCGCGCTCGTCGAGTTCCGCCACCAGATCCGAGAGCGTCGCCCCCGGCCTGGCCCGTTCGAAGTCCTCGGCGAGCCTGACCAGTGCGGCCAGGGACTCCCAGCGGTCGCGCACCGCTCCGGAGCCTGCGGGCGGCTCGGTGGTCCATCCCTTGGTGGAGAGCACCGCACGCACCTCGGCCGGCAGGCCTTCCGCGTCGTCGAGCAAGGAGTCGTTGCTCCCTGCGCGGGCCGCTCCGCGCAGGGCGACGCCCGCCTCCCGCACCTCGGCGCGTTCGAAGAAGCGTTCCGCGCCCCGCAGCTGATACGGGACGCCCGCGTCGGCCAGGGCCTGCTCGTAGACCTCGGACTGGGAGTTGACCCGGTAGAGCACGGCGATCTCACCGGCCGGGACACCCGCCGCGATCAGCTCACGGATACGGCGGGCCGTGCCCTCGGCCTCGGTGGGCTCGTCCGCGTATTCCGTGTAGCCGGGCTCGGGGCCCGGCTCGCGCTGCGAGAGCAGTTCCAGTCGGTGCTCGGCGGCGCGGCCGCGGGCCTGGCCGAGCAGCCCGTTGGCGAGGTGGACGACCTGGGGGGTGGAGCGGTAGTCCCGGACCAGTTTGACCACCGTCGCGTTGGGGTGGCGGGTGCGGAAGTTCAGCAGGTGGTCGGGGGTGGCTCCGGTGAAGGAGTAGATCGTCTGGCCGGCGTCACCGACGACGCACAGGGTGTCCCGGTCGCCGAGCCAGAGATCGAGCAGCCTCTGCTGGAGCGGACTGACGTCCTGGTACTCGTCGACGACGAAGTGCTGGTACTGACGGCGGACATGGTCCGCGATGTCGTGGCGGTCCTGGAGGATGGCGACGGTGAGAAGCAGGACATCCTCGAAGTCGATCACCGAGCGGTCGCGCTTGAGCTGCTCGTACGTCGCATAGATCTGGGCGATCTCGGCCGGATCGCGCGGGGCGTCCCGCTGGGCCTTGGCGACCACGGCCGGATAGTCGGCGGGCACGGTCTGGGTGACCTTGGCCCACTCGATCTCGCTGGTGACGTCGCGCAGCTCGGTGCGGTCGAGCCGGATGCCGCAGCGGGCAGCGGCCTCGGCGACCAGTTGGACCTTGCGCTCCAGCAGCCGGGGGAGATCGCCGCCGACCGCTCTCGGCCAGAAGTACTGGAGCTGACGCAGGGCGGCGGAGTGGAACGTCCGCGCCTGGACCCCGCCCGCGCCGAGCTGGCGCAGCCGTCCCCGCATCTCCCCGGCGGCCCGGTTGGTGAACGTGACGGCGAGCACACTCGCCGGCTGGAGTATTCCGGCACGCACCCCGTAGGCGATGCGGTGGGTGATCGCACGCGTCTTGCCCGTGCCGGCTCCGGCCAGCACACACACCGGGCCGTGCAGGGCCGTGGCGACCTCGCGCTGCTCGGGGTCCAGGCCGTCGAGCACGGCGTCGGCCGACTCGGGGACCTGCGGGAAAAGGGTGGAATGCGTTGCTGCTGTCACCCCGCCATGCTGCCAGGTCGGGGGAGGCGGGCGCGGAGGTTGTCCACAGGGGGGCCGCATCTGTCGTATGAGATGTTCACCGGCGGGCAGGGGGTGGCGGAGGACGAACGGACGCGAGGTGGCGGGGAATGGCGGTCGGCCCCGTGACGTTGCTCCTCCGTGCGGCGACGCACCTCCCGGTCTTCTCCGTGTGACGGAAGAGACCGGGGTGACGGAAGAGACCGGGACGACCGACGGGTCCGACAGGACCGACGAGACAGAACCGACGAGACAGAGGAGCGCGAAGACATGACGGGCACTGTGACGATGTACAGCACCACGTGGTGCGGCTACTGCCGTCGGCTCAAGAGCCAGATGGACCGCGAAGGCATCGCGTACAACGAGATCAACATCGAGCAGGACCCGGAGTCCGCGGCCTTCGTCGAGAAGGCCAACGGCGGCAACCAGACCGTTCCCACCGTCCTGGTCGTCGGCTCCACGGGGGTCGAGGCCGTCATGACGAACCCGTCCCTGGCCCAGGTGAAGCAGGCGCTCGCCGCCTGATCCACGGCTCACCCAACGCGTACAGGAACGCCCCTTGTACGAGGGTGCGTTCCTGTACGCGTTCGTGCTCGTACGCGTGGGCGGGCGCTGCGCCGGATCCCGCACCGCATGTCTCCCGGGCGCCATGGTTCCGGATGTGTCCCGGGCGCCGCACCGCGCCCCCCGTGCGGGGACGTCGCCGCGCCACGCCCCGCACGGGACGGTGTGTCAACCGACGGTGCCCGGCCTCGGGAGCGGCTTGCCGTACCAGAGCTCGATCAGGCGGGCCGCGATCGAGATGCCGAACGGGGGCATGACCTCGCCCGACTCGAACGCCGCCGTCAGCTCCTCGCGGGAGAACCAGCGGGCCTCCTCGATCTCCTCGCCGTCCACATGGATCTCCGGCGATGTCGCGCGTGCCATGAAGCCGAGCATCAGGCTCGACGGGAACGGCCAGGGCTGGCTGGCGACGTACTCGACCTCGCCGACCGTGACGCCTGCTTCCTCGAACACCTCGCGGACCACGGACTGCTCGATGGACTCCCCCGGCTCGACGAATCCGGCCAGCGTGGAGAAGCGGCCCTCGGGCCAGTGCACCTGGCGGCCCAGCAGGGCGCGGTCCTGGTCGTCCGTCACCAGCATGATGACCGCGGGGTCGGTACGCGGGTAGTGCTCGGCTCCGCAGGCGGGGCAGCGGCGGATGTGGCCGGCCGCGGCGATGACCGTGCGCTCGCCGCAGCGCGAGCAGTAGCGGTGCAGACGCTGCCAGTTCTCCAGGGCCACCGCGTGCACCATGAGGCCCGCGTCGCGGGGGCCGAGCAGCAGCCCGGCCTCGCGCAGCCCGGCGGGACGGGCCGGCTGGTCCATCCGGCCCGGCAGCGAGTCCTTCTGGAGCGCGAAGTAGCTGACGCCGTCCTCGTCGGTGCCGAGGAAGTAGCGGTGGGTCTCGGTGACCGGGGCCTCGAAGGCCGGGGTCATGACGATCTCCGTACCGCCGTCGGCCGTGTCGTCGATCAGCACCTGCCCGCCGGAGACGACGAACACGCGGGTGGTCGGGTGGCTCCACGCGGCGGACAACCATGGCTCGTCGAGGCGGTGGTGCGCCGCGCGGTCGATGCCGCTGGGCGCGGTGAGGCCGATGGGCCGGTCTGCGGTGGCGTTGTCGAAGGTGCTCACAGGTGCTTCCTACTCCCCCGGGGCGGTCGGGTGTTCAGAGGATTCAGCGGAGGGCGGCGGCCAGTTCGCCCCAGAGGTGTGCGGATGTCTCCACGCCCTTGAGCAGGAGGTCGAGTTCGACCTTCTCGTTGGGGGCGTGCCAGCCGTCGGACGGTACGGAGATGCCCAGGAAGAGGACGGGTGCGCCGAGCACGTCCTGCAGGTCTGCGGCGGGTCCGGAGCCTCCCTCGCGGGTGAAGAGGATCTTCCGGCCGAAGGCCCGTCCCATGGCGCGCGTCACGGCCTGCAGAGCGGGGTGGTCCAGCGGGGTCAGACAGGGGCGGGTGGCGGGAGAGAAGGCGATCCGGTACCGGACACCGGCGGGGACCTGCGTCTCGACCCAGTTCCGGACGGCCTGCTGGACATGGTCGGGATCCTGGCCCGCGACCAGTCGGAAGCTGATCTTCACCAGGGCGGAGGACGGGATGATCGTCTTGCTTCCGGCGCCCTGGTAGCCGCCCCCGATGCCGTTGACCTCGGCGGTGGGACGGGCCCAGACGCGTTCCAGCGTGGAGTAGCCGGCCTCGCCGGACGCCGCTCGCGACTTGGCGGTACGGAGCCAGGTGGCCTCGTCGAAGGGCAGCTCGGCGAAGAGCCGGCGCTCGGTGTCGGTGAGGTCCGTGACGCCGTCGTAGAAGCCGGGGATCGCGACCCGGCCGTCCGCGTCGTGCAGCGCGGCGACGAGCCGGGCGAGGGCGGTCGCCGGGTTGGGGACCGCGCCGCCGAAGGAACCGGAGTGGATGTCCTGCTCGGGGCCGTACAGCTCGATCTCGCATTCGGCGAGGCCGCGCATGCCCGTGCAGACCGTGGGGGTCGTCTCGTCCCACATGCCGGTGTCGGAGACGATCACGGCGTCGGTGGTGAGCCGGGCGCACCGCTCCTCGACCAGGGCGCGGAAGTGCGGCGATCCGGACTCCTCCTCACCCTCGATCAGCAGCTTGAGGTTGACGGCGGGGGCGGTGCGGCCGGTGGCGGCGAGGTGGGCCCGGACTCCGAGGGTGTGGAAGAACACCTGTCCCTTGTCGTCGGCGGCGCCCCGGCCGTACATGCGGCCGTCGCGGATCACCGGCTCGAACGGGTCGGTGTCCCAGCCGTCCTCGCGGGCGGCGGGCTGCACGTCATGGTGTCCGTAGACGAGGACGGTCGGAGCGTCCGGGTCGTGGGACGGCCACTCGGCGAAGACCGCGGGAGCGCCGGGGGTCTCCCAGATCTCGGTGACCGGGAAGCCGGTCTCCCCGAGCTTGGCGGACAGCCACTCGGCGCTGCGCCGTACGTCCCCGTCGTGCTCCGGCTGGGCGGATACGGACGGGATGCGCAGCCACGCGGCGAGGTCGTCGAGGAAGGCTGTGCGGTGCTGTTCGGTGTACGTACGGACGACGCTGTCCGGGGTCTCGCTCATGCTCCTGAGCCTATCCGCCCATGGGAGGTGGCTCGTCCAGCAGAAGTCGTTCCAGCTCCTCCCGGCCCGGGAGGCGGGTGGGACGGACGGTCTCCCCGCTGCGTACGTACAGGAACGTGGCGGTGACATCGGCGAGCGGCACGTCGTGCAGTTCGGCCCAGGCCAGGCGGTAGACGGCGAGCTGCAAGGGGTCGGCGGTACGGGCGCGGGTGGTCTTCCAGTCGACGATCTCGTACGTGTCCCCGGTGCGGTACACCGCGTCGATACGGCCCCTGATCACGCGGCCGGCCAGGGTGATCTGGATCGGTGTCTCCACCCGGTACGGGGTGCGCCGGGCGTACGGGGTGCGCTCGAAGGCTTCCTTGAGTGCGGCGAGATCGCGCTCGTCCTCGATCTCGGCATCGCTCTCGTCGCCGCCGGGCAGCTCGTCGGGTCCGAGCATGGGCAGCGGCAGCTCTTCGAAGCGGGACTCCACCCAGGCGTGGAAACGGGTGCCCCGTCGGGCCGCGGGCTGCGGGGGCCGCGGCATGGGACGGGCCAGCTCCTGGGCGAAGCCGTCGGGGTCCTCGGCGAGACGGAGCAGCTGGGTGGCGGAGAGGGCGGCGGGCACGAGGACGTCGCGCACGGTGGCGCGGGCGCGGCGCAGCTCGCCGGTGAGGGCGTCGAGGTCCCGGTCCCAGGAGGCGAGGGTGCGGGACTCCTCGGGGGTGAGCCGCGCAGGCACCCGCTCGGGGACGCGGGCCGCCGGGACGTGCGGGGCCGGGGCGTCGTCCGGGAAAGGGGCCTCTTCGGGGAAGGGGGCGTCCTCCGGGAAGGGCCCGTCCTCGGGGAAGGGGGCCTCGTCCAGGAAGGGGTCGTCCTCGGGGAACAGTTCCTCGTCCAGGAACGGCTCGTCGTCCGCGAAGGCCCCGTCGTCGAAGGAGGGACCGTCCGTCGGGAAGGAGGGACCGTCCGGCGGAGTCGACTGCCCCGTCGCGTACACGTCCGCTGCCGGACCCGCCGCGGCCAGGGCCTCCAGGTGGGCCAGCACCGTGTCCGCGGCGGCCCGGCGGCGGGCGAGCGCGGTGTCGTCCAGCGGCAGCGGCCAGGCGTGACCTGCCGCGGCCTCGGCGAGGGCCGGGTTCTCCTCGTCCTCAGCCGGCTCGTCCGCCCATGCCTCGATCTCGCCGTGCCCGGCCACGCAGTGCTCGTGGAGGGCGTGCAGGAAGGCGGACGGGCCGCGCGGCTTCTTCTGGCTCGGGCCCCACCAGTGGCCCGAGCCGAGCAGCAGGGTGCGGGGCCGGGTGAAGGTGACGTAGCCGAGGCGGAGCTCCTCGGTGTGCTGGTGCTCCTTCATCTCCTCCTTGAAGCCCTTGAGCCCCTTGGCGTCGTAGGAGTGGAGGACGGGCAGCGTGTCCGTGTCGCCGCGCAGGGCGTGCGGAAGGACCTGGGGCTGGGAGGTCCAGGCGTCACGGGACTGGCTGCTGGGGAACTGGCCGGCGACCAGGCCGGGCACCGCGACGACGTCCCACTCCAGGCCCTTGGACTTGTGGGCGGTCAGCACCTTGACGGTGTTCTCGCCGCCGGGCAGGGCATTGTCCAGGCCCTTCTCGTACTGGACGGCGGTGCGCAGGAAGCCCAGGAAGGCGAGGAGGGTGGCCTCACCGTCGGCGGCGGCGAAGCGGGCCGCGACGTCGAGGAAGTTGGCGAGGGTCTCACGGCGGCGGGCGGCCAGGGCCTGGGGCGAGGCCGAGAGCTCGACCTCCAGACCGGTGGTGGCGAGGACCCGGTGCAGCACGTCCATCAGCGGGTCGGCGAGCGAGCGGCGCAGTTCGCGCAGTTCGGCGGCGAGGCGGGCGAAGCGGATGCGTGCCTCGGTGGAGAACGGAAGGCGGTCGTCCTGTTCGCCGCCGGAATCGAGGAAGGTGTCCAGGGCGTCGGCGAGGGAGATCACCTCGGCCGGGTCGGTGCCTTCGACGGCCTCGGCGAGCCGGCGGTCGGGGTCGGACTCCCCGTCGTCGCCGTGGGCTGCGCGGTGCACGAGGAGGCGGGCACGGCGGCCGAGCAGAGCCAGGTCACGGGGTCCGATCCGCCAGCGGGGGCCGGTGAGGAGCCGGACCAGAGAGGCGTTGGCACCCGGGTCCTGGAGGACTTCGCAGACGGCGACGAGATCGGCGACCTCGGGCAGGTGCAGCAGTCCGGAGAGACCGACGACCTCGACCGGGATGTCGCGGGCGACCAGCGCGGCCTGGATCTCGGGGAAGTCACCGGCGGTACGGCACAGCACGGCGATCTCGCCCGGTGCCCTGCCGGTGCGTACGAGGTGGGCGATCGAGTCCGCGAGCCAGTCGATCTCCTCGGTGTGGGTGCGCAGCAGGGCGCAGCGGACGAGGCCGTCGCGTTCGGCGCCGGGGGCGGGGCGCAGGGCCTCGACGCCCTCGTGCATGGCGCGCAGGGGTGCGGCGAGGCCGTTGGCGAGATGGAGGAGGCGGCCGCCGCTGCGGCGGTTCTCGCTGAGGGAGTAGCGGGCGGCCGGGGTGCCGTCGGCGTGCGGGAAGTGGCTCGGGAAGTCGTCAAGGTTGGCGACGGAGGCGCCGCGCCAGCCGTAGATGGCCTGGCAGGGGTCTCCGACCGCGGTGACCGCGTGCCCGGAGGCGGCGCCGTCGGGGCCGTTGCCGAAGAGGGCGGAGAGCAGGAGGCGCTGGGCGACGGAGGTGTCCTGGTACTCGTCGAGCAGGACGACCCGGTACTCCTCGCGCAGGATCGCACCGACCTCGGGGCGGGTGAGGGCGAGCTCGGCGGAGAGCGCGATCTGGTCGCCGAAGTCGAGGAGGTCGCGGCTCCGCTTCGCCTCCCGGTAGCGCCGGGTCAGCTGGAGCAGCTCGCGGCGGGCCTCGGCGGTCCCGGGGATCTTGCGGAGTTCGGCATTGCTGAGCTTGACGGTCTCCAGCGTTCGGAGCAGCTCGGTGTCGTACGCCGCGAGCTGCTCGGGACGTACGAGATGTTCGGCGAGCTCGGCGTCGAGCGCCAGCAGATCGCTGACGAGGGTGGGGAACGACCTGGTCAGGGCGGGATAGGGGCCGGGGGCCTCGCGCAGGACACGGGCGGCGAGCTGGTAGCGGGTGGCGTCGGCGAGGAGGCGGGTGGCGGGTTCGAGCCCTATCCGCAGCCCGTGCTCCGTGAGGAGCCGGCCGGCGAAGGCGTGGTACGTGGAGATGACGGGTTCGCCCGGGGGGTTGTCCGGGTCGATGGTGTCCGGGTCGGTGACCCCGGCGGCGATCAGGGCCTTGCGGACGCGCTCGGCGAGCTCGCCCGCCGCCTTGTTGGTGAAGGTGAGCCCCAGGACCTGCTCGGGCGCGACCTGACCGGTCCCGACCAGCCACACCACCCGGGCCGCCATCACCGTGGTCTTCCCCGAACCGGCTCCTGCGACGATCACCTGCGGGGCGGGCGGCGCGATGATGCACGCCGTCTGCTCCGGGGTGAAGGGGATGCCGAGGAGCTCCTTGAGCTGCTCGGGATCGGTGATACGCGGGGACACTCCACAGAGGCTAACCGGAGGCACCGACAACCCGAGAAACCGTGGAAGTACGCCCGACCCGGCCCTCACCGGACCCCGCCCCGCCTCCGGCCCTCGCGGAACCACGCCCCGTGGGCCCAGGACATGCCTCCCGTCGGCACCCGCGCCGATGCGGGCAGGCCCGAACGAACCAGATACACCAGATGAACCGGATGAACCGGACGATCCGAACCGGAGTGGCGCGGGGGCATCCTCACGGCGGCCGAAGGGGGTGCCGAATATCCCTGCCCCAGTGGCGCGCATGGCGCGAGAGACCGTCTAGATTGACTGCTTGTCGCATCAACAGCCTTACGAGGAAGGCCATATGAGCGCCAACGCCCCCGCCCCTGACGCCGCCGAGCTCAGGAAGCGCATCGACACGACGAAGGCGCACCCCGCACGGGTATACGACGTCTTCCTCGGCGGCAAGGACAACTACCCGGCCGACCGCGAGGCTGCGGCCATGGCCCTGGCAGCCAGTCCGCGCGGGTACCTCACCGTGCGGCACAACCGGGACTTCATGCGGCGGGCCGTGACGCTCGCCACGAAGGACGGCATCCGGCAGTTCCTGGACATCGGCACCGGGCTGCCGACCCAGCAGAACGTGCACCAGATCGCCCAGGCGATCGCCCCCGACGCACGGGTGGTGTACGTCGACAACGACCCGGTCGTCCTCGTCCACGCACGGGCCCTGCTCACCAGCAGCCCCGAGGGTCGCACCGACTACATCGAGGCGGACCTGCGCGACCCGGCCAAGATCCTCGAAGCCGCCCGCCGCACCCTCGACCTCGACCAGCCGGTCGCCCTCGTCCTCGCCGCCGTCCTCCACTTCATCGAGGACAACGAGGCCTATCCCATTGTCGAGCAGCTCCTCGGCGCGCTGGCGCCCGGCAGCGTTCTCGTCCTGAGCAACGTGAGTTCCGACCTCAACCCCGAGCAGGTCGGCCAGGTGACGAAGGCGTTCAAGGAGCGCGGTTTCGCCATGGTCCGGCGCTCGCACGCGCAGGTGGAGCGTTTCGTGACGGACAACGGCCTGGAGATGCTCGACCCGGGTGTCGTCCCGGTGCACCGCTGGCGTCCCGAGCGGGTCGTCGATCTTCCCGAGGCCCAGGACCCGGATCCGGAGTTCGTGGCGGGGCTGGACGAGCTGGACCGCACGCGGTACCAGCGAATCAACGATGTCACCGACGCGGACGTCAGCGTGTACGGAGTGATGGCGCGCAAACCCTGACGCGGAACCCGCGGGCCGGCTCACTCCACGACGGGCCCGGCTCACTCCACGACATGCCGTCCCTCCGGCTGCGCACTGCACGAGGCCCTGAAGGTGCAGTGGGTGCAGTGCTGGCCGGTCGTGGGGGTGAACCGTTCGTCCAGGACCCGGCCCGCAGCCGTCGCCAGGAGATCGGAGACCCACCCGGTCTCCGGCGGCTCCTGCGCCTGCACCTTGGGGACGGCGTCGCCGCCCTCCTTCCTGGGGGCGGGCTGACGAAGCTGTACGAGTTCGGCACCCCCCGACTCCGGGCGGGTGCCGTCGAAGACCTCGTCGACCGCTCCTTCCCTGACGGCGAGCTGATACACGGCGAGCTGGGGGTGGCGGGCGACCTCGTCCTTCGTCGGGGACTGCTTGCCGGTCTTGAAATCGACGACATAGGCCCGGCCCTCGGCGTCGCGTTCGACGCGGTCCATCGAACCGCGGATGCGCACCTGGTACTCCCCCGCCTCCAGCGTCACGTCGAAGTCGTGCTCGCTGGCGGCCGGGGTGCGGCCGGTGCGGTCCATGACGTGCCAGTGCAGGAAGCGTTCGAGGGCGATGCGCGCCTGCTGCTTCTCCTGCCGGGACTTCCAGGGGGCATCGAAGACCAGCCCGTCCCAGACCGAGTCGAGCCGTTCCATGAGGACGGCCAGATCGGCGGGCGTGCGGCCGGAGGCGACCTCGTCGGCCAGGACGTGGACGACGTTGCCGAAGCCCTGGGCCGCGGTCGCCGGGGAGTCCGCCTTCACCTCGCGGCCCAGGAACCACTGGAGGGCGCAGGTGTTCGCAAGCTGGTCGAGGGCGCTGCCGGAGAGGGTGACGGGCTGGTCCCGGTCGCGCAGCGGGACGGCCGAGCGGGTCGGCTCGTACAGGCCCCACCACCGGTAGGGGTGGGCCGAGGGCACGAGCGGCCGGCCCTCGTCGTCGGTGAGGGAGGCCAGTCGGGCGAGGCGGTGGGCGGCCTCCTCGCGCAGGGCTTCGGAGGCATCGGGGTCGACGGTGGTGGCGCGGAGTTCGGCGACGAGCGCGGCGACGGCGAGCGGGCGGCGGGGCCGTCCGGTGACATCGCGCGGTTCGACGCCGAGTTCGGCGAGAAAGCGCGAGGGCTGGTCCCCGTCGTCGGCGGGCGCCTTGACCGCGGTGACGACCAGGCGTTCGCGGGCACGGGTCGCGGCCACGTAGAAGAGCCGGCGCTCCTCCGCGAGGAGCGCGCCGGGGGGGAGTGGTTCGGCCAGGCCGTCGCGGCCGATCCGGTCCGCTTCGAGCAGCGAACCGCGGCGGCGCAGGTCCGGCCAGAGCCCCTCCTGGACGCCCGCGACGACGACGAGGCGCCACTCCAGGCCCTTGGACCGGTGCGCGGTCATCAGCCGTACGGCGTCGGGGCGCGCCGCCCGCCTGGAGAGGGTGTCGGCGGCGATGTCCTGGGCGTCGACCTCCTCCAGGAAGTTGAGCGCGCCGCGCCCGCCGGTGCGCTCCTCGGCGCGGGCCGCGGTCTCGAAGAGCGCGCAGACCGCGTCGAGGTCGCGATCGGCGTTGCGGCCGCCCGCACCGCCGCGCAGCGCGGCCCGCTCCAGCCGTCCCGGCCAGGGGGTGCCTGCCCAGAGCTCCCAGAGGGCCTCCTCCGCGGTACCGCCGCCTTCGAGGAGCTCACGCGCCTTGCGCAGGAGCGCGCCGAGGCGCTGGGCTCCGCGGGCGTACGCCGGATCGTGCGTGACGAGCCGTTCGGGTTCGGCGAGCGCCCGTGCCAGCAGGACGTCGGAGGGCGGCGGTACGTGATTCCCGGCGGCCCGCTCCTCGTCGCGCAGGGCCCGGCCCAGCCGTCGCAGGTCGGCGGCGTCCATGGAACCGAGCGGAGAGGCGAGGAGCGCGAGGGCGGTCTCCGTGTCGAGCCAGGAGGACGCCGGGGAGGCGGTCGGTTCGCCTTCGCCGGTGGGCCCGGCGGGTTCCCGACCGGGCGGAACGGAAGCCTCCGGGGCAGCGGCCTCCGCGACGGAAACCTCCGACGCCACCGGGACCACCGCCTCCGCACCCGGGCGCAGGGCCGCCGCGGCGACCGCGCGCAGGGCCGTCAGGAGCGGGGCCACCGCCGGTTCGTGGCGCAGCGGGAGGTCGTCGCCGTCCACCTCCAGCGGGACGCCCGCCGTGGTCAGTGCCCTGCGCAGGGAGGGGATCGTGCGGCCGCCGGCCCGTACCAGCACCGCCATCTCGTTCCACGGGACGCCGTCCTCCAGATGCGCCCGCCGCAGCAGGTCGGCGACGTTGTCGAGCTCGGCGGAAGCGGTCGGGTAGGTGTACGCCTCGACGCCGCCGCCCTCGCGGACCGCGACGAGTTCCCGGTGGGCGCGGACCTTCGCCGAGGGCAGCCGGGTCAGCGGCATCCGGCGGGTGAGCAGCCGGGTCGCGGCCAGCAGCTCTCCGCCGGAGCGGCGCGAGGTGGTGAGGACCGCGACGGGGGCCGGGGCGCCGTCCGCCCGCCGGAACATCTCCGGGAAGTCCAGGATGCCGTTCACATCGGCCCCCCGGAACGCGTAGATCGACTGGTCGGGGTCGCCGAAGGCGATCAGGTCCCGCCCGCCCCCGGCACCCGGGGCGCTCCCGCGGTTGCCGGCCAGCGCACGCAGCAACCGCACCTGCGCCGGGTCCGTGTCCTGGTACTCGTCCACGAACACCGCGTCGTACTGTCCGGCCAGCACCGCCGACACCTCGGGGCGCTCGGTGAGCAGCACGGCCCGGTGCACCAGTTCCGCGTAGTCCAGCACCCCCTGCGCGTCCAGCACGTCCAGGTACTCGGCGAGGAACCCGGCTGCGGCGTCCCAGTCCGGCCGGCCGGTGCGGCGGGCGAAGGCGGCCAGGGCGTCCGGGCCGAGGCCCAGCTCACGGCTGCGGGCGAGGACCGCCCGTACCTCGTCGGCGAAGCCACGCGTGGTCAGGCAGGCCCGCAGCTCGTCGGGCCAGCGGATGTGGGCGAGGCCGTCCCGCTCCAGTTCGAGCTGGCCGGCGAGGAGATCGCGGACGGTGACGTCCTGCTCCGGGCCGGAGAGCAGCCGCATCGGTTCGGCGAACAGGTCGGCGTCCTGATGGGCACGGACCAGTGCGTAGCAGAAGGAGTGGAAGGTGGTGGCCTGCGGCCCCCGGGCGGCGCCCAGCCGGGCGGCCATCCGGTCGCGCAGTTCCACGGCGGCCTTGCGGCTGAAGGTGAGCACCAGGATGCGGGCCGGGTCGCCGCCGCGTGCGACCCGTGCGGCGACCGCCTCGACGAGCGTGGTCGTCTTGCCCGTGCCGGGTCCGGCGAGCACCAGGAGCGGGCCACCGGGGTGATCAACCACGGCGCGTTGCGCCGCGTCCAGGTCAGGGGAGGCCACGGCGCCCGGCGGAGTGCGCACCAGTCGGTACGCGCCCGCGGTCCGCTGCCGTGCCTGACGGTGCGGACTGTTCCGGGTGAAGGAGGAACTCACGTGGATCGCCGGTCCTGGTGGGTGTACGGGTGATGAGGGTGCGGAGCATGCCGCGAACTGTCGACGCTACGCCAGCAAAGGCGCGATACGGGTCGAGTGCGCTGCGTGCCTCGTCACGTTCCGCGCGGTACGGAGGGGGGCCGCCCCGTGGCCCGTCGTGGTCGGCGGCACGGGTGCCGCCGGGAGTCACTTCGTGTTCCGCATCACGCGCCTGGCCCGGCGCCACCCGTTGCGCCCTCGAATGGCCGAAGCTGTCAGATGTGAGCACCTCCGCCCTCGTCCCTGTCCGCGTCACCGGTGACGCCGTCCCACCGCGCCCGCCTCATGTCGAGTCGCGGCAGATGGCCCTCGGCGCTGCGCGACGCCTCACGCAGCGGAGTGTTCTCCTCGCGGTAGTGGTCCAGCGCCCGCAGTTCATGACCCGGCAGCAGCCTCCCGTCGGCGCGGACCACGCGCCACCACGGCACCGCGGCCCCGTACAGCGTCATGACGCGACCGACCTGGCGCGGGCCGCCGTCGCCCAGCCACTCGGCGACATCGCCGTACGTCATGACGCGGCCGGGCGGAATCAGCTCGGCGACATCGAGCACCCGCTCCGCGTACTCCGGCAGCTCGTCGACCGCGCGGTCGACGCTGGTCGGGCCGCTGCTCGTTCGGTGATGGCTCATCCGCCCCATCCTGCCGTACGGCACCGACAGCCCGGGTCTCTCCGTGTGCGCCCCCTCACCGGGTGTGCACACAGGGGCGCGGGGGCGTATGTTGCGCTTCGCGTGTCCGAGCAGTACACCCTGATGCCTTCCCGTGTCGCCGGGCCGTGCCACCATCGTGCAGGCGGTGACCGGTGATACGAGACAGCGAAGACCATTCCGAGGCGACGAAGGAGCAGGGCGTGCAGCCACCGAAGGCGGCGGACGCCCCGGACGCTTCGAACGGACCCGCCGAGAAGCCGGGCCCGCAGCAGGGAACGCCCCGTGCCGGGCAGGCGGAGCCCGGTCCGGGGCAGGAAGAGGCGCCCGAGCACCTGGTCGGCTCGACGCTCTCGACCGTCGCGGCGGAACGGGCCGAGCGTGTCTCGGGGGACGAACCGCTGCTCCCGGCCCGGGTGCACCGTCCCTCCGACCTTCTGCGGGTCCTCGTCGGGGTGCTGGCGATCGTCGTCCTGTTCTCCATCGCCGCGTTCGCCCACGGCACGACCACCGGTCTGGAACAGGACATCAACAAGGGCACCGGACAGGCACCCGACATCCTGATCAAGCTGGCCGGCCTGGTCTCCAGCATCGCCGTGCTGCTCGTTCCGGTCGCCTTCGCCATCGAGCGGCTGATCAAACGTGACGGGCTGCGGATCGCGGACGGTGTGCTCGCCGCCGTGCTGGCGCACGGCGTCACACTCGCCGCCGACCTCTGGGTGGCCAAGTCCGCCCCCGGCTCCATCCAGGACGCCCTGACCCAGCCACAGCCCGGTGACTCGCTCACCGATCCCGTGCACGGCTATCTCGCCCCCGTGATCGCCTATATGACGGCGGTCGGTATGGCGAGACGGCCGCGCTGGCGGGTCGTGCTGTGGGTGGTGCTGCTGCTCGACGCGTTCGCCATGCTGGTCGGCGGCTACACGACCCCGTTCTCGATCATCCTGACCGTACTGATCGGCTGGACCGTGGCCTACGGCACGCTGTACGCGGTCGGCTCGCCGAACGTGCGGCCGACCGGTCAGCACCTGATGGCCGGCCTGCGGCATGTCGGCTTCCATCCGGTCACCGCGATGCGCGCCGAGGACACCCCCGACTCCGGGGACCAGAACGACCGCGGGCGCCGCTATCTGGTCACCCTGGAGGACGGCCCTCCGCTCGACGTGACGGTCGTCGACCGCGAACAACAGGCCCAGGGCTTCTTCTACCGGGTCTGGCGCAGGCTCACCCTGCGCGGCTTCACCCAGCGCCGCTCCATCCAGTCGCTGCGTCAGGCGCTGGAACAGGAGGCGCTGCTCGCCTACGCGGCGATCGCCGCCGGGGCCAACGCGCCCAAGCTGATCGCCACCTCCGAGCTCGGACCCGACGCCGTCATGCTGGTGTACGAGCACATCGGCGGCCGCTCCCTGGACGCGCTGGAGGACTCCGAGATCACCGACGAGCTGCTGCACGGCGCCTGGCGCCAGGTGAAGGCGCTCCAGTCGCGGCGGATCGCGCACCGCAGACTCACCGGTGACGCCATCCTGGTGGACCGTTCGGGCAAGGTGTTCGTCACCGATCTGCGCGGCGGGGAGATCGCGGCCGGTGATCTGGTCCTGCGGATGGACATCGCCCAGCTGCTCACCACCACCGGCCTGCGGGTGGGTGCCGAGCGGGCCGTCGCCGGAGCCCTGGAGGTGCTCGGTCCGGATGCCGTGGCGAACTGTCTGCCGCTGCTCCAGCCGATCGCGCTGAGCCGTTCCACGCGTGCCGCCCTGCGGCGGCTCGCCCGCGAGCGCGCGCAGCGGGAGCGCGAGGCCGTGCTCGAAGCCTCGGACGCGGCCAAACGTGCCAGGGCGCTCGAACACGGGGCGGCGGCCTCCGCCGGCACGGTCCCCGACCGCAAGGCCGCGCGCAAGTCGCTGCGCAACCAGAAACAGGCCGAGAAACGGGCCCTGGACGACGCGCTGGAGGAGGCGCGCGAGGAGGACCTGCTCGCCCAGATGCGACAGCAGGTGCTGCGGATCCGGCCCCAGGCAGCGGTCGAGCCGGTACGGCTGGAGCGCATCAAGGCGCGCACCCTGGTCAGCTGTATCGCCGGCGTGATCGCCGCGTACTTCCTCATCTCGCAGGTCACCCAGGCCGACTTCGGCGCGGTCGTCGAGCAGGCGGAGTGGGGGTGGGTGGCGGCCGCGGTCGGCTTCTCCGCCCTCAGCTACGTCGCCGCTTCGATGAGCCTGCTGGGCTTCGTGCCGGAGCGGGTGCCGTTCGGCAAGACCGTGCTGGCGCAGGTCGCCGGATCCTTCGTGAAGATCGTCGCCCCGGCCGCGGTCGGCGGAGTGGCGCTGAACACCCGCTTCCTCCAGCGTGCCGGGGTCCGTCCGGGGCTCGCCGTGGCGAGTGTCGGCGCCTCGCAGTTGTTCGGTCTCGGCTGCCACATCCTGCTGCTGGCGGCGTTCGGTTATCTGACCGGTACGGAGAAGACCCCCTCCTCGCTCACCCCGTCCAGGACCGTGATCGCCGGGCTGCTCACGGTCGCGGTGCTGGTGCTGGTGGTGACGGCGGTTCCGTTCCTGCGGAAGTTCGTGGTGACACGGGTGCGGTCGCTCTTCGCCGGAGTCGTACCGCGCATGCTCGACGTGGTGCAGCGGCCGCAGAAGCTGCTGACGGGCATCGGCGGAATGCTGCTGCTGACCGGCATGTTCGTGATGTGCCTGGACGCGTCGGTGCGGGCCTTCAGCGGTCCGGACGTACCGCGGCTCAGCTACGCGAGCATCGCGGTGGTCTTCCTGGCCGGCAACGCGCTGGGATCGGCCGCTCCCACACCGGGCGGCATGGGAGCGGTCGAGGGTGCCCTGACGCTGGGGCTGATCGCCTTCGGCCTGCCCAAGGAGGTCGCTGCACCGGCCGTACTCCTGTACCGCCTGCTGACCCTGTGGCTGCCGGTGCTCCCCGGCTGGCTCTGCTTCAACCACCTGACCCGCAGGGGTGAACTCTGACCCCGGCAGGCCGGAGCGCCCGCCCTCCGGACGGACTCCGCCGTGCGGGCGGGCCCCGGCCCGCGACGGCGGCCCCTGACGGTTCCTCAGCTGCGGAACGCGCCTGACGCACGGCCCGTCAGGCGATCGGGCGAGCGGGCGGTCCCTCGGCCACCCGCTTGGACCGGTGCTCGTGCAGCGGCAGGGACCTCCCCGCACGATGAGCCCATGAGGACCTCCGCCGCCCTGCGCACCGCCGCGCTCACCGCCACCGTGCTCCTCCCCCTCTCCGCCTGCTCCGAGAGCAGGCACATGGACGATCCGGACGGGCCGCGTCGCTCCGCGGTCGCCGCCCATGCCGACGAGGCGAGCAGCCTGGCCGTCCTGGCCGGCCAGAAGCTGACGTGGAAGCCCTGCCCGGCCCCGTCCGTGGCACAGGGTGGCGGAGCGGCCCCGTCGCCGCTGCCCGACGGGACCCCGTGGGACTGCTCCACCATGAAGGTGCCGCTCGACTACGCGAAGCCCGGCGGAGAGACGATCGACCTGGCACTCATCCGGGCCAGGACCAAGAACCCGGCCAACCGGATCGGCTCCCTCGTCTTCAACTTCGGCGGTCCCGGATCCTCCGGGGTCGCCACCCTGCCCGCCTTCGGAACCCTCTACGACAGGCTCCGCCCCCGCTTCGACCTGGTCAGCTTCGATCCACGCGGGGTCGGCAGCAGCGCGGGCGTGAAGTGCGAGACCGACCAGCAGCTCGACGCGCGTCTGGGGGCCGACAGCACTCCCGACAGCAGCGACGAGGCGAACGCCCTCCTCGAGATCAACAAGAGGTTCGTGGCGGCCTGCGAGAAGCACTCCGGCAGGGAACTCCCGTATGTCGGCACCACCAACGCCGCCCGTGACATGGATCTGATGCGCCAGGTGCTCGGTGACAAGAAGCTGTACTACTTCGGCATCTCGTACGGAACCCAACTGGGCGGTGTCTACGCCAACCTGTTCCCGAAGAACGTCGGCAGGGCGGTCCTGGACGCGGTCGTCGACCCCACCCTGAACTACGAGCAGACCTCGCTCCGCCAGGCCCAGGGGTTCCAGCTGGCGCTGGACAACTTCGCCCAGGACTGCGTGGACCGCGGCGCCGCGTGCAAGCTCCCCGGAACCGACCGGAAGGAGGTCGAGCAGGGGATCGTCGGCCTCCTCGACCGCCTGGGGCAGAAACCGATCGCAGGACTCGGCAACCGACAGCTGACGCAGAGCCTGGCCATCACCGGCATCGCCGCCGCCCTCTACTCCAAGGAGACCTGGCCGCTGCTGGAAGAGGGAGTGGACGAGGCCGACGGCGGCAACGGAGCCCTGCTCCTCGCCCTCGCCGACTCACTGAACGGCCGCTCGGACAACGGCCACTACGACAACTCGCTGGCCGCCAACACCGCCATCAGCTGCGCCGACTCCCGGCAGCGTTTCACCGTGAACCAGGTCCAGGCGAGGCTCCCGCAATTCCAGTCCGTCTCGCCGGTCTTCGGCGACTACCTGGGCTGGGGCCTGCTGACCTGCACCGGCTGGCCGGTGGCGGGCGCCTGGGACACCCCGGACGTCAGCGCCCCGGGCGCCGCCCCCATCCTCGTGATCGGCAACACCGGCGACCCGGCCACCCCGTACAAGGGAGCGCAGGCGATGGCCCAGGCGCTGGGCAAGGGCGTCGGCGTGGAGCTGACGTACAAGGGGCAGGGACACGGCGCGTACAACAGCGGCGACGCGTGTGTGCAGAAGGCCGTGGACGGCTACCTGCTGGACGGCAGGGTTCCGGCGGCCGGGACCGTCTGCAGCTAGTGCCGTGGCAGGCAACGTGTGAAGGCCGAAGGGGCCGGTCCGCGCGCAGCGGACCGGCCCCTTCGGCAGTGCTGAGTGTTCAGTACACCGGCTTCTCGGGCTCGATCTGGTTGACCCAGCCGATCACGCCACCGCCCACGTGCACCGCGTCGGCGAAGCCCGCCGACTTGAGGACCGCGAGGACCTCGGCGCTGCGGACACCGGTCTTGCAGTGCAGGACGATGCGCTTGTCCTGCGGGAGGTCCTGGAGGGCGTTGCCCATCAGGAACTCGTTCTTCGGGATCAGCCGGGCGCCGGGGATCGAGACGATCTCGAACTCGTTCGGCTCACGGACGTCGATGATCTCGATCTTCTCGTCCGCGTCGATCCACTCCTTGAGCTGCTTGGGAGTGATCGTCGAGCCGAGCGCCGCCTCCTGGGCCTCCTCGGACACGACGCCGCAGAAGGCCTCGTAGTCGATGAGTTCGGTGACGGTCGGGTTCGTGCCGCAGACCGCGCAGTCGGGGTCCTTGCGGACCTTGACCTGGCGGTACTGCATCTCCAGGGCGTCGTAGATCATCAGTCGGCCGACCAGCGGGTCGCCGATGCCGGCGAGCAGCTTGATGGCCTCCGTGACCTGGATGGAGCCGACCGAGGCGCAGAGCACCCCGAGCACGCCGCCCTCGGCGCAGGACGGAACCATGCCCGGCGGGGGCGGCTCCGGGTAGAGGCAGCGGTAGCAGGGGCCGTGCTCGGACCAGAAGACGGACGCCTGGCCGTCGAACCGGTAGATCGAGCCCCAGATGTACGGCTTGTTCAGCAGGACGGCTGCATCGTTGACCAGATAGCGGGTGGCGAAGTTGTCCGTGCCGTCCACGATCAGGTCGTACTGGGCGAAGATGTCCATCACGTTGTCGGCTTCGAGCCGCTCCTCGTGAAGGATCACGTTCACGTACGGGTTGATGCCGAGCACCGAGTCCTTGGCGGACTCGGCCTTGGAACGGCCGATGTCGGACTGGCTGTGGATGATCTGGCGCTGCAGGTTCGACTCGTCGACCTCGTCGAACTCCACGATGCCGAGGGTGCCGACACCGGCGGCGGCCAGATACATCAGGGCCGGCGAACCGAGACCGCCCGCGCCGACACAGAGCACCTTCGCGTTCTTCAGCCGCTTCTGACCTTCCATCCCGACATCCGGGATGATCAGGTGGCGGGAGTACCTGCGGACCTCGTCGACGGTGAGCTCAGCAGCTGGCTCGACCAGGGGTGGCAGCGACACAGGAACCTCAACAATGCAGGTGGTCGGTTTCTACGTACTTCATCTACGTACGGTTGTTCTTGCCGTAACACTGCCACGCTCCTCCTCATTCCGAGATACCCGGTCCGATCCGCGAGACGATTTCGTCCCAGTACCCGGGCAGCGAGGCAAATGGCCCCATGTGGCCGTGTTCGTGCACCTGTCCGTGCTGACGGCCCTGTCCGCGCCGGCCGTCCTGCCCGTACCGGCCGCCCCGGTCCGTGAAGAAGATGGTGCCCGCGCCCTGCCAGCGGGCGATGCGCATGGCCTCGTCCAGGTGGGTGCGCGGAACGCCGTGGACGAAGTGCGCGAACCGCTCCGGAGGGTGGGCGGCGGTCCACTCCGCCACCTGGGACCAGCGGTAGTCGGTCCAGGGCCCGCAGAAGGTGACCACCTGGTCGGCGACCTCGGCGTAGCCCGGATGCGGATGGGTGCCCGGCGCCAGCACCAGCCGGCCGCCTCTTCTCCCGCGGCCGCCGTGGTCGAGGAGCGTGGCGAGGGTGGCGGTGAGACGGCGGACCGCCGGGAGATCGACCCGCCCGGCCGGGCACCGGGCGAGGTAGAAGCCGTCGACCCGGTACCAGTCGAGGAAGGACTGCGCGTCGGCGATCAGCTCGCCGTAGGCCCGGCTGCCGAAGGCCAGATCGAGATGGCCGAGCAGTCGGCCGCCCGCGGCCCGGACGGAGTCCTGCGGGGCCCCGCCGTGCAGGGCCCTCTCCCGTGCGTTGCGGAGTCGGCCCGCGGCCTCCAGACCGTGCGGGTCGGGACGGATGCCCGGACCGTTGTCGATGTCGAGAACCGCCCAGTGCAGGGGGGTTCCGGGACGGGTGAGCTCGGCCCACTCGGTGGGGGCGAGCAGCGGATGCGCGTAGCCGGGCACGCCGAAGCCGAGCTGTTCGGCGCCGCCGGTACGGCGGGCGGTGCCGGTGGGGGTCAGATACGGCATGCCGCCTCCATCCAGATGTCGGCGAGGGACTCCTCCAGATTGATCCGGGGGCGCCAGCCGAGCCGGTCCCTGGCGGTGCGCACGTCGGCCTGCTGCCAGGCGCCGCAGCCGTCCGGGTAGGGGGACGGGGTCGCCGAGAGGTGCTCGACGACCGATTCGGTGGAGGAGCGCGGGGCGCCGATGGGCAGCCGGGGCGGGGGCGCGTCGAGCTCGTGGAGTGCGCCGCTGTATCCCGCGACCCTGGCGAGGACGGAGGCCGCGTCCCTCAGGCGCACGGCGCGGCCGGTGCCGATGTTGACGATGCCCTGCGCGGCGGAGAGCGAGGCCGCGTGCACGGCGCGCGCGACATCGCGTACGTCGACGAAGTCGCGCTGGACGCCGAGGCCGCTGAGCTTCAGCTCATTGTCGCCGGACTGCATGGCCCGGCGCATCGCCTCGGCGAGCCTGCCGAGCGGTGAACCGGCCGGGGTACCGGGGCCGACCGGGGAGAAGACCCTCAGCACGACCGCGTCGAGGCCGGAGTTGAGGACGAGTTCGGTGGCCGCGAGCTTGCTGACGCCGTACGGACCGCCGGGGCGCGGAATCGCATCCTCCGCGGTCGACGAGCCGGGCTGCGAGGGACCGTACTCCGACGCGCACCCGACCTGGACGAGCCGAGCCGTGCAACCGCTGCGCCGCATCGCCTCGCAGACGGTGGCCACGGCGACGGTGTTGTGGCGGGTCAGCTCCCGGGCTCCGCCCCGGGTGGCGCCCGCGCAGTTGACGACGACTCCGGGGTGGACGGCGTCCAGGAAGCGGGTCAGTGCGCCGGGGCTGCCGCCGGCGAGGTCGAACCGTACGTCGGCGTCGTCGCCGCGGCCGAGCGCCGTGAGGTGCACCGCCGGGTCGGCGAGCAGGCGGTCGGCCACGAACCGTCCGAGGAATCCGTTGGCTCCGAGCAGCAGCACCCTCATCGTGTGCCCCCTTGGCGCCGGCGGACTGCCGGTGCGGGAGTGGATTGGGGGTTCATGTCCGGTGTCTCCTTGGGGAAGTTGGTGCGGTACGGAAGAAGAACCCGCGGCGTCGGCTCCGCGGGGCGGGGCGGTGGTTCGTCCGGGCGGCCGGGGAGCTTTCCGGTCCGGCCCCGGTCGCAGGGGTCACCCGTCGGTCCGGTCCTCGGCCGCGGGTCGGACGTGGGCGGCGGCCCGGGAGAGGGCGACCGTGGCCGTGATCAGCAGCCCGAGCGCGGCCGCTCCGCAGGCGACGGCGGACACGGCGCCGGTGCCGGCCGCCACGACCAGGGTGTCGACGGGACGGGCGAGGACGTGCAGACCGGGCAGCCGCCCGGCCAGGACCAGGGCGGGTGCGAGCGCTTCGAGTGCGCAGGCGGTGGCGAGACCGGCGGCGGCCGGTCCCGTGAAGCCGTGCACGGTGAGCAGTCGGGCCAGCAGGAGCAGGACACCGAGCGCGGCGGCCCCGACGAAGGCGCCGCCGCCCCCGTATCCCAGATGCGCGAGGTACAGAAGTACGGCGAGGACGCAGAGGTGGAGTGCGACGGCTCCGAACAGGAGGGGGCGCACGCCGGCGGCGAACTCGTCCAGTGTGCGGCTGCCCATGAGTTTGCGGTGCGCGTGTACGGAGAAGAGGTGCGTGCACCAGGCGGCCGGGGCGACGGAGAGGGCCAGCCCCAGCAGCGGGGCCGGGGTCAGCGTCCACGGGCCCTCGGGGCCACCGCTGAGCACCTGGTCGAGCAGCGCCTCGCCGTACAGGACGTAGCCGATCAGCCAGCAGCCGTACAGCCGGACGATGCCCGGTGACCGGCCTTCGGCGCGCAGGGGGCCGCTGTTCAGGCAGACGGCGAGCCCGGCGGTGGCGACGAGTGTTCCGGTGAGGGCGATCGCCAGGCGGCCCTGGCCGCCGAGGCCCTCGGTGAGTCTCAGCGCTCCGAGGGTCGCCATGCAGGCGGCGCCCGGCACCAACGCGCGGAGGGACCAGGCGGCGCGCGTCTCCGTGTCACGCTCCGGCGCGCGGGTCCCCGCCGGGGGCTCACTCACCACGGCGGGCACACGGGCGAAGAGCTCCTCCGCGAGTGCGAAGACGTCGCGGTGCCGGTAGCGCGCGGCGGCACGGTCGGTGACGCCATGGGCCTCCAGCCCGGCGGCGATCTCCAGTGGATCTATGGCCCGCTCGCAGAGCTCGCGATGTCGGTGCATCAGCGGTTTCACGGGATCGGCGGGACCGCGGCTCGACGCGCCGGGCCTGCGTGCCGGCACGGCACCCGCGATCTCGGGGGCGCGGGGCGCCGCGCGATCCGGGGCCCGGCCCGAAGCGCCCTGCTCCCGGGCGGCGCTCCGGGTGGTGCTCTGCTCTTCGGCGGCCGTGTCCCGGTGGTCCCGCTCGCGGTGCGCCCACTGGGTGGCGGCCGTCCCACCGGCGGATTCCGGCGCGGGTCCGGCCTCCTCGGCCGTGACGCGAGGGGCCCCGGCCGGTCCGTCCTCGGCCTCGGTGCCGCGCGGGCCCGGGTCCTGGCTTTCGCCGGTGGTCGGCGTGACGGGTGCGTCGGACACCCCGTTCGGGCGGCCCATGGTGATTCCTCCGTGATCGATTCCGCCGACGCTGCCGGACCGGGGCGGTCCGGCGCTGCGGCCCGGATCTGCCGCGTCGCTTGTCTGTTCACCCATCGCCGTCACCCGCCCCACGCGATCCCGCACAGACGGCCCGGGGCTCCGTGGCCCAGCGGGGTGCGCGGTCGGCCGCGTTCGCCGGGGCGGGGTCCGGGGCCGTCCCCAGGTCCAGGACATGGGCCTCGGGCGGCGTGTCGAAGGGGCGCGGCGGGCCGTCGCCGTACACCGTGTCGGCCGTCCTGCGCATCGCGGCGTGCGGGACCAGCTCCCGGTAGATGCCGTGAAAGGCCGCGAGGTTCTGTTCGACCGTGAAGAGTTCCAGTGCGCGGGCGCGCGCTGCCGCTCCGAGCCGCGCACGGTGCTCGGGGTCGCGCAACAGCGCGAGGCAGGCGTCCGCGAGCGCCCGCGGGTTCCGCGGAGGCACCACGAGCCCGGTACCGCCTATGACTTCGGCCACCGCGCCGACATCCGTCGACACCGTGGCCCGTCCGCAGAACATCGCCTCGACGAGGCTGATCGGGAAGCCTTCGACCGAGCTGGACAGGACGACGACCCCGCCCGCCGCATAGGCCTCCAGCAGGTCCGGGACCGCGGCTCCACCGGTGTCGTCGAAGGAGACCGGGGCGTCGTCGGCGGCGTGCGCGTCCACGGCCCCGTCGCAGGACAACTGGTCGCAGGACAGCTCGTCGGAGAACAGCTGGGTGGCGAGCGCCCGGCAGTGCGCGAGGTAGGCGGCGCCTTCCGGGCCCGGCGCCGGTGTGCCGACGATCCGCAGCCGGGCGCCCGGTTCGGCCTTCCACACGTACGAGAAGGCGTGCAGCAGCGCGATCAGGTCCTTGGCGGGCTCGATCCGGCCGACCCAGACCAGCGTGCCGTCGGGACCGCGGTCCCCGCTCTCCCCCAGCGCGGTGAACCGGCCGGGCTCCATGCCGGGGTGGATGGTGCGCAGCTTCTCGCGCGCGGCACCGCACCGTTCCTGCCAGCGGCGGGCGAGGCTGTTGCCGGAGGTGATGACCGCGGCCTGCCGGTACACCTCGGTGGCGAGCCGTGCGTGGAGGCCTGCGAGCAGGGAACGGACCGGCGCGCTCAGCGGTGAGCCGGTCGCGGCGAGGTGGTGCGCCCGCAGCTGCGCACCGTGCTCGGTCACCAGCAGCGGAACCCCGAAGAAGCGGGCGGCCAGCAGTCCCGGCAGTGCCGCGGCGCCCCCGGAGGTGGCGTGGCAGAGGTCGACCGCGCCGAGGCTCTCCTCGTCGTACCAGTCGAGGGAGAGCGGGCGCAGCACCCGGTCGAGCTCCCGGGCGAAGGCGAGCAGGTCGGGGAGGGTGGGGATGTGGACGCTGCGCCCGGTGCCCGGTGCCCGGCAGGCGGCTTCGAGCAGGCGTACGGCGGTCTCGGAGCGGAGCGCGGAAGGTAACCCTCCGTGCTCCCGGGCCAGTTCGGCGAGCCCGTACAGGCCCTCCGTGAACTCCGCGTCCGCCTCGCCGTTCGTCGCGCCCGCCGTGCAGAGGGAGGTGGCGAGGGCGGTGAGGTGCGCCGTGAAGCGCTGTCGTTCGCGCCGTCCGTACGCCCGCCCGTTGCCGCCCGTCACGATCCGGGTGAGCAGCCCCCCGGAGGTGCGGGGGCCCTGGGCCTGCGCGTCGGCCGTCCACAACGGCGCCGTCCGTACCCGGGCGACCTGGGGCGGGAGTTGGACCCGGCCCCGCGCCTCCTGTGCGGCGGAACGGCTGAGTGCGTAGAGATCGAACTCGTGCTGCGTGAGTCCGCGCACCAGCCGGTCGCACCAGAGTCTGGACTCACCGGTCGCATACGGATAACCGCCATGGGTGAGGAGTCCGATCCGCACGAGCACACCCCCGATCTCCCTTGTGGGCGGCCGCCGTTGGAACGGCGGCTCACAGCGGGACGACCGTAAGCGGATACACCGGTGGCACGACGGACGGTTGTCCGTCGCGCCACCGAAAGGGGTGAACCGCCGTAACTTTCCCACCTCAACGGCGTTCTGTCGCGCTAGGAGAGGCGCCACTCACACTCGGTGAGGTTGCGGCCGCTTCCTGTCGCGCTGCGCGACGTGCCGCAGCGGGCGCCCGGCCGAGTGCGGAACGCGGGCGCACCGCCGGTGGACGACGCACCCCCGACCCCGGGAACCCGCCCGGGCCGCGGGGCGGTCCCGGATCCGCCCCGGTCCGCCCGCTCGGTTCAACTGGCCGGATACACCCAGGCGTTGGGCCGACACTTGATGCCGTCGATGTTCAGCGACTTGGTCTGCTGCTGCATCACCGGAGCGAGGGCTCCCGCCGTGCGGCAGCTCACGTGGTTGTGCCCCAGCCGGTGACCCACCTCGTGGTTGATCAGCATCCGGCGGTAGGCGAAGAGCAGGTCCGGACCGAAGGTCGACGACCCCTGGGCCCAGCGGTAGGCGTTGATCATCACGCGCTCGGTCGCCGCGGAGTCGCAGGAGACGTTGTCCTGGGTCGTGTCCAGACCCGACTTGCGGCACCACTCCGCCGTGGTGCCGGGGCTGGCCAGGGTGATCACGAAATCGGGATCACCGGAGGAGATCCGCTCGAAGGTCATAGCCCCGTTGTGTGCCCAGCTGCGGCCGTCGTTGAGGGTCTCCTGGACCGCCTGCGCGAAGAGCGAGGCGTCGAGGCCGAGGCCCTTCTCGACATCGACCCGGTAGCGGTACGTACGGCCCTTGCCCGGAGCCTTCGCCGATCCCGCGACCGCGTCGAACGTCCCCGGTCCCGCGAGATCCGGGGCCAGCGGGTAGGCCTTGGCCATCTTCTGCGCGTACGAGAGGGGAGCGGTCTGCGCCACCTTCGAGCTCGGCCGGTCGTCCGAGCGGGAGGCGCCGTCGGCGGTGTCCCGGTCGACGCCCGCGGACTGTGCGGCATTGGTCCCGCCGCTGTCGTGGACCTGCCCGGCCACGACCACCGCGAGCACGGTGGTCACCGCCGCCGCGGCGACCCCGGTGAGGGTGCGTCCCCTGGTGCCCCTGGCGGGCGCCTGGCTCGCACCACCCCCGCTCGGCGGCTCCGCGTCCCACCCGCCGACCGAGCTGTACGGATCGGCCGGCGGGGCGGAGGGCCTGCGCGGTGCGGGGGCCACGGGCGGCGCCGGGGCCGTGGGCGGCGCGTCGAACGCCTCGACGAACTCGCGCCGCGGTCCGGGTATCGGCGCCCGGGCAGCGGCCTGCTCCCGGGGCCGGGCCACCGCCTGCCGCGTACCGGTCCCCCAGCCGCCGCCCGGCTCACGCTGTTCGGGGTGGCCGCCGCGTACGTGACCGGCCTGCCAGGACGGGCCGTGGCCGTCCGCTCCGGCCGGCGCACCGGCCGCCCTGCGGCGCCGCCCGCTGCCCGGGCCGGGCACGGTGCCCCGGCCGGTGCCGTCCGCGTCCACGGGCGCGGCCCCGGCGGCGGCCTCCTCGGGTGCGGGGCCCTTTCGGCTATGTCGTCCCACGCCCCGGATCAGCTCCCGCCGCATTCGTCGAGCAGTTCCCGGAACGCCTGGGCGACCGCCTCCGGATACTCCATCATCGCCACGTGCCCCGCGTCGGGCAGCGTCAGCAGCCGCGCGTCACGGAAGGCCCGGGCGGCCTTGCGTGCCATCCGGTACGAGACCAGCTGGTCCCGTCCGCCGTACACCAGCTGGGTCGGCGCGAGCACCCGCTCGGCCTGACGCCACAGTCCGTGCTGGCCGCCCAGGGTGTACGCGTCGACGATGCCGCGCGCCGAGCGCGCCATCGCGTCCCAGAAATACGGCAGCTCCAGCCGGCGCTCCATCTCGGCCACCGCTTCACGGAAGCCGGCCTCGGAGACGCGCGCCGGATCGCCGTAGCAGAGGGCCATGGCACCGCGGGTGCGCTCCTCGGCGGTCCATTCCCGGGTCATCCGGGCGAACAGCGTCACCACGCCCGGCAGCGCGAGCAGCCCGGTCGGCAGGGCGGTCCGCTGCACCCGGAGCTCGGGGAGCGCGGGCGAGACGAGGGTGAGCGTACGCACCAGATCGGGGCGGACCGCGGCAACCCGGGTGGCCACGGCACCACCGAGCGAATTACCGAACAGGTGGACGGGTCCGCGCTCCTGGGCGTCGAGGAGCCGGATCACGGCGCGGGCGTGGCCGGTCACCGAGTAGTTGCCGTCGTCCGGCGGCGGCGAGTCACCGAAACCGGGCAGGTCGACCGCCGCCCCGGCCACCCGGTCCTGGAGCAGGGGCATCAGGGCCGACCAGTTCTGCGAGGAGCCGCCGAGGCCGTGCACGAAGAGCGCGGGCGGCAGCCCGGCCCGCTCCGGCGGCCGGGACCGGACGGTCAGCGTCAGTCCGGGCAGTGCGACGGAGCGCAGCTCCTCCCCCTCCGCGACTCTGACGGTGCTCGCCTTGGGGGTCACCGCGGCGGCGACGGGGACTCCCGGCAGGTCGGTCGAAGACATGCGGCAATGTTACGAGACGATCACGCCACGGTTCATGTGTTCGCGGTCACAGGCCGGGCGGCGACCCGAGGAGTGGATCCTCGGAGGCTGCCCGGTTCTCCCCGGCGGATCGGCGGGCAGCGCCGGATGCGGCACATTGCGGGGCGGAGAGACGTCCGCATACTGGCTGTATCCGAGCGTTCCGACAACGCGGCCAGTGCCGTGCCCGGCCATGTCCGCCAGGAGCGCCCTCCGGTGTGCGCGTGCGCGCCGGACGGCGCGACGGGCAGGGCCTGCCGGGAGGGGTACTGGGTGCCGTAGCCGTCGTCGTGCGCCCGCCCATGGAGTACGGGGCAGCCCCCGGGCTCGAAGCGAGGAAGGGAATCACCATGACGGTCGACCCCAGTGACCCGGAGACCTTCGAGGACGTCCAGCCGGACGAACCGGACCAGGAGACGCCGCGGACGGACGCCGCCGAGCAGCGTGCCGATCTCCAGCAGCAGCGTGACGAACCGCTCACCGACATCGACCGGAACAGTGCCAATGTGGCGGATGCGGTGGAGCAGGCTCGCGTGGTCACACAGGATGAGGACGATTACCGCTAGTACGTCCCGCTTTGCCGCACCGGCCATCGCATCTGCGGCTACCGCAGCTGTCCGGTCCGTGAAATTCTGCGTCCGCGCCGCGCGCACCCGGGTTACTCAAAAGTACGATGGCTGTACGGCGCAGCATGCACAGAAGGGCTGTGTCCAATCACACATATGGGAGGCGGCGTGACAGCCATCGAGCAGACCGAGGCGGCGCGCCCGCGAGGCACTCGACTGCCTCGCCGCGCCCGACGCAATCAACTGCTGGGCGCCGCGCAGGAAGTATTCGTGGCGCAGGGGTACCACTCTGCCGCGATGGACGACATCGCCGAGCGGGCCGGGGTCAGCAAACCGGTGCTCTACCAGCACTTCCCGGGCAAGCTGGATCTCTATCTGGCTCTGCTCGACCAGCACTGCGAGGCGCTTCTCCTCGCGGTCCGTACGGCCCTGGCGTCGACGACCGACAACAAGTTGCGTGTCGCCGCGACGATGGACGCCTACTTCGCGTACGTCGAGGACGAAGGCGGCGCCTTCCGGCTGGTCTTCGAGTCCGACCTGACCAACGAGCCCGCGGTGCGCGAGCGCGTCGACCGGGTCTCGCTCCAGTGCGCGGAAGCCATCTCCGACGTCATCGCCGGCGACACCGGGCTGTCCAAGGACGAGTCCATGCTGCTCGCGGTCGGTCTGGGCGGCGTCTCCCAGGTGGTCGCCCGTTACTGGCTCTCCAGCCAGTCCGGCATTCCGCGGAACACGGCGGTGCAGCTGCTCACCTCACTGGCCTGGCGGGGTATCGCGGGCTTCCCCCTGCACGGCATCGATCAGCACTGATCCGAGCGGCGGGTGCGATCGGCATCTTTGTTCGCTGCGGGCGTGGCCCCACCGACACGGACGGCTCGCCCCAGCGGGCTAATGTGTGCTGCGTACGGCGCGGTTCACCGCGCAGGGACTGACCGTCGGAGGGACATAGCCGTGGAGGTCAAGATCGGGGTGCAGCACACGCCCCGCGAGATCGTTCTGGAGAGCGGGCTTTCCGCCGCAGAGGTCGAGAGCACCGTCGCCGAGGCTCTCAGCGGCAAGGCGCAGCTGCTCAGCCTCACGGACGAGAAGGGCCGCAAGGTCCTGGTGCCGGCCGACCGGATCGCGTACGTGGAGATCGGCGAGCCCAGCACGCGCCGCGTGGGGTTCGGCGCTCTGTAGGCACGCTCGACGCAGTGACCGTGGCAGCGGCCCGGTGGGATGTCCCGCCGGGCCGCTGATCCATCTGGGCTGTTCTCCCTGGTCCGCCGTACGGCGGACGGGGGATTTCCGGGTGAGTCC
The DNA here is from genome assembly GCF_040680455.1 of Streptomyces sp. NPDC052052. Taxonomy (NCBI): domain Bacteria; kingdom Bacillati; phylum Actinomycetota; class Actinomycetes; order Kitasatosporales; family Streptomycetaceae; genus Streptomyces; species Streptomyces sp. NPDC052052. The sequence continues at coordinate 60,440 of NZ_JBFAWU010000024.1, read as the reverse complement.
TGGGCGAGGAGGGTTGCGTTCCGCACCCCTCGGGTAGTACGGCTGACGACCGTTCTGCCCGCCCCGCAACTCGCGAGGTGATCGTCTGTGATCCTGGAACCCCTCGGCTCCGTCGTGCTCGGACTGGCACTCGCCTGGGCAGCGTTGCGCGCCCTGCCGCACCGGCTCCCGTCCCGCCCGGCCGTCTTCGCCACGGGCACCCTGGGGGCCCTGTTCGGCACGTTCCTGATGCGCTCGGTGCTGGAGCCGGACCACGTCGTGGCCACGCTCGTCGGCGCGGCGCTGATCGGGGCCGTGACGCTCTCGCTGCTGGTCCGCCCCCGGAGCCGCCGTCTGAGCCGGTCAGCGGCGGCCTGAGGACGTACGGCCCGGGGGGGACGGGCTTCCGGACAGTTCCGGCGGCGGCTATGCCGCCAGACCGAGCGCGGCCATCCGCTTGGTGTGCGCCTCGGTGATCCGCGAGAACATCCGTCCGACCTCCGCCAGGTCGAACCCGTCGGCCACGCCGCCCACCAGCATCGTCGACAGCGCGTCGCGGTCGGCCACCACCCGCTGTGCCTGGGAGAGCGCCTCGCCCATCAGCCGGCGCGCCCACAGCGCGAGCCGTCCGCCGAGACGCGGGTCGGCCTCGATCGCGGCGCGCACCTTCTCGACGGCGAAGTTGCCGTGGCCCGTGTCGTCGAGCACGGCAAGGACGAGGGAGCGGGTGTCCGAGTCGAGCCGGATGGCGACCTCACGGTAGAAGTCGCTGGCGATCGAGTCGCCGACGTACGCCTTGACCAGGCCCTCCAGCCAGTCCGACGGCGCGGTCAGGCGGTGGAAGTCGTCGAGCGCCTTGGCGAACGGCTCCATCGCTGCCGTCGGCTCCACCTCGATCGCGGTCAGCCGGTCCGTCAGCCGCTCGAAGTGGTGGAATTCCGCGGAGGCCATCTTCGCCAGCTCCGCCTTGTCCGCCAGGGTCGGCGCAAGCTTGGCGTCCTCGGCAAGGCGCTCGAAGGCCGCCAGCTCCCCGTACGCGAGGGCTCCCAGCAGGTCCACGACCGCGGCCCGGTACTGCGGTTCCACCGATGCGGTGGCCCAGTCCTGGGCGGCGATACCGGTGGGTGCGGGAGCTTCATTGGCGTTGTCAGGCGTCTCCATGGAGCGCAGAATAGCCCGCCCGGCAAGGCACCGAGGGGCGCGGTCCGCCAGCGGCGCCATGCCGTTCCGATGAATTCACCCAACACATATGCACGAATCCGGGGTACAGTGGTATTGCGCCTACTGAGTATTTTGGATTTTTGTATGGCATGTACGGCGTGACGTGAAAACGAGGATGCCCGGTCGGTGGCCCGATCGGCTCCGACCCGACAGCCCTCCGCGCGGGTCGTACGCCCCGTACGACCGCAGATGAGGGGCCCCCTCAGCGGCACGAGCGCTCGAGCGACGGCAGTGGTCCCGCGCCACCCGGCCCATCCGCGGCCGGATGACCAACCCGGCACGGTACGACCCCCAGCGTTCGCCTCGGACCGCGTCTCACAGAAGAGGCAGCACCCTGACTACGTTCCGAGAACTCGGGATTCTTCCCGAGACGGCCGAGGCCCTTGAGGCAGTCGGCATCGTGTCCCCGTTCCCCATCCAGGAGATGACGCTCCCCGTCGCACTCTCTGGTTCCGACGTCATCGGCCAGGCCAAGACCGGCACCGGCAAGACGCTCGGTTTCGGTCTTCCGCTTCTGGAGCGGGTCACCGTCCCCGCGGACGTCGAGGCGGGCCGGGCCGCGCCCGAGCAGTTGACCGAGGCGCCGCAGGCCCTGGTCGTCGTCCCCACCCGTGAGCTCTGCCAGCAGGTCACCAACGACCTGCTCACCGCGGGCAAGGTGCGCAATGTGCGCGTTCTCGCGATCTACGGCGGCCGCGCCTACGAACCGCAGGTCGAGGCTCTGAAGAAGGGCGTCGACGTGGTCGTCGGCACCCCCGGCCGACTGCTCGACCTGGCCGGACAGCGCAAGCTCGACCTCTCGCACGTCCGCGTGCTGGTGCTCGACGAGGCCGACGAGATGCTCGACCTGGGCTTCCTGCCCGACGTCGAGAAGATCATCACCATGCTTCCGTCGAAGCGGCAGACGATGCTGTTCTCGGCGACCATGCCGGGCGCCGTCATCGGCCTCGCGCGGCGCTACATGTCGCATCCGACCCACATCCGCGCCACCTCGCCCGACGACGAGGGCGCGACCGTCGCGAACATCTCGCAGCATGTCTTCCGGGCCCACTCGATGGACAAGCCGGAGATGGTCTCCCGCATCCTGCAGGCCAACGGCCGCGGTCTCGCGATGATCTTCTGCCGTACGAAGCGCACGGCCGCCGACATCGCCGAGCAGCTGGAGAGGCGCGGTTTCGCGTCCGGCGCGGTCCACGGCGACCTGGGCCAGGGCGCCCGCGAGCAGGCGCTGCGCGCGTTCCGCAACGGCAAGGTGGACGTCCTCGTCTGCACCGACGTGGCGGCCCGCGGTATCGATGTCGAGGGTGTGACCCACGTCATCAACTACCAGTCGCCGGAGGACGAGAAGACCTACCTCCACCGCATCGGCCGGACCGGCCGCGCCGGCGCCAAGGGCATTGCGATCACGCTGGTCGACTGGGACGACATCCCGCGCTGGCAGCTGATCAACAAGGCGCTGGACCTGAACTTCCACGACCCGGTCGAGACGTACTCCACCTCGCCGCACCTCTTCGAGGAGCTCGACATCCCGGCCGGCACCAAGGGCATACTGCCGCGTGCCGAGCGGACCCGTGCGGGTCTGCGGGCCGAGGAGATCGAGGACCTCGGCGAGACGGGCGGCCGCGGCCGCAAGTCCTCCGGGCACACCACCCGTGAGGAGCGTGCGCCGCGCACGCCGCGTCAGCGTCGTCGTACCCGGGGCGGTGCCGCGGTCACGGAAGCCGCCCCCGCCTCCACGGTGCCGGCCCCGTCCGCCGAGGCGGACGACGCCGCGTCCCTGCCGCGTACCCCGCGCCGCCGTCGCCGTACCCGCGCCGGGGCCCCGGATGTCGCGGCCGAGGCCACGGCGAGCAGGGCGGAGGCTCCCGTCGCCGTCGTGGCGAAGGCCGAGGCCGAGCCCGCGACCAAGCCGCGCCGCCGCACCCGGACCGTCGTGAAGCCGGTCGTGGAGGAGGTCGACTTCCAGATCGCCCCCATCGCCGAACCGGTGCCGGAGGCGAAGGCGGTGACCAAGCCGCGTCGTCGCCCCCGCGTCATCACGCCGGCCGAGGACGAGGTCGACTTCCAGATCGCGCCCATCTCCGAACCCGCTCCGGCGACCAAGCCGCGTCGCCGCCGCTCCCCCGCCAAGCCGAAGACCGAGGCCGTCGCCCCGGCCGAGGCCGTGGCCGCCGAGGGCGAGGCGAAGCCCCGCAGGCGGCGGGCCCCGCGTGCGGCTGCCGCCAAGGCCGAGGGCTGAGCGCGCCACACCGATCGACCCAGCAGGTGCCGGACGGGCCCGAGGACATCCTCGGGCCCGTCCGGCGTTCCGGGCGCTTCGCTTCCGGCCATCCGCCGTTCGGGGACATAACCTCGTGTCATGAGTCGACCTCCCACCTTCACCCCGCCCTCCTGCGCCCAGTCCCGCCGGCTCCGTACCACGCGCGGCGACTTCGCCGTGCTGGACGCCGTACCGCACGGAGAGGTGCGCGGCACGGCCCTTCTGCTGCCCGGTTACACCGGCAGCAAGGAGGACTTCATCGCGCTCCTCGAACCGCTCTGCGCCGCCGGGTACCGGACCGTCGCCGTGGACGGCCGCGGGCAGTACGAGACCGAGGGAACGCCCCGTCAGGAGACGTACGCACAGAGCGAGTTGGCCCGTGACGTGCTGGCGCAGGCGGCCGCTGTCGGCAACGGCGACACCGTGCATCTCGTCGGGCACTCGCTCGGCGGTCAGATCGCCCGCGCCGCCGTGCTCCTCGACGCCTCGCCGTTCCGTTCACTGACACTGATGTCCTCGGGCCCCGCCCAGGTCGCCGAGGCCCAGCAGCTCAAGGTGAAGATGCTCGGCGACGCGCTGGCGACCCTGAGCATGGCCGAGGCGTGGGAGGCGATGCGGGCCCTCGACCCGCCCGAGGACGCGACGACGGACGGCGAGGCGCTGCGCCGACGCTGGCTGCGCACCCAGCCCGCCCAGCTCATCGCCACCGGCCGTCAGCTGGCGACCGAACCGGACCGGGTGGCCGAACTGGCCGCGGCCGGGCTGCCTCTCCATGTGCTCTCCGGCGAGCGCGACGACACCTGGCCGGTTCCGCTGCTCGACGAGATGGCCCAGCGGCTGGGCGCACGCCGCACCCGGATCGAGGGCGCCGAGCACTCCCCCAACACGGACCGTCCTGAGCGGACGGCGGCCGCGCTCATCTCCTTCTGGGACAGCCTGTAGACCGGCACCGCGGTTCAGTACTGCGCCTTGAGGTGCTGCCAGAAGCCGTCGCGCAGCGCGCGCCGCAGATGGGCGTGACCGCGCAGCGAATGCTGCAGCAGCCGCTCGGCCTCGACCAGCAGGTCCTGGTCGACCGAGCCCGGCAGATACGGGTGTCCGGGCAGCAGATCGGCCAGCGACTCACGGCCCCGGGCGGCCAGCCAGGCCGCGGCGATCTGCGCTCCGACGAAGTGGACGTCCGCCCGGGAGGGCGCGGGGGTGTCGTCCTCGTACGTGGTGACGGGGCGTCTGGTCACGTACGGCCGACAGAAGTCGAGGTCGAAGGTGCGCTGGCTGTCGACCTCCCAGAGCAGCGGTTCGGCCTGGTTGCGCCCGTCCGCCGCCTCGATGCCCCACAGATGGACCCGAGCCCCGTACCCCTGTGCGGCCTCGACTGCGGACACCAGGTCCTCGTCCCCGCCGACCAGTGCGGCATCGCTGATGGCGCGGTGCCGGGCGAGCGATTCGAGGTCGCTGCGGATGAGCGAATCGACGCCCTTCTGCTGGTTGTTGGCGTTGAGGTTGCCGAGTCTGACCTTGACGTCCGGGAGTTCGGCGATGGACTGCTGCTCGGCGGTGTGGATGCGCCGCCGGGCTCCGTCGTACCAGTACACCCGCAGCAGGCGGCTGTCCGCGAAGATGGTGCGGGCCTTGTCGATGAAGGCCTCGATCAGGCCCTCCGCGTCGAGGTCGAAGGAGCGGCGGTCCTCGGTGCCGGTGACGAGCAGTCCGGCCGCGGCGTACACATAGCCCGCGTCCACGAAGATCGCGTGGGTCGAGGGGGTCTTCGACACCTCCGCGAGCATGCGCTGGAGCAGTTCGTTGGTGCGGTCCAGGCGCTCGCTGATCTCTGCCTCGTTCATTCGGGCCTCGTCGTGGACCTCGTCGCCGGTTCGTCTGCGGTGACCTGCGAATACTTAGACATCCAAAAAATTTCCTTAGCGTAGGGAATGTTTGCAGCCGACAAGCCGTTCTACACCCGAGGGAGCGCAGGACACAGGTGTCGGGCGCTCTCATCCTCACGGACGGGTCGCCCGTCCTCCCAGTAGTTCTCCAACAGGAGGATCAGACGAAGGGAAGCCCTGTGCGCTTCGAGATCATGCGACTCGACGATGTCGACGGTACCGCCGTGGACAGCACTGTCGTGGACGCCGCCTCCGTCAACCGGATCGTGCAGCAGGCCGCAGCGATGGGCCAGCGCATCTATATCCGCCCGGCCGAAAGTTCGGCCTCGTAACACGCAAGGACGCCTGAGACGAGGCGCCCCCGTACCGAAGGTCCGGTACGGGGGCGCTGTGGTGTCCACGGGTTCTGTCAGGAGCTCTCGTGTGCTGTCAGGAACTCTGGATGACCTGGGTGACGCCGTTGATGATCTGCTGCACGGCGATGGCGGAAAGCATCATTCCGGCGAGCCTGGTCACCAGCACGACGCCGCCGTCCTTGATGATCCGGATGATCAGCAGCGAGTAGCGCATGGTGAACCAGAGCACGATGTGCATGGCGACGATCGCCGACCAGACCGATATCTGGCGTCCCACGCTGTCGGCGTGCTGCACCGCGAGAATCACCGACACGATCGCCCCGGGTCCCGCCAGCAGCGGCATGCCCAGCGGCACCAGCGCCACATTGACGTCCTTGGTCTGGGTCGGCTCGTCGGTCTTGCCGGTCAGCAGATCGAGCGCGATCAGCAGCAGGAGCAGACCACCCGCGATCATCAGGGCCGGTACGGAGACATGCAGGTAGTCGAGGATCTGCTGTCCGAGCACACCGAAGACGACGATCACACCGAAGGCGACGGCCACCGCCTGCAAGGCCATCCTGCGCTGCAGCCTGGCGGGGCGACCCGCGGTGAGGGCGAGGAAGATCGGAGTGATTCCGGGCGGATCCATAATCACAAAAAGCGTGAGAAACAGGGATCCGAAGACAGCGACGTCGAACACAGTGAAGCCTTGCAGGAAGAGGGTGAGCAACAGCTGGGGAGGGCACCCCGGCGCCACGGCCGGGCGGTCTGCCGACCGGGGCGCGGAAGAGGGAGGACACGGGCAGGGGGACGAGCGGCGGTACGCGCGCGGCGGCGCGTGCGGCGTCAGGCGGGGCAGGTTCCGCCGGCGCCCGGCACCGGGAAGGCTCCCGTCGCGCGCCGGGTGATCTCGCCGTAGATCTCGGGGTCGGTGGTGTACTCACCGAGCCCGACGGACTTGCGACTGCCGTGGTAGTCGCTGGAGCCGGTCGTCAGCAGACCCAGCTCCCGGGCGAGCCCGCGCAGCCTCGCCCTGGTCGGCTCGTCGTGGTCCATGTGGTCGACCTCGATGCCGTCGAGGCCGGCTGCGGCGAGCTTCGCGATCGACGACTCGGGCACCACCTCGCCGCGCTTGACGGCGAGCGGGTGGGCGAAGACGGTGACCCCACCGGCGGCCTTGACCAGCCGGATCGCGTCGAAGGGGTCGAGTTCGTGCTTCTCGGCGTACGCGCGTCCGCCATTCGCGAGCCATTCGGGAGTGAAGGCGTCGGAGACGGTCCCGACGACGCCGAGCTCGACGAGCGCGGCGGCGATGTGCGGCCGGCCGACCGATCCGTCCCCGGCGATCCGCGCGACCTGCTCCCACTCGATCGGGACGCCGAGCGCCCGGAGTTTGGCCACCATCGTCCGGGCCCGCGGCACCCGGTCGTCCCGCACCAGCTCGCGTTCGCGTGCCAGCTCGGGCTCGTCGGGGTCGAAGAGGTACGCCAGCATGTGCAGGCTCACACCGTCGATCCGACAGGAGAGCTCGGCGCCGGTGACGAGAGTGAGCCCTTCGGGAAGGGCGGCGATCGCCTCGGCATGCCCGCGCACGGTGTCGTGGTCGGTGAGCGCGACGACGTCGAGGCCCGCGGCGGCGGCGTTGCGCACCAGCTCGGCGGGGGTGTCCGTACCGTCCGACGCGGTGGAGTGGGTGTGCAGGTCGATGCGCACGACGCGTACTCCAGTACTTCCGGGCCGGACAAGGGGGACGTTCAAGGATAACCGGCATCCGAAGTGCCCCCGGCCGGGCGCCGGAGCCCTGGGGCGCCCCGGGACCGGGCGAGCCCGGCATGATCCGGACGAGAGGGCCCGACCGGCGAGAGGCCCTAACCGAGCAGGCGCGGGGAGAGCGCCCCGCACGGCACGAGGTCCATCTCCTCCCCGGCCTCCCGCAGATCGGCGAGCACCAGCTCGTCGTACATCAGGAGACCCGACTGCTCGGGCCAGACGATCGCCCAGAGCCAGAGTCCGCGCGCCTCGCCCGCGAAGACCGCCCGGTCCTCCGGGGCGCCCTTGACATGCCACAGCGGGGTGGGGCGTCCGGCGGCGAGCATCTTGACGTCCGGCGGCCCGTCGACGTCCAGGTAGGGACCGGGGTCGAGGCCGTCGACCCCGGCATAGCGCGCTCCGAGTCCGACGCCGAGTTCCTCGGTGACGAGCAGCAGCTCGCCGATACCGCCGACCGGACCGGGTCCGGAACAGGCCACGACGGTGGCGCGTCCGCCACTGCGGTCGTCACCCGCGCTCGCCACGCCCGTGAAGAGCCACCCCACCGGCAGCGGCCAGGGCATCCACACCGGCACCTGGGCCCGCTGCACCACGACGCCCAGCGCCTCGACGCTCGGCGGGACGACCGGCTGCAGCGGCTGCACGCTGCCGTGCACTGCACACTGCCAGGTGTCTGCGAAGAGACCAGGCGCCCTCACCCGGCCTCCGCACTTCGGGCAACTGGGTTCGCCCCTCATAGCGACCAACGGTCCTCCAGGACTCCCGCCGCGTCAAGCATGATCACCCGTCCGAGGCCGGGGGCCCCGGAAAAGCGTTAGATGTATCTTGCACTTGTTAGGCGACCTAACTTATTCTCTGCGCGACGCACCGATCCGTCCGGAGAGTGAGGAACCCCATGCAGGGAGAGGAACCGCTCGATCAGGGAGCGGGAAGCATCCTGCGCCAGCCGAAGGCCGTCTGGGCCACGGCGGGCGCTTCCGTTGTCGCGTTCATGGGAATCGGCCTGGTGGACCCGATTCTCCCGTCCATCGCCCAGGGCCTGGAGGCGACACCGAGCCAGGTGTCGCTGCTCTTCACCTCGTACTTCCTGATCACGGCCGTGGCCATGCTGGTCACCGGCTTCGTGTCCAGCCGGATCGGTGGCCGCAAGACGCTGCTGACCGGCCTCGCGCTCGTCGTCGTCTTCGCCGCACTGGCCGGTACCTCGTCGTCCGTCGCCGAACTCGTCGGCTTCCGGGCCGGCTGGGGGCTGGGCAACGCCCTCTTCGTCTCGACCGCGCTCGCGGTGATCGTCGGTGCGGCGGCGGGCGGCAGCGCGGCGGCGATCCTGCTCTACGAGTCGGCGCTCGGCCTCGGCATGGCCTGCGGGCCGCTGCTGGGCGCCCTGCTCGGCGACGCCAGCTGGCGCTACCCGTTCTTCGGCACGGCCGCACTGATGGCGATCGGCTTCCTCTGCATCACGGCGTTCCTGAAGGAACAGCCCAGGCCGGCCAGGAGGACATCGCTGCTCGACCCGGTCAGGGCACTCGGTCACGGCGGTCTGGCCTCCGTCGCCGCCTCGGCCTTCTTCTACAACTACGCGTTCTTCACGATCCTGGCGTTCACCCCGTTCGTGCTGGACATGTCGCCGTACAGGTCGGGCGCGGTCTTCTTCGGCTGGGGTCTGCTGCTCGCGGTCTTCTCGGTGATCGTCGCCCCGCGGCTGCAGAAGCGCTTCGGCTCGCTGAAGGTGCTCGGCGGATCACTCGTACTGCTCGCCGTGGACGTCCTGGTCCTGGGATACGGCAACCACACCACCGCCATCGTCTGCACGATCGTCTCCGGCGCCTTCATCGGCGTGAACAACACCGTGTACACGGAACTGGCGCTCGGCGTGTCGGACGCGCCCCGACCGGTGGCGAGCGCGGGCTACAACTTCGTCCGCTGGTTCGCCGCGGCAGCCGCCCCGTACCTCGCCCCGAAGATCGAGGAGTGGAGCGACGTCCACATGCCGTTCGTGGCCGCGGCCCTCGCGGCCGTCGTGGGCGCGGGCGTGATCGGGGTCCGGCGTACGGCGCTGACGCACGAGGCGGAGCAACGGGCGGCGAAGCCCGTGGGCGACGAGGGAGGCGTCGCCGCCCTCGCCGACTGAGCGCGGTTCAGTCCAGCGGCACGGAACGGCGCAGCGGATCGCGCAGGTCCGTGCCGCGCGAGAGCCATCGCTCCTGGAGTTCCTGCGCGCCGTGGACCCGCTTCCACGCGGCCTCGTTCGGCGTCATCGGCAGCAGCGGAAGGAACCGCACCGGATCCATCGTCGCGCCCGCCTCCCGGTGACCACCGGCCGCAGGACCGTGGTGCGGCCCGTCGTTCAGCTCCAGGTCCTCCACGAGCCCGCCCGGCTCGGCGACCAGGACGGAGCTGAACGGCGCCCCGGGCCACAGCGGCTCACCGAGGTCCAGCGAGGCACCGGGCGCCACGATCAGCCCTTCGACCTGCGGGGTGGCCGCCAGCACGGCCAGCGGGCGGAGCACCTTGTCGGTGTCCGCGAGTCCGGCGCGCACGGAGAGGATCAGCTCGGCGCGCGGGCCCTTCACCGGATCTGCCAGGACCGCGGTCGGATCGGCCATCGGCTGTGCGGACATGCCGAGCGTGGCGTAGCGCACCACGTCGCCGTCGACGAAGCGGAGCACCTCGATGCGGTCCGTCCCGACGAACGTCACCGCGGCCCGGGCATCCGGTTCCCCGAGGGCCGTCCGCAGCCGGGCCTCGACCAGAGCAAGAATTTCTCCCATCCCGCGAGCATAGGACGCGTATGGAACGGGCAAAGTAAAGGATTGGCCCTCTGTCGGCTGATAGGCTTGGCCGCTGGTCGGGGCAGCACGCAGAAGCGTCGCTCTCAGCCCCGACGACACGTCATCCCCCACGGGGGACCGGCTGGAGGAGGTGGGGCTGCCATGGATCGAAGTCGACCGTGCAGTACCAACCGCTCTTCCGCCCCTCATCTCTCCCCGGTGGTCTGAGACCTTCCCGATCAGGGCCCGTGGCATTGCGCATGACGGAAGAGCACTCCTTTTTTGCCTGTCTGTAGCGAACGCCGTCATCGCGCCGCCGCGGTGCCGCCCGCTTTGCGGACGTGAGCGCACGTCCTCATTCCGGGCTGTTCCACGCGCCCGACGACGGCCCTCCGTGAAGGAGCCAGCCATGTCGATGATCCGCGACCTGCGCGCCGCCGTGCGCCCTTCCCTGCGCAAGAGCAATCCTCTGCACAGCAGTTACGACACCACCCGGGACCCGTCCGCCTCCAGCGCGGTCGTCGACTGCGCGGTCTACCGCGACGGACGGCGCGTGGAGAGCGCCGCCTGCCGCTCGCCGCGCGAGGCGATGCTCCAGGTGCGGCGGGAGGGCGGCTTCGCCTGGATCGGCCTGCACGAGCCGACCGAGGAGGAATTCGCGGTCATCGCCGGGGAGTTCGGCCTGCACCCGCTCGCCGTCGAGGACGCCGTCCACGCCCACCAGCGGCCCAAGCTGGAGCGGTACGACGACACGCTGTTCACCGTCTTCAAGACCATCCACTACGTCGAGCACGCCGAGCTCACCGCGACCAGCGAGGTGGTCGAGACCGGCGAGGTGATGTGCTTCACCGGCCGGGACTTCGTGATCACCGTCCGGCACGGCGGCCACGGCTCGCTGCGCGCGCTGCGGCACCGACTGCAGGACGACCCCGAGCTGCTCGCCAAGGGCCCCTCCGCCGTCCTGCACTCCCTCGCCGACCATGTCGTCGACGGCTACATCGCGGTGGCGGGCGCCGTTCAGGACGACATCGACGAGGTGGAGATCGGGGTCTTCTCCACCCCCGCGAAGGGCAGCCCGAGCGGCTCGGACGCCGGCCGGATCTACCAGCTCAAGCGTGAGGTCCTGGAGTTCAAGCGGGCTGTCTCACCCCTGCTGCGCCCGATGCAGCTGCTCAGCGAGCGGCCGATGCGGCTGATCGACCCCGACATCCAGAAGTACTTCCGTGACGTCGCCGACCACCTGGCACGGGTGCACGAAGAGGTCATCGGCTTCGACGAACTGCTGAACTCGATCCTCCAGGCCAGCCTGGCGCAGGCGACCGTCGCCCAGAACGAGGACATGCGCAAGATCACGTCCTGGGCGGCCATCGTCGCCGTACCGACGATGATCTGCGGCGTCTACGGCATGAACTTCAAGCACATGCCCGAGCTGGGCTGGCGGTACGGCTACCCGTTGGTGCTGGGCGTCATCGGGGTGGTCTGTTTCTCCATCCACCGCACCCTCAAGCGCAACGGCTGGCTCTAATAGAGTTCCGGACATGACTGCTGCTGCCGCTGACGCGTCGTTGGGCCGGGCCCTCGTCGAGGAGGCCACCAAGAAGTCCGGCCTCATCTGGGTGCGGGGCACCGGACCCGCACGGGGGCTGTGGCACGTATGGCACGACGGCGCGGCGCATCTGGTCGGCGACGGCCCCGGCGAGCAGCCGCTCCCGGCGGGTCTCGACGACGGCTCGGCCGCCGAGGTGACCGTGCGCAGCAAGGACAAGGGCGGCCGGCTGGTCGCCTGGACCGCGGCCGTGACGGAGCTGGCACCGCACTCCCCGGAGTGGGAGGCCGCCGTCGCCGAGCTGAAGGGCAAGCGGCTGAACGCACCGGACGCCGAACAGATGACGGAGCGGTGGGCGCGCGAGTGCCGAGTGCTGCGGCTGACCCCCGGCGAGGTCCGTACCTCGTCGCCGGACGGTTCGCTGGCCGCCGCGCCCCTGCCCACGACGGCCACCACACGGCGGCCGGTACCGGCCGCACTACCGCGGCTGCTGAAGCGGAAACGCCGGAGCTGACCGGCGCGGGCCGGGACACGCTCGTCCTGGTGCCGGGCAGCGCGCCCGCCCGGCCGGCCGGGCTCTCAGGAAGACGTCCGGGGCAGCTGCTTCCCGTAGTCGACCGTGTCGGTCTTCGCCGGGGCCTCCAGCGCGAAGTCGTGGCCCCAGTCCGACAGCGTCACGGTTCCCCCGCCGCCGCCGCGGGCGAATCGCAGCGGATAGGGGGTGCCCTCCAGTGAGACGTCGAGGGTGCCGCCCTCGCCCTCGCCGCCCGTGATCTGGACGGTCCGGGTCGTGTCCACCTTCTCCCGGCCGCCCTTGGTGAGGGTGCCGTGCAGCGTGAGCAAGCCGTCGAGCAGGACCTCCTTGTCCGTGAAACCGCGCAACTGCTGGTACGCGGGGTCGCCCTCGGGCACCTTCACGTACTTGTTCCGGAGCTTGTCCGCAGCCGCTTCGCCCGCCTCGCTCCCGGTGTCGGACTCCTCGGCGTGGCTCCAGAACCCGGCGTCCGCCTTCAGATAGAGCTCATCACCGATGCGCAGCAGTTCGAAGGTGCTGTCCTTCGAGACGACGGAACCCCTGCCTCCGGTGTCTCTGAGCCGCATGTTGAGCGTGTACGTGCCGCCCTTGCTGACCAGCGTCCCGGCCAGGCGCACCGCGTCGGCGGAGTCCGCCGCGGTCTGGGCCTTCTTCTCGATCTGGGTGGCGGTGAGCTTGCCGACCCCGTTGGTCCCCTTGTCCGGATCCTCGCTCCCGCACGCCGTGAGCGCGGTGGCCAGTCCCGCGCAGAGCACGACGGCGAGCGCGGTCCGGCGGCTTCGGGCCCGGACGGACAGGACGGCAGAAGTCACTGGTCACGGCCTCTCATTCGGCGTGGTGCGGGGTGGCAGACGGCAGCGTACCGGTGCCGTCTGCCGCTGCCCTCGGTGAGCCGTCCGTACCGGTCCGCCGGAGCGGCCCGCAGCGGTACGGGCTAGCCTGATCTCGTCATAACGGCCCATTAGCCGCACAACAGGCCGGTCGGAGAAGTCGTACCCGGAAGAAGGAGGCGCACCATGGTGGCCGGCGCCCCCCGGATCTTCGTCTCGCACCTCGCCGGCGTCCCGGTCTTCGACCCCACCGGCGACCAGGTGGGCCGGGTCCGCGACCTGGTCGCGATGCTGCGGGTCGGCGGCCGGCCGCCCCGGCTGCTGGGCCTGGTCGTCGAGGTGCTCAGCCGTCGGCGCATCTTCGTCCCGATGACCCGGGTGACCGGCATCGAGTCCGGTCAGGTCATCACCACCGGCGTCGTCAACATGCGGCGCTTCGAGCAGCGGCCCACCGAACGCCTGGTGCTCGGGGAGTTCCTCGACCGTCGGGTCCGTCTCGTGGAGACCGGCGAGGAGGTCACCATCCTGGATGTCTCCATCCAGCAGCTCCCGGCACGCCGCGACTGGGAGATCGACAAGTACTTCGTGCGCAAGGGCAAGGGCGGGGCGCTGCGGCGCAAGGGCCAGACCCTGACGGTCGAGTGGTCCTCGGTCAGCGGTTTCACGCTGGAGGAGGACGGTCAGGGCACCGAATCGCTGGTCGCCACGTTCGAACAGCTGCGGCCGACCGACGTGGCCAACGCGGTGCACCACCTGTCGCCGAAGCGGCGGGCCGAGGTCGCGGCGGCGCTCGACGACGACCGGCTCGCCGATGTCCTGGAGGAGCTGCCCGAGGACGACCAGGTGGAGATCATCGGCAAGCTCCAGGAGGAACGTGCCGCCCACGTCCTGGAGGCCATGGACCCGGATGACGCCGCCGACCTGCTGTCCGGTCTCCCCGAGGAGGACAAGGAACGGCTGCTGACCCTGATGCGGCCGGGCGACGCGGCGGATGTGCGACGCCTCATGTCGTACGAGGAGCGGACCGCGGGCGGCCTGATGACCACCGAGCCGATCATTCTGCGGCCGGACGCGACGGTCGCCGACGCGCTCGCACGGGTCCGGCAGTCCGATCTGTCCCCGGCCCTCGCCGCCCAGGTGTACGTGTGCCGTTCCCCCGACGAGACACCGACCGGCAAGTACCTGGGCACCGTGCACTTCCAGCGGCTGCTGCGGGATCCGCCGTACGCCCTGGTCAGCTCGATCGTCGACAGCGATCTCGTCCCGCTCGCGCCGGACACGCCGCTGCCGACCGTGACGAGCTACCTGGCCGCGTACAACCTGGTCTCGGTACCGGTCGTGGACGAGAGCGGATCACTGCTCGGCGCGGTGACCGTCGACGACGTCCTCGACCACCTGCTGCCCGAGGACTGGCGGGAGACCGACTTCCACGGTGAGGAGGAGATCGCCCGTGGCCGGTGAGGACCGCGCGAAGGGTGCACCCACGGGCGCCTCCGCCGTCGCACGCCCACCCCGTTCCCGGCTGGACCAGCCGAAGACCCCGCGGCGGCGGGTGCTGCCCGAGTACGACCCCGAGGCGTTCGGCCGGCTGTCCGAGCGGATCGCACGGTTCCTGGGGACCTGGCGCTTCATCGCCTGGATGACGATCTTCATCATCGTCTGGGTGGTGTGGAACGCCTTCGGGCCCGTGGGGTGGCGGTTCGACGGGTACCCGTTCATCTTCCTGACGCTGATGCTGTCGCTCCAGGCCTCGTACGCGGCCCCGCTGATCCTGCTCGCGCAGAACCGGCAGACCGACCGCGACCGGGTCACCTACGAACAGGACCGCAAGCAGAACGAGCGCTCCATCGCGGACACCGAGTACCTCACGCGGGAGATCGCCTCGCTGCGGATGGGCCTCGGCGAGGTCGCCACCCGCGACTGGATCCGCAACGAACTGCAGGACCTCGTGAGGGATCTGGACGACCGGCGCACCCCGTCGGCGGCCGAGAGTGACGAAGACCGCTGACATGACTACTCACGCGTAGCAGCGGGCGCCGTAACATCGTCGGTATGGCTACGGAAGACGCGGTGCTTGAGGCGCTGGCGACAGTGAACGACCCGGAGATCCACCGTCCGATCACCGAGCTCGGCATGGTGAAATCGGTCGAGATCGGCGCTGACGGTGCAGTCGCTGTCACGGTCTATCTCACGGTCTCGGGCTGCCCGATGCGCGAGACGATCACCAAGAGCGTGACCGACGCGGTCGCCCGCGTCGAGGGTGTCTCGCGGGTCGATGTCTCGCTCGACGTCATGAGCGACGAACAGCGCAAGGACCTCGCCGCCTCACTGCGCGGCGGCACGGCGGAGCGCGAGGTACCGTTCGCCCGCCCCGGCTCGCTGACCCGGGTCTACGCCGTCGCGTCCGGCAAGGGCGGCGTCGGCAAGTCGTCGGTGACGGTGAACCTGGCGGCCGCGATGGCAGCCGACGGCCTCAAGGTCGGTGTCGTGGACGCGGACATCTACGGGCACAGCGTGCCGCGGATGCTCGGCGCGGACGGCAGGCCGACCCAGGTCGAGAACATGATCATGCCGCCGTCGGCGCACGGCGTGAAGGTCATCTCCATCGGGATGTTCACCCCGGGCAACGCCCCGGTGGTGTGGCGCGGACCGATGCTGCACCGCGCGCTTCAGCAGTTCCTCGCCGATGTGTACTGGGGCGACCTGGACGTCCTGCTGCTCGACCTGCCGCCGGGCACCGGTGACATCGCGATCTCGGTGGCGCAGCTCGTGCCGAACGCCGAGATCCTGGTCGTCACGACCCCGCAGCAGGCGGCGGCCGAGGTGGCCGAGCGGGCCGGTTCGATCGCCGTGCAGACCCACCAGAAGATCGTCGGTGTGGTCGAGAACATGTCCGGGCTGCCGTGCCCGCACTGCGGCGAGATGGTCGATGTGTTCGGTACCGGCGGTGGCCAGAAGGTCGCCGAGGGCCTGACGAGGACGGTCGGCGCGGAGGTGCCGGTGCTCGGCTCCATCCCGATCGACGTACGGCTGCGCGAGGGCGGCGACGACGGCAAGCCGGTCGTCCTGTCCGACCCGGACTCCCCGGCGGGCAAGGCGCTGCGCACCATCGCGGACAAGCTCGGAGGCCGTCAGCGCGGCCTGTCGGGCATGTCGCTGGGCATCACCCCGCGCAACAAGTTCTGAGCGGGGCATCGCCGCACGGGCCCGGCCTCGGGGCCCGTGCGGCGATGCCGAGGCGCGTCCCCGGCCGGGTGGCTGCGGCGGCCGGTCACCGGCCGGCCACGTCAGGCGTACGACGCGATGTCGCCGACCACCGAGAACCCCAGCCCGTACGCGCTCATCCCCCGCCCGTACGCCCCGATGTGCACCTCACGGGCCGACCCGGCGAGCACCCAGCCGAACTCGGACTCGCGGTAGTGGAACGGCACCGGGACACCGTCCACCGGCAGTGACAACGTCGACCATGCCGGGCCGTCCAGGTCGTCGGCGAGCTCGAACGCCGTCTCCGTCTGCTGGTTCAGCCAGTCGTCCCGCAGGGTGTGATCCAGCTGCGGGGGCCACGTGCAGGCGAGCAGACCGGACCCGGCCAGCCAGGCCGCGGAGGAGACCGTGGTGGCGTCCAGCACTCCCGTGCCGTCGCCGCTGTGCCGCACCGGGCTGCTGGCCACCGTCACGACGACGGCGAACCGCTGCTTCTCGACACCTGTGTCGGCCCGTACCGACGGCTCGTCACCGTGCCCGATGGAGCCGTGCTGCACCGTGCCGTCCGCCGCGGTGCCCACCTGCACCAGCCGGCGCGGTCCGCCGAATGCTTCGTCCAGGCCGTACCAGGGAAACGGGGCCGCCAGAAATCCGTCGACGGTACGCCGGGCCGCCGGCCTCGCCTCTGCGGTGGCTGTGCTCGGCGCATCCTCCGCGCCCACCCGACTCGTCGTCCCCATATGCCCGGCCGCCTCCTCGATCCGTTGGGTCCGGAGCGGCCCGCCCCCCACGGGCGTCCTCACAACCGGACAGATGGAGAATAGCCATCCCGTCCGGACGAGTCGGGATTGACAAGCCTCAGGTGGCGTCTGCGTCGAACGGCGGGCGGTCGTCCGTGCCGGGCCGGTCCCGCTTCTTGAGCAGGTCCGGAGCACCGGCGCTGCCGTTGGCGGCCGAGATCGCCGAGCCGCTCGACACGCCGCTCCCCGCCGGCTCCACGGCAGCGCTCTCCCGGCCGTTCACCGCGTCGGCGACCTCGTTCAGGTCCTTGCGCAGGTCGAAGCTCTCGCGGATCTCCTTCAGCCCCAGATCGTCCTTGCCGTCCATGAGCTGCTTGCGGACGAAGGTCTTGGGGTTGAGGTCCTCGAACTCGAAGTCCTTGAACTCCGGGCCGAGCTCCGTACGGATGTCCTCCTTGGCGCTCTCCGAGAACTCACGGATCTTGCGGATGAAGCGCGAGGCATCCTGGATGACCTTGGGCAGCTTGTCCGGACCGAAGACCAGCACGCCCAGGATCACGAGCGTCACCAGCTCGAGTGGGCCTATGTCATTGAACACCTTGTTGCTCCTCGTGTTCTCCGCGACCAGGTCGGTTGTGGTCCGGACCCGGCCCACGGTACCGGTCGGGACTGTGCGCGCGGTAGCGTGCCGAGCCTCTCACGTGCCGGTTGCCGAGCCGAGCGTCAAAGAGATGGACAGGTCTTTACCCCCGCGTGTCAGGCCGAGGGCCAGACGGTCGCCGGGCCGGTGGGAGCGGATCTTCACGATGAGTTCCTCGCCACTGTGCACCCGCTTGCCGTCGACCTCGGTGATGACGTCCCCCGGCTTGATCCCGGCCTTGGCCCCGGGGCCGTCGGGCGTCACCGCGGGCTTGCCGTCCGCGCCCTTCGCGCTGACCTTGGCGCCGTCCCCGGTGTACTCCATGTCCAGGCTGACGCCGATCACCGGGTGGGTGGCCTTCCCCGTGTTGATCAGCTCCTCGGCGACCCGCTTGCCCTGGTTGATCGGGATGGCGAAGCCGAGACCGATGGACCCCGCCTGCCCGCTCTCACTGCTCGAATCGCTGCCGGCGGCACGGATGGCGCTGTTGATGCCTATGACACGGGCATCGGTGTCGACGAGCGGGCCGCCGGAGTTGCCCGGGTTGATCGGGGCGTCGGTCTGCAGGGCGTCGACGTAGCTGATGTCGCTGCCGTCACCCTTCTCTCCGCCCGCGGTGATCGGCCGGTCCTTGGCGCTGATGATGCCGGAGGTCACCGTGTTGGACAGGTCGAAGGGGGCGCCGATGGCCACCACGGGGTCGCCGACCTGCACATTGTCGGAATTGCCCAGGGGCAGCGGGGTGAGGCCGGAGACGCCGGAGACCTTGACCACAGCCAGGTCGTAGCCGCTGTCCTTGCCGACGACCTCGGCACGCGCGGTCTCGCCGCCGCTGAACGTCACGGTGATGTCGCCGGAGGAACCGGCCGGGGCGACGACGTGATTGTTGGTGAGGATATGACCCGACTTGTCGAGAACGAAGCCGGTGCCCGTGCCGGACTCGGTGCTGCCGCTGACATGGAGGGTGACCACGCTGGGCAGGGCGCTCGCGGCGATGCCCGCGACGCTGTCGGGCGCACGGCCTCCGCCGGCGCGGCCGGTCTGCTGGAGCTCGACCTGGGTGAGGCCGCCGTTGCGCTCGATGTAGGCGCCGACGCCGCCGCCGATACCGCCCGCCACCAGCGCGAGCAGGACCGCACCGACGAGGAGGGAGCCGCGGCGGTTCTTCCTGCGGCCGGTGTCGGCCCCGGGCACCGGGCTCGGGGCGGTCAGCGGCTGCCGGGGCGCACCCCAGGGGTCGTACTGAAGCCACTGCTGTTGCGGCTGCGTCTGCTGAGGCACGTGCGGCGGGGGCGCACAGCCGGGGGCGGGCGCGGCGGGGATGCCCGCGCCGTTCGTCCCCGCGTACTGCGGAGGGATGTGTGTGCCGTGGGCCGGGGTCGGCACCGGTCGCTGCACGGGGGGCGCGGGAGCCCAGGGGCCGGGGCCGCCATAGGGCGGGGTGCTGTACGGGTCGGGGTCGTGCAGGGGGGTCGGAGGCCGGCCGGCCGGTACGGACACCTCGGGCCGGTGCGCGGGCTCGGGCACGGCCGGCTCGGGTACCGACGGCCGGGCCGGGCCGGCCGCCGCGAGCGCGTCCGCACCCGTCGCATCGGCCGGTGCGTCCATGACGTGGGACGTGGGCACCGCGTCCTCGGCGGGGGACGGCCCGTCCGGCGCTGTGCGGGTGGCGTTCTCCGGCGCGGGCCGGCTCCACCACTTCGCCTTCGGTCCGGTGGACTTCCCGTCTTCCATGCTCTCCCCGCAACTGCCGCGACTGGACTCTGCACGCCCCGACCGGGGCGCCGCTCCCGGAATTCCTCCCAGAATTCAACCAGGTCTGCGCCTGTCCGCGCAGGCTCCGGTCAGCGCCGGGCGGAGAGCGGCAGGCCGCGGTCGACGGGGCTGGGCAGGGCCGAGGTGGACGGGGGAACCGAGGGCGGTTGCGCGGAGGGCTCCGGGGACTGGACGAGCATCCGGGAGAAGAGCGGGGTGGTGCCGTTCGGACGTATCAGCGGCAGCGTGGGCACATTGGTCAGGGTCTGGACGGCGAGCGGGTTCCCCGCGAGCTTGTCCGCCGCGAGCAGTGCCGGAGCGGAGGCGGCGGACGCCGCCAGGGAGACGGGAGGTGGGGCAGCGGCGGTGGCCACCTCCGTCGCACCGGGGGCGCCCTGGCTGCCGCCGCGACGGCTCGCCGAGCTGCCGCTCTCGCCGCGGGAGGAGGTGTCAAGCGGGTTCACCGCGTTTCCGCCGCCCGCGGCGCGGGCCGCGGAACCCGGCCCCGTACTCGTCGGCAGGGCACCGCCCAGGGCGATGGCCGCGAGGGACACGGCGCTGGCGGCGGCGAAGGCGAACCTCCGGCCGCGCCAGGGCGACCGGTCCGCCTCGCGTCCCACCTCATGGATCCGGAAGCCGGAACGGCCCGGAAAGCCGGAACGGCCCGGACCGCCCGGCAGCGCTCCGGTCGGGCCGTGCGGGGCCGGGAGGAAGCCGAAGCCCTCCAGCGGGGCGTTCACCGGCGATTCCGTGCGGCTGCCGGACGGCTGGATCACCGGGAAGAACCCATCGGCGAAGCGCCCGGAGCCGCCGAATGGTCTCCCCGGGTTGTCGTCGTCACCCCCCGGTCCGCCAGGAAGGCCCTGCAACCGGGCAAGGAGCCCCGCGGAGGGGGAAGGCGGGGCCGACTGCGCGAAGACGCTTTTCAGACGCCGCTGGGCGGCAGCCTCGGCCTTGCACTTGGCACAGGTCGCAAGGTGGGCGAGCACCCGCTCGCGGGCATCGTGTTTCAGCTCGCCGTCGACAAGCGCGGCGAGCCGGTCCCCCAGGTGCTGTTCCGCCGGGGTCGGGCGTGTGCCACTCACGCCGGTCCGCCCTCCCCTGCCAGGATCGCGCCCGCCAGCGAGCGCTCGGCACGGGCCTCGGGCGAACGGTGCTGCAAGGCCTTGCGCAGATGCGAGCGACCGCGGTGGATACGGCTGCGCACGGTGCCGAGCTTCACGCCCAGCGTCGCGGCGATCTCCTCGTACGAGAGGCCCTCGATGTCACAGAGCACCACGGCGGCACGGAATTCGGGCGCGAGGGTGTCCAGCGCCTGCTGCACGTCCGCGTCGAAGTGGGCGTCGTTGAAAACCTGCTGGGGGGACGGCTCACGGCTCGGCAGCCGCTCGGCGGCGTCGTCGCCGAGGGAGTCGAAGCGGATCCGCTGCTTGCGACGGACCATGTCCAGGAACAGGTTGGTCGTGATGCGGTGCAGCCAGCCCTCGAAGGTGCCCGGGGTATAGGTCGACAGCGACCGGAACACGCGCACGAAGACCTCCTGGGTGAGGTCCTCCGCATCGTGCTGGTTGCCCGTCAGCCGGTAGGCAAGGCGGTAGACGCGGCCGCTGTGCGTGCTGACGATCTCTTCCCATGAGGGCGGCGTCCACGCCTGGGAGTCCGCGTCCGAGGCGAAGGTCGCGGTCGGTACGGATTCGGTGGAAGAACGGTCAGCGATGTCGGTCACGGATTTCGGCTCACCCGCCGACCTGAGAAGCCGCCGCAGCGCACCTCTCCGATCCACAGGCGCAGCCGCACCTCCCCTGTCGGCTCTGGTGGTGTCCAGTGGAGCCCCTACCATAGCCACCTCGCCCGTTAGCTCCGGATAAGCCTTTTTCCTGCTGGGGCCGGGAAACACCCGGCGTCGCCGCCCGTGGCTGCCGGACCCGGTCCGGGGGCCGGTTCCACGAGCTTTCCCCTGCCTCTTCCTAACGCCCGGTCCCATCTGCGGGTTCCCGAGTGCAGCGGATACAGTCACCGTTGCGCCAACTAAGGGGACAGGAGAGGGCCATTACCGCCAACCGGCAGACGAGCTGGGCTTTCGCCGACGCGTTCGTCGCCGAGGACGAAGCCGTGCACTGGGCCCGGGACCGGGCCCGGGAGACAGGGCTCCGCTCGGTGTCGCCAGGTACCGGCGCCGCGCTGCGCCTGCTCGCTGCCACGACGGACGCCAAGGCGGTGGCCGAGATCGGCACCGGGACCGGCGTGTCGGGGCTCTATCTGCTGCACGGCATGCGGCCCGACGGCGTACTGACCACGGTCGACCCGGAGCCGGAATGCCAGCAGTTCGCCCGTGAGGCGTTCCGGGCCGCGGGGTTCGCCGCCAATCGGGCCCGTTTCATTCCCGGTCGCGCCCTGGATGTGCTGCCGCGCCTCGCGGACGGCGGATACGACCTCGTGTTCTGCGACGGCGACCGGCTGGAGAGCCTGGAGTGCCTCGCTGAATCGTTGCGCCTGCTGCGGCCGGGCGGGCTGGTCTGCTTCGAGGGCGTCTTCGCGGACGGCCGTACGGTCGACTCGGCGGCGCAGCCCGCCGAGGTGCTGCGGCTGCGGGAGCTGCTGCGCACGGTGCGGGAGAGCCAGGAGCTGACGGCGACCCTGCTGCCGGTGGGCGACGGCCTGCTGTGCGCGGTACGGCGGGGCTGACCGCGGGGCCGGCGCGCCGTACCGCGGACCAGGGCCGGACACGTTCGGCGACGAACGCAACACCACCCCGGCACGGGGACCGTATCGGGGTGGTGTGAAGTGTGGGCGCCTCTGCTCAGCCGACGACCTTCTTGAGAGCGTCACCGAGGGCATCGGCCTCGTCCGGAGTCAGCTCCACGACAAGCCGACCGCCGCCTTCGAGCGGAACGCGCATGACGATGCCCCGCCCCTCCTTGGTCACCTCGAGCGGGCCGTCGCCCGTCCGCGGCTTCATGGCCGCCATGCTCGTTCCCCTTCCTGAAACCAGCTCATAACAACCGGCGGCCCCGTCCAGGTGCTCTGTCACCGGCATCGAACACATTGCTTCCAGGCCATTATCCCGCATCACCGGCCCCAATGACCAACATCGCTCGGCATCGCTTGCGCAACGCGCTCAGTCAAAACCCCCCAATTCGGCGATCCAGCTGCGATACTCCGCTCTCTGCACCCCTCCGTCGGGGCGCAAATGTTAGACGCAGGTCACATGTTCCCCGCGGCCCGGTTCGGCCATGCTTGCCTGGACAAGGCACGGCCAAGGCACAAGAGGGGACAGCGGTATGGCAGACCAGGTGACGGACTGTGTACTCCACGAGGTGAGTGACGGACTCGCGACGATCACGCTCAACCGTCCCGACGCGAGAAACGCTCTGAACACCGAGATAAAAGTCGCACTCCGTGACGCTCTGCGGTCCGCGGCGGCCGACAGCGCCGTACGCGCTGTTCTGCTGACCGCGACCGGGCCCGCCTTCTGTGTCGGCCAGGATCTGAAGGAGCACCTCGGCAAGCTGACCGAGGCCCGCGAGTCCGGCAGCGGCAACGCCCTGAGCACCGTCAAGGAGCACTACAACCCGATCGTGCGGGCCCTCACCGAGATGCCCAAGCCGGTCGTCGCCGGGGTGAACGGTGTCGCGGCCGGCGCCGGTTTCGGCCTCGCGCTCGCCTGCGACTACCGGGTGGTCGCCGACACCGCCGCGTTCAACACGTCCTTCGCCGGGGTGGCTCTCACCGCCGATTCGGGCGTCTCCTGGACGCTGCCCCGCCTCATCGGGCAGAGCCGCGCCGCCGACCTGCTGCTCTTCCCGCGTTCGATCTCCGCGCAGGACGCCTCTGAGCTGGGCATCGTGAACAGGCTGGTGCCGGCCGCCGACCTGGCCGCGGAGGCCACCGCCGTGGCCCGCGCCCTGGCGTCCGGCCCCACGGTGGCGTACGCGGCGCTCAAGGAGTCGCTGGCCTACAGCGCCGCCCACACGCTTCAGGAGGCCCTGGAGAAGGAGGACGAGCTCCAGACGAAGGCGGGGATCTCGGAGGACCACGCGATCGCGGTGCAGGCCTTCCTGGACAAGGAGCGGCCGAAGTACGTCGGCCGTTAGGACGCGTTTCGGGTCTGCGCCCCGGTGCCACGCGCCACGCAGTCGGCCAGGTGGTCGTCGACGAGGCCACAGGCCTGCATCAGGGCGTAGGCCGTCGTGGGGCCGACGAACCGCAGACCGCGCTTCTTGAGGTCCTTGGCCAGCGCCGTGGACTCCGGTGTGACCGCGGGCACGTCCTCGACGGTGCGCGGGGCCGGGCGGCCGGCCGGGTCGGGTGCGTACGACCAGATCAGTTCGTCCAGCTCTCCGGCGCGCCAGCCGGCGAGCACCCGGGCGTTGGCGAGCGTCGCCTCGATCTTCGCCCGGTTGCGGATGATGCCGGCGTCGGCGAGGAGGCGCTCCTTGTCGGCGTCGGTGAAGTCCGCCACGGCGGAGATCTTGAACCCGGCGAAGGCGGAACGGAAGCCCTCCCGGCGGCGCAGGATCGTCAGCCAGGAGAGTCCGGACTGGAACGCCTCCAGGCAAAGCCGTTCGAACAGGGCGTCGTCGCCGTGGACGGGGCGGCCCCATTCGGTGTCGTGGTACGCGAGGTAGTCCTCGGTGGACAGTCCCCACGGGCAGCGCGGGCCGCCGTCCGCGGCCGTCACCGTGCCGCCGTCCATCACTGCGACTCCTCTCCGGGCCGGGGTGCCTGCGGCGGCTCCTGTCCGGAGTCGTTCCGGGGCGCCTCCCACGGGCTCGGACGGTCCTCGGGCCGCTCCCCCGTCCGCTGCGGCCGGTCCTGGGGTCCCTTGAGCAGCCGGTCACCGCCGGCCGACACGCCGGCCAGCGCCGTCTCCAGTTCGGTGATCCGGGCATCCCGCTCGGCGAGCTCGGCGCCGAGCCGGTCGAGCGCCTCGTCGACATCGATCATGCGATAGCCGCGCACGGCCACCGGCAGCCGCAGCGCCTCGATGTCCTCCCGGCCCACCGGGCGCGTCACGGGCAGCGGGTCGGTCAGTTGCTCGGGCGCCACGTCCTGCAGGACGTGGCTTCTCCCCCCGCCGACCAC
The DNA here is from genome assembly GCF_040680455.1 of Streptomyces sp. NPDC052052. Lineage (NCBI taxonomy): Bacteria > Bacillati > Actinomycetota > Actinomycetes > Kitasatosporales > Streptomycetaceae > Streptomyces > Streptomyces sp. NPDC052052. The sequence continues at coordinate 35,883 of NZ_JBFAWU010000024.1, read as the reverse complement.
CGCGAGCGTGACCGCGGCCACGACCACCACCATCGCCAGCAGCAAGAACCAGAACACGGGCATCTCCCAGGGGAAGCGGAAACCTGTCCGGGTCCGATCGTGCCATGCGGCAGCGACCGTTAGGGTCGCAGGCGACCGACGGAACGATCTACCAGAGGTGGAACACGGGATGCGAAGCGGTGCGCTCAGGCTGGGGCGGCGTGAATTCGGCGCACACGAGCCGGTGATCATGGCGATCGTGAACCGTACCCCGGACTCCTTCTACGACCAGGGCGCGACGTTCCGCGACGAGCCGGCGCTGGCCCGGGTCGAGCAGGCGATCGCGGACGGCGCCGCGATCGTGGACATCGGCGGGGTGAAGGCAGGGCCGGGGGAAGAGGTGACCGCCGAGGAGGAGGCCCGTCGCACGGTGGGGTTCGTCGCGGAGGTGCGCCGCCGCCACCCGGATGTGGTGATCAGCGTCGACACCTGGCGCCATGACGTCGGCGAGGCGGTCTGCGAGGCCGGCGCGGATCTGCTGAACGACGCGTGGGGCGGCGTCGACCCGAAGCTCGCGGAGGTCGCCGCACGGTACGGCGCCGGTCTGGTGTGCACGCACGCGGGCGGCGCCGAACCGCGGACCCGGCCGCACCGGGTCCAGTACGACGACGTGATGGCCGACATCCTGCGGGTGACGGTGGGCCTGGCCGAGCGCGCGGTCGGACTCGGGGTGCGGCCGGACGGCATCATGATCGACCCCGGTCACGACTTCGGGAAGAACACCCGGCACTCCCTGGAGGCCACCCGCCGGCTCGGCGAGATGACGGAGACCGGCTGGCCGGTCCTCGTGTCGCTGTCCAACAAGGACTTCGTCGGGGAGACACTCGACCGGCCGGTGAAGGAACGCGTGATCGGGACCCTGGCGACGACGGCCGTGTCGGCCTGGCTGGGGGCGCAGGTGTACCGGGTGCACGAGGTCGCGGAGACCCGGCAGGTGCTGGACATGGTGGCGTCGATCGCCGGGCACCGGGAGCCGGCGGTGGCGCGGAGGGGGCTGGCCTAGAACCGGCCGAGGGCCCGGCTCCGGCTCCTTCCGGAACCGGGGCCCGGCCGGGGCCCGACTACCGGCCGACCTCCTTCGTGACGAGGTCGACCGCCTCCTCCACGTCGTCCGTGACGTGGAACAGCAGCAGGTCGTGTTCGGACGCCTTGCCCTGGGCCACCACCGTGTCCCGCAGCCAGTCCACCAGCCCGCTCCAGTACGCGGTGCCGAACAGCACGATCGGGAAGCGGGTCACCTTGCCCGTCTGGACGAGGGTGAGGGCCTCGAACAGTTCGTCCAGGGTGCCGAGGCCACCGGGCAGCACGACGAAGCCCTGGGCGTACTTCACGAACATCGTCTTGCGGACGAAGAAGTACCGGAAGTTGACACCGATGTCGACGTGCGGGTTGAGGCCCGACTCGAAGGGCAGCTCGATGCCGAGGCCGACCGAGACGCCGCTGGCCTCCCGTGCCCCCTTGTTCGCCGCCTCCATCGCCCCGGGCCCGCCTCCGGTGATCACCGCGAAGCCGGCTTCCACCAGGGCCTTGCCGATGCGCACCCCCGCCTCGTAGTCCGGCCCGCCGGGCACGCTGCGGGCCGAGCCGAAGACGCTGATGGCGCTCGGGAGCTCGGCCAGCGCGCCGAAGCCTTCGACGAACTCCGACTGGATGCGCATCACCCGCCACGGGTCGGTGTGCACCCACTCGGAGTCGCCCTCGGTGTCCAGCAGCCGCTGGTCGGTGGTGCCGGGCTGCACCTGGTCCCTGCGACGCAGCACCGGCCCCTGCCGCTGCTCCTCGGGGACGTGCGCTCCCTCGGGGTTGCCCATGACCTGCTCCCTCCGACGACGATCGATGACCATCCGTGTCAGGTCAGAGTAGATCGGCGGGGTTACGGACAGGAGAATGCCGCGGGTCAGCCGGTGAGCCAGGAGCGGAGGCGCTCCTCGCAGTGGGTGATCCGGTCGACCACGACGTGCTCGTCGCGCTTGTGCGCCAGGAGCGGGTCACCGGGGCCGTAGTTCACCGCGGGGATGCCGAGGGAGCCGAAGCGGGAGACGTCGGTCCAGCCGAACTTGGGCCGGGCGGTGCCGCCGACCGCCGCCATGAACGCCTGGGCAGCGGGGTGGCTGAGGCCGGGCATGGCCGCGCCCGAGTGGTCGTCCACGATGAATTCGACGACGCCGCAGTCGGCGAAGACCTCGTGCACGTGGGCCACCGCCTCCTCCGGGCTGCGGTCGGGGGCGTACCGGTAGTTGACGACGACGGTGCAGGTGTCGGGGATGACGTTGTTGGCCACGCCGCCCTCGATCCGGACCGCGTTCAGCCCTTCGCGGTATTCGAGCCCGTCGATGACCGGCCGGCGCGGTTCGTAGGCGGCGAGGCGGGCGAGGATCGGGGCCGCGGCGTGGATGGCGTTGGAGCCCATCCAGCTGCGTGCGGAGTGGGATCGCTCCCCCTCGGTACGGAGGAAGACCCGCAGGGTGCCCTGGCAGCCGCCCTCGACCTCGGCGTCGGACCCTTCGAGGAGGACGGCGAAGTCGCCGGCCAGCCAGTCCGGGTGGGCGTCGGCGACGTGGCCGAGCCCGTTGAGGTGTGCGGCGACCTCTTCGTTGTCGTAGAAGACGAAGGTGAGGTCGCGGTTGGGGTCGGGCACCGTGGCGGCGATCCGCAGCTGGACGGCGACGCCGGACTTCATGTCCGAGCTGCCGCATCCCCAGAGCACGCCGTTCTCGTCGAGCCGGGAGGGCACGTTGTCGGCGATCGGCACGGTGTCGATGTGTCCGGCGAGTACGACCCGCTCGGCCCGGCCCAGGTGCGTCCGGGCCACGACGTTGTTGCCGTACCGGTCCACGGTCAGGTGCGGGAGGGTGCGCAGCGCCGACTCGATCGCGTCGGCGAGCTCCTTCTCCTGACCGCTGACCGACGGGAAGTCGACGAGCCGGGCGGTGAGCGCCGGGCCGTCGAGGGTGAGGTCAAGGCTGCTTTCTGGCATGGAAACGACCCTAAGGGACTGGGCCCTCGGCCTCGGCCGGGCACTCCAGTACGGTGGCTCCGTGCCCCGGACCGTCTCCCCCGCCCGCCGACACATGGGCCGCAGCCGCCTCTTCCGTGTCGTCTCCGCTCTTGTCGTGCTCGCCGCACTGGCCGGCTATCTGATGGTGCAGTACATAACGGGCCGTACGGTCGCCGAAGGGTGCACCGTGACGTCCGCCGACGGTTCTTCGGGCAAGGGCCGGACGTATCGGATGAGTACGGAGCAGGCTTCGAACGCCGCGACGATCTCCGCCGTGGGCACCGCGCGGGGGCTGCCGGAACGGGCGGTGACGATCGCGCTGGCGACCGCCCTGCAGGAGTCCGGGCTGCGCAACATCGAGCACGGCGACCGGGATTCCCTGGGGCTGTTCCAGCAGCGTCCTTCGCAGGGCTGGGGCACGGAGGAGCAGATCCTGGACCCGGTCTACTCCGCGGGGGAGTTCTACCGGCACCTGGCCAAGGTGCCCGGCTACTCCCGGCTGCCGCTCACGGTCGCCGCGCAGCGCGTCCAGCGCAGCGGTTTCCCGCAGGCCTACGCGAAGCACGAGCCGGATGCGGCGCTCCTGTCGGCCGCACTGACGGGCCGGTCGCCCACCTCGCTGAACTGCACGCCGCCGCGGACGACCGCGGTGAAGGCCGATCCGGCCACGGTGCGGGCGGAGCTGGTGCGCGCCTTCGGCAAGGACGTGCTGCCCGCTCAGGAGTCGTCGGCCGAGGACGGGAAGGGCGCGGCCGGAGCACCGGCGACGGGCGTGGTCTCGATACCGGTACGGGCGGCGGACGCCGCCGGGGACGACGATGCGGCGCGACGCGGCTGGGAGCTCGCGCACTGGGCGGTCGCCCAGTCGGAGAAGCTCGGCCTGCAGGAGGTCGCGTACGCGGGCCGGGTATGGGAGGCCGGGGTGGGCTGGCGGACGGACGGCAAGGAATCGGCCACCCCCCAGGTCCGGCTGCGCCTCGTGCACTAGGGCGCGCTCTCGCGGCTCCCTCGACAGGCGGCCCCGGCCCGTCGGAGCACCAGTACGAAGGATCGCCCGGCAGCATGATCGGGCCGATCCGCAGCGACACGACCCCGAGACGTCCAGCGCCCCTCGCCCCGGGACGGTTTTCCTCGCCGTTCACCTTGCGGTTCACCGGGTGTGGCGGTCCATCGGACCGTTCCGGAATGCGATGTGCGTCCGCATTCCTCCGTTGTGGATTATGTGACGTGTTACCGACTCTTTACCTCGGCCCACCGCAACCTCCCCCGCCCTCATGACGGTTGTCAGGGCGTCCGATCAACGGACGGACGAATTCCTCACGCCGTCGAAGGAGCATCATGTCCCTCTCCCTGACCCGCCGTATCACGCGTGCCGCGCTGCTGGTCGCCGCGGGCGCAGCGCCGGTGGTCGGTGCGGCCGGTGCCGCCGGTGCCGCGGAGCTCCCGCACGCCCCGGAGCTCGGCGGCCTGACCACCGTCGACGGGGCCGGCCTCGGCAGCACGGTCGACGGCGCGTCCCGGCAGGGCGCCGCGGCGGCGAGCGAGACCGGCGGCAGGATCGTGGGTACGGCCCTCCCGGCCGCGCACCGGACCGTCCGCACGGCGGGCGCCCAGGCCGCTCCCGTGGTGCGGGAGGCCGCGGGCGGTGTCGCGGGCCCCGCAGCGGGCGGGGTCCTCGGCGGTGCCGCCGGTACTGCGGCCCGGGGCGCCCTGCCCGTGCAGGGCCTGCCGGTCGGCTGACCCGGCCCGTCGGTCCACTCACCGCGAGGGGCCTCGGGAGCGCGTGCTCCCGAGGCCCCTCGCGTGTGCCGTCCGGCGGTGTCCGTCAGCGGGCGAGCCGCTTGACCGCGGCGGCCACCCGTTCGTCCGTCGCCGTGAACGCCACGCGCACGAAGCGGTCACCGGCCGGCCCGTAGAAGTCGCCCGGCGCCACCAGAATGCCGAGCTCCGCCAGGTACGCCACGGTCTCCCAGCACGGCTCGTCGCGCGTCACCCACAGGTAGAGGCTCGCTTCACTGTGCTCGACCCGGAAGCCGTGCGCCTCCAGCGCCGCGCGCAGGGCCGCACGCCGGTTCGCGTACCGGGTCCGCTGCTCGGCGACGTGCTCGTCGTCGCCGAGTGCCGCGACGGTCGCCGCCTGGACCGGCGCCGCCGTCATCATTCCGCCGTGCTTGCGGATCTGCAGCAGCTCGCCGAGCACGGCCGCGTCGCCCGCGATGAAGGCGGCGCGGTAGCCGGCCAGGTTGGAGCGCTTGGAGAGCGAGTGGACGGCGACCAGACCCTCGTAGCTGCCGCCGCAGACGTCCGGGTGCAGTACGGAGACCGGCTCCGCCTCCCAGCCCAGCTCCAGGTAGCACTCGTCGCTGAAGACCAGGACCTCGTGCTCGCGGGCCCAGGCGACGATCCGGATCAGCTCGTCCTTGGGCAGGACGTGGCCCGTCGGGTTGGACGGCGAGTTCAGCCAGAGCAGCTTGAGCCCCGCCGGGTCCAGCTCCGTCGGGTCGTCGTAGACGACGGGCTCGGCGCCGCAGAGCCGGGCTCCCACCTCGTACGTCGGGTAGGCGAGACGGGGGTACGCCACCTTGTCGCCCGCCCCGAGACCGAGCTGCGTCGGCAGCCAGGCCACCAGCTCCTTGGAGCCGACGACCGGCAGGACGTTCTCGTGCGCCACCCCGACCGCGCCGAGGCGCCGCTCCAGCCAGCCGGTGATCGCGTCACGCAGCTCCGTGGTCCCCCACACCGTCGGATAGCCGGGGCTGTCCGCGGCGGCGACGAGCGCCTGCTGGATCAGCTCGGGCACCGGGTCGACGGGCGTGCCGACGGACAGGTCCACGATGCCGTCCGGGTGGGCGGCGGCGGTCGCCTTGTAGGGCGTGAGCCGGTCCCAGGGGAAGACCGGGAGACGAGAGGAGACTGCGGACACGGATCTCTGCTTTCTCGCGCGAGGGCTGCTCGCACGCGGTCACGAGGGTGGGGCGGGCCGGGCGGCACAAACGCCCCGGCCCCGTACGGTGACGAGCCGTACGGGGCCGGGGCGACGCACGTGCGACCGCTGGCCGACTACTGGTTCTGCGGCGGCAGCGCGGCGATGAACGCGTGGTCGCGCTCGATCAGGCCCAGCTTGGAGGCGCCACCGGGCGACCCGAGGTCGTCGAAGAACTCGACGTTCGCCTTGTAGTAGTCCTTCCACTCCTCCGGGGTGTCGTCCTCGTAGAAGATCGCCTCGACCGGGCACACCGGCTCACAGGCTCCACAGTCGACGCATTCGTCCGGGTGGATGTACAAGGACCGCTGGCCCTCGTAGATGCAGTCGACGGGGCACTCTTCGATGCAGGCCTTGTCCTTGACGTCGACACAAGGCTGCGCGATGACGTAGGTCACGCTGTCGTTCCTCCTCGGTAGGGCGTTGGCTCTCGCGCGGGAGCGCGGCGTCGTCGATGCCCGCCCCTAGTATCTCCGTTCCCGGGCACTAACCGAACAGGAGGGGCGGACGGAGCTGTGGAATTCACCGTCGGCGGACAACTCGAAGTCCGAATTACACCGGCTGACGTGGGCAAACGGGTATCAGTACGGCGCACGTGCCAGCAAGACCCGCACGGACCGAAGTTCACCGATACGGTCGGCGTTCTCACATCATGGGACAACGGTGTGCTGTCGATCACAACGAAGAGCGGCGAGAGCGTCCGTATCGCGGAATCGACGCTGGTGGCGGGCAAGACCGTGCCCACGGCCCCGGCCCGGCGGCGCGGCCCCGCGGCCTCCTTCGAAGAGCTCGCGCCGGTCTGTGCCCGTGCCTGGCAGCCGGTGGAGAGCGAACCGCTGGGCGACTGGCGGCTGCGCGCCGCGCGGGGGTTCACCCGGCGCGCCAACTCCGTGCTGCCCCTCGGTGACCCCGGCATGCCGCTCGACGAGGCGCTCCGGCGGGTACGGGAGTGGTACGGGGCGCGGGACCTGCCCGCGTACATCCAGACCTCGACCGGCGCCGAGGGCACCCAGGAGTGGCTCTGCGCGGAGCTGGAGCAGCGCGGCTGGCGGCGTGAGGTGACGGCGCAGGTGCGGATCGCGGCGGCGGCGCCGATCGCTGATCTGGACGTGGACGTGTCCCGGGTGCGGCTGAGCCGGGATCTCGACGAGGCCTGGCTCTCCCGCTACCAGCGCATGGAGACACCGGGCCCACACGTCCTGGAGGTGCTCCGCGCCGGTCCCTCGGTGTGGTTCGCCTCGGTGCCCGGTGACACCGAGGGCGCGGCGCCCGCGGCGATCGGACGGTGCGTGGTGGACGGACGGTGGGCGGGTTTCATGGCCGTCGAGGTCGACCCCGCGCACCGGCGCCGGGGGCTCGCCACCGCCGTGATGGCCGCGCTGGCCCGCAAGGCGCTGGACGAGGGTGCCTCGGCGGCGTGGCTCCAGGTGGAGACCGACAACGAGGGGGCGCAGGCGCTGTACGAGGGCATGGGGTTCGTGGTCCATCACCTGTACCACCACTTCCGGCCGGCGTGACGGGGACGGGCGGCCCGATGAGTCCTGACCGACCCGAGGGGTCCGGACGTCCGGACCCGGACGACCTGCGTCGGCGGTTCGCCGAGGAGGTGCGCGCCGAGCGACCGGACCTCGCGCTGCTCTGTCTGCTGCTGGGCGCGGTGGCCGATCCGGCGCTGGACACGAACGGGATCGACGCGGCGCAGATCACCCTGGACGAGCTGGCGGGCCGGCTCCCCTACGGGGTGCGGGGCAGCCGGGCCTGGGCCTCGGCCCTGGCCGAACTGCTCGGCGAACGGTGCGGCTTCGCCGGCGCGGCATCGGACTACCAGCGGCTGGAGTCGTCGCTGCTGCACGAGGTGCTGAGGCGGCGGCGCGGGCTGCCGATCCTGCTGTCCGTGGTGTGGATCGAGGTCGCCCGGCGGGCGGGCGCTCCGGTGTACGGGGTGGCCCTGCCCGGTCATTTCGTCGTCGGGTTCGGCGATCCCGCGGAGCGGGTGCTGGCCGACCCGTTCGACGGCGGACGGCCGATGACCGGACAGGACGCGGAACTGCTGGTTGCGGGGGCGACGGGGCAGCCGCTGGACGAGTCGATGCTGGTGCCCGCACGGCCCCTGGAGATCGTGCTGCGGATCCTGAACAACATCAGGGCCTGGGCGGCGGTCCGTCCGGAGCGGACGGATGTCGCACTGTGGGCGGTGGACCTGTCGCTGCTGCTGCCCTCTCATCCGGCCGCACTGCGCTACGAGCGGGCGCAACTGCTGGTCCAGAGCGGACAGTTCCTGCGCGGGGCGGCGGAGATGGAGGAGTACGCGGACGTCGTCCTCGGGATCGATCCCGAGGCCGCGGAGACGATCCGGCGGAAGGCGCGGGAGGCCAGGGCACTGATGAACTGACCTGTTCGTGCCGGGACTTGCCCAACCAGTGCTGCACCCAGGGGCGTTGGCCAACCGTCCGGGCCGGGGGCCGCCGGGACCGGCAGGGCGGGCCCGGTCGCGCCCGGCCGCCCCGCCCGTCCTCGGCTCAGGGCCGTTCGGCCACCGCCGCCGCCAGTACCGCGGGCACCGTCCCCTCGTGCACGATGCCCAGCCGCTGGGTCGCCCGGGTCAGAGCCACGTACAGGTCGTTCAGGCCCCGCACCGACCGGTCGAGCACGGCCGCGGGATCGGCCAGCAGCACCGCGTCGAACTCCAGCCCCTTGGTCTGACGCACGCCCAGGACCACGACCCGGCTCTCCAGGTCGGGTGCGTCCCCGTACACCGCCTCCGGTACCGCCCTCGCCACGGCGGCCCCGAGTTCGTCGCGTCGCGCGTCGGGGACGATCACGGCGAGCCTGCCCTCGTCCAGCGCCGCGGCCTCCCGCGCGGCGAGCTCGGCAACGGTGCGGGCGATGTCGTCGGTGTGCAGCCGCCAGGGCGCGACGCCCGTCTCCCGTACCGAGCGCGGCGGTTCGAGACCGGGGCCGAGTGCGGAGAGCACATCCGCGGTGGACGCCATGATCTCGGCGGGGGTGCGGTAGTTGACCGTGAGCGTCGCCTGCCGCCACCGGTCGCCGACGTGCGGAGCGAGCGCGGACGCCCACGAGGAGGCCCCGGCGGCGTCGCCGGTCTGGGCCACATCGCCGACCAGCGTCATGGAACGGGTGGGGCAGCGCCGCATCAGCAACCGCCAGGCCATCTGGGAGAGTTCCTGTGCTTCGTCGACGACGATGTGCCCGAAGGCCCAGCTCCGGTCGGCGAAGGCCCGTTCGGCGACCGTACGGGCGGTGCGCTCCTCGTGGCGGTCGGCGAGGGTCTGCGCGTCGACCAGTCCGGTGAGGCCGTCCTCCTCGTCCTGGCCGTCGCCCGCCGCGAGGTCGAGGACACCTTGCGCGTAGGCGAGCGACTCGGCCCGCTCCCGCGCGGCGGCGGCCTCGGCCGCCCGGTCGTCCCGGCCGAGCAGTTCGGCGGCCTCGTCGAGCAGCGGTACGTCGGCGGCGCTCCAGCCGCCACGGTCCGGCAGCCGGTACAGCAACTCCCTTTCCGCGTCCGTGAGCCCGGGTGCCGCGGAGGCCAGGAGGGCGGGCTGTTCGTACAGGTCGGTGAGGAGCTGCTGCGGGGTGAGGGGCGGCCACAGGGCGTCGAGCGCGGTCCGCACGTCGGGGTCGGCACGGAGCAGGCGCCGGAGGTCGTCGATGTCCTGCGCCTCGGTGCGTTCCCGTGCGGTGGCCGATTCGTCGTCGAGCAGCTCCGGCAGGGAGTCCAGGTCGGCGCGCACGGCACGGTCGAAACCGGCCTCGCCCAGGACCTCGACGACGTCCGCCTCCAGCCGGTCGGCGAGCGCACGGGTGGCCTCCACCGACCGCCGGGCGAGCTCGGCCACGATCTCCGACCGGAAGACGGGCGCGGCCAGGTTGTGCGGCAGCCGCGTCGCACGGGCGGTGTCGGCGGCGCGTACGCACTCCTCGTGGTCGAGGTGGACGACGTCCCCGTCGACCTCGACCTCGAGCCCGGTCCCGGACGGCACCTGGCGGTCCCGTACCGCGGCGGCCATCACGGCCGCCATCTCCGTACGCCCCTTGAGCTCGGCGGTCTCTGCCGGTTCGGCCCGCTCGGCACGGACCCCCGGGAACAGCTCGCCGACCGTCGACAGCAGCACGTTGTTCTCGCCGAGGCCGGGCAGCACCTGGCCGATGTACCCGATGAAGGTGGGGTTCGGCCCGACGACCAGCACCCCGCGGGAGGCCAGTTGCTGATGGGTGTAGAGCAGATAGGCGGCCCGGTGCAGGGCGACCGCGGTCTTGCCGGTGCCGGGGCCGCCCTGGACCACGAGGACACCGCGGTGGTCGGAGCGGATGATCGCGTCCTGCTCGGCCTGGAGCGTGGCGACGATGTCGTGCATACGGCCGGTGCGCGCGGTGTCGAGGGAGGCGAGCAGGGCGGCCTCGCCGGTCAGTTCGCTGTCCGGCACACCCTCCCGGTCGAGCACCTCGTCGTCCAGCCGGACGACCGTGCGGCCCCGGGTGGTGAGGTGGCGGCGTCGGCGCACCCCGTGCGGGGCCGCGGGCGTGGCGACGTAGAAGGGCCGGGAGGCCGGGGCGCGCCAGTCGAGCAGCAGTGGGTCGTCGTCGGCGCACTCCGCGGGCAGTCCGATCCGGCCGATGTAGTACCGCTCCCCGTCACGCAGGTCGAGCCGCCCGAAGCAGAGTCCGTTCCCGGCGGCGTCGTACCGCGCGATCTGCCCGGCGTAGCGGGCGGCGGCGGCCTCCCGCTCCAGCCGCCCCTGCCGGGTGCCGCCGCTCTCCCGGAGCGCACCCGCCAGTTGCCGCCCGGCGAGCTCGCGCAGGTCCTCCAGGCGGGCGTGGAGGGTGTCGACATGGTTCTGTTCGTGGGCGATCTCGACTCTGGACAACGTGAACCAGCTCCCTGCGGGCGTTGGGGGGGGGCAGCCAAGGGTGCCTTACATCGGGGCGAAACGGGAGCTGCGCAGGTCCGGGCACCTGCGCCGGGGTCGACAGCGCGCGTCCTCCCCCGGCGGGTCGGGAGCCGTCAGCGCGCGTCCTCCCCCCGTCCGGCGATCCGGCGCACGGTGTGCAGCAGGTACTCCTTGCGGTTGAGCGGATTGCGGTCGGTGCGCGGCCGGTCCGGCGGCGTGCCGACGACCGCCCGGTAGGAGTCGAAGTCGGTCTCCAGGACCCCTTCGCCGCGCGACAGGCCCGGGAGCCGCTGCTGCAGTTCGTGGACCCGCGCCGCCGGGATCTCACCTTCCAGCACACCGCTCGCACCGTTCACGGTCGGGGCCCCGGGGGCGGCGCGCAGCTGCGCGAGTACGGGCAGGACCGGGCCGAGCAGGTCCGCCGGGAACTCCAGGCGGAAGCGGTGCATCGGCTCGTACACCGTGGTACCGGCCTCCTTCAGCGCGCCCATCAGGACGAGCGGGGTCAGATTGCGGAAGTCCCCGGCGGTGCTCGACATGCTCTTGTCGAAAGCGGCATGGGAATGGCTCTGCCGGGGCCAGTAGCCGGAGTGCGTCATGGTGACGACGCAATCGGTGACCTGCCAGCCGTGCAGTCCCTGCCCCAGGGCCTCCACGACCGTCTCCTCCACGGCTCTCATCAGGGAGAACGGCATCGATCCGAGCTCCACCTCGCGCCGGTAGCCGATACCGCTGCCGACCGGGGCGGGGTCGACGCGGAGGCCGATGGTGGCGAGGAAGGGATTCGGATCCTGATCACCCACCTCGTACGCCGCACCGGTCCCGTTCGGCCGTTCCAGGCAGATGGTCGTGGTCCTGCGGAAGGTGACGTCGATGCCGAATTCGTCGGCGAGTGTCGCCTGGATGACTTCCTTCTGCACCTCGCCGTAGAGCGAGACGGACACGTCCTTCCGGATGCCGTCCTGTCGGAGGTTGATGAGGGGGTCCTGTTCGGCGAGTTGCGCCAGCGCCGCATGCAGCTCGCGACGGCTCGCCGGAGCGCAGGGGACCACGACCGATTCCAGCGTCGGCGGGGCGAACCAACGGCCCGGGGCGGTCGCGTCCGCTGCGCCGACCGGGTCGCCGATCCGGATGCCGCCCAGGCCCCGGAGCTTCGCGATCCGGCCCGCACCGACCGCTGCCGCGGGCCTGTCGGAGCCCCGATCGAAGACACTGATCGCGGTCACCTTCCCCTCGGCGCGCTCCTCGCCCCGGCCGAACGGCAGCCGGTCGCGGGTCCGTACCGTGCCCGAGAGCATCCGGACGTACGCGGTCTTCTCGCCGCCCGGACCCCGCTCCACCTTGAAGACGGTGCCCGAGACAGGACCGTCGACGTCGCCCTCGTCCGCCGGCAGCAGCTCCTTGATCCCGCGGATCAGAGCGTCCACCCCGGCCCCGGTGATCGCCGAGCCGAAGAACACCGGATGCACCAGGGCCCGCCCGGTCTGCACCGCCAGCTCTTCGCGCAGCCTGCTGTACGGGAGCGGTTCCGCGTTCTCGACGTACGCGGCGAGCAGCGTGTCGTCGTGGTCGGCGAGCAGCTCGGTCAGCCGGTCCGTGAAGTCCGTGTCGCCACCGGTGTACGGCGTGCAGCGGGCGTCCTGTCCACCGGGCCCGTAGACCGATCCCATGGCGAGCACCGCCGGGGTCAGCCTCTCGGAAATCCCTCGCAGCACGGATTCGTCCCGCGCACCGCCGCGATCGACCTTGTTCACGAAAATGAGCGTCGGAATGCGCAGGCGTTGCAGCGTCCGCATCAGCACACGGGTCTGCGCCTGCACGCCCTCCACGGCGGAGACGACCAGCACGGCGCCGTCGAGCACGTTCAGCACCCGTTCCACCTCGGCGATGAAATCCGGGTGGCCGGGTGTGTCGATCAGATTGACCGTGATGTCGTCGAGGGCGAACGAGACGACTGCGGACTTGATCGTGATGCCGCGTTGCCGCTCCAGCGCCAGGGAATCGGTCCGGGTACTGCCGTCGTCGACGCTGCCGATTTCGTCGATGACACCGGCTGTGTAAAGCAGCCGCTCGGTCAGGCTCGTCTTACCGGCGTCGATATGCGCCAGAATTCCCAGATTCAGCGTGTGCACGAAACTCCATGTTTTCGAGATCGGTGACAATTTCCGTCTGAATGAACATGAGAGTTCCGCGCATGATCTTCTCCTCCGACGATCGAGTGCTGCGGGCATTCCAGCAGGCGCCCACCGCACACGGCAACCGAATTACCGTCGGCCACGGCACACACGCGGCTCGGCGGGAGTGTCCGGGCCCCTTCCTCAACTCCCCGCCCGGCGGAAGACGTTGCTGTTCAGTGAAGAGCCACTCCGGTGCGCGGCAACACTCACGCCACTGGACGCAAAACCCGGCAAACGGGCGGAGGCCCGCCATCCAAACCTCACGCCGCACCTCGGTGCGTACCAACGGGTGATTATCTGCATTTCGCCACCCGAAGAGCCTCACCGCATAGCTCCAATGCGGCATTGCCGGATAGCTCCCGCCCGAATTTCGGCTAACGGTGAATCATGCCGCGACTGCGCCACATTGAGTCGACAACCAGTCGCTCTTCGCAGCGAGCGGCGGAAGGAATGTGTTCAGATGCGCTCTGCCCGCACACTGTTCGCTACGGCTGCCGTCACAGCCGTCCTCGCCCTCACTGGTCCCTCCGCCTACGCCCTGGCCTCGGCTGCGGTCTCGGGACCCGTGAACGCTTCCTCGTCGACGCAGGGCGACGAGCACGGGAAGTCCGAGAACGACCACAAGCACGGGAAGTCCGAGAACGACGAGCACGGGAAGTCCGAGCACGGCGGCTACGACGACGAAGAAGGCGGCAACGGCGACGACGAGCGCGGTTCCGGCAACGACGAGGGCGGTTCCGGCGACGACGAGGGCGGCTGGAGCAAGGACCAGGACAGCAAGCCTCAGGGCGGCGTCCAGACCGGTGGCGGCTTCATGGCCCGTGTCCTCACCTCCGAGGGCGGCCCCGGCGACGACGAAGACGAGCACGGCAAGCACGAAGGCAAGGACGAGGAGAAGGGCAAGCACGAGGGCAAGCACGAGGACGACTGGAGCAAGGACGAGGGCAAGCACGAGGAGAAGAAGGAAGGCAAGCACGAAGGCAAGCACGAGGGCAAGGACGAGGGCAAGGACGAGGACGAGGACGACTGGAGCAAGGACGAAGGCAAGCACGAGGAGAAGAAGGAAGGCAAGCACGAAGGCAAGCACGAGGGCAAGGACGAGGGCAAGGACGAGGACGACTGGGGCAACGACGAGGGCAAGGACGACGGCGGCTGGAGCAAGGACGACGACGACGACGAGGAGGAGGGCGGCTGGAGCAAGCACGAGTGGGAGGGCAAGCACAAGGGCAAGCACGAGGGCAAGCACGGCAGCATGCCCAGCGGCGCCGTCTCGGCCGGCGGCGGCGCCATGGCCGGCGTCATCTCCGGCGACCACGGTGACGACGAAGACGGCAACGGCGACGACGAGGGCGGCTGGAGCAAAGACCAGGACAGCAAGCCTCAGGGCGGTGTCCAGACCGGTGGCGGCGGAATGGCGATGACGGGCGGCAGCGGCCTGGCCGCCGGCTCGGCGCTGCTGCTCGGCGGCCTCGGCGCCGGTGCGTACACGCTGCGTCGTCGTCAGTCGACGGGTGGCGCGATCGCCTGACCCGGTTCAACGGCCGACCGGTCGTTCCCTGTGTCGCGGCCGTCGTCCCTCGGGGCGGCGGCCGCGGCGGCTTCGTTTACGCCCCCGGCCCCTCCTCCCCTCCGGCCGCTTCTTCCCACCTCCCCTCCGATCCTCCGGTCCTCCGACGCACGACCACGCACAACCGAAAGGCGCGTTCCCATGGCCGCCCCGCAGTTGCCCGGCTCCACCCCCGCACGTACTTCCCCCCGAACCACGCTAGGCCGCGCCTTGATGTGGCCCGCCATGGCAGCAGGGCTCGGCGCACTTCTCATCTACAACTCCATCAACCCGTTGGTCGACAACAAGCCACGGGTCCCGCCCACCGCCGCCGTCGCGCCCGCCGCACCTGGCGCACCCGCCTCACCCGAGGTTCTCGGCTCCCCTGCCACGCCCCGTACGGTCTCCCCGTCGCCGTCGCCGTCGCAGTCGCCCTCGCCGTCGCCGTCCGCCGTCGGGCCGACGATGCCGCGTTCCGTCCCCACTCGGTTGCAGATTCCGTCCCTCGCCGTCAACGCCCCGTTCACCCCCCTGTCCCTCGGCCCCACCGGCCAGCTGAACGCACCGCCCCCGAACGACAAGAACCTGGTGGGTTGGTTCAAGGGCGGTGCCACCCCCGGCGAGCTCGGTACCGCGATCGTGGCGGGCCATGTCGACACGACGACCGGCCCTGCCGTTTTTCTTCAGCTCCGGTTCCTCAAGCCCGGCTCCACGGTCGACATCACCCGTGCCGACGGCTCGGTCGCGACCTTCAGGGTCGACTCCGTCGAGACGTTCAAGAAGTCGGAGTTCCCGGACAAGCGGGTGTACGCCGACACCTCGTCCGCACAGTTGCGCCTGATCACCTGCGGAGGCCCGTACAACAGGGCCGTCAAGGAGTACGAGGACAACGTGGTGGCCTTCGCCCACCTCGACTCCCCCACGGAGGGCTGACGGCCCGGTCGGCGCCGCACCCGGGCCGGGGACGAGTCGGGGCGGAGGGAGACCAGTACCTCCTGCCTCCGGCAGCGCGTGGTACCCGGCCATGAACGGCGGCATCTGCGCCCGGACGTACCGCCGCTCCCCGGAGCAGCGGAGACCGCCGGAACGACGCCGCCCCCGGCCGGGGTTCCGGACGGGGGCGGTGTGCGGTGCGGATCGCCGCGGTGGGGCGGCTATCCGTTGCCGTCCAGGCCGATCACTACGGTCCGCTCGGCGGGCGTCGTGCCGAGCAGCGCGGTCTGCATGGCGTGCGCCACGTCGTCCGCACTGAGCTGGTGCTTCTTGCCGTCGCCCTTGGTGATCATGATGCCGTCGAAGACACCGTCGCAGAGGGTGTCGATGGCGTTCTTGTCGTAGTGCTCGACGAGCCTGCCCTTGACCGGCACCATCGTGAGGATCTGCGGCAACGACCTCGCCGGGCCGAACTGGATCTGCTTGGCACCGGCCTTGATGGTGATCAGGCCGGACATCGCGGGCTGCGCGAACTCCTTCATCGCCCGGTCCAGTTCGGCCTGGGTGATGGTGGGTTCGCGGGTGGTGACGGGCAGTTCGACGGTGGTCTTCCGGCCGGTCTGCACCTGAGCCCGGTAGGCGTCACGCACCGAGATCATCGACTGGTCGACGTCCAGCGCCTTGCCCGACTTCCCGGGTACGGCGACCACCTCGCCCGGCTCGAACCGGATCGTGCCGTCGTTGGCCGAGCCGGAGGCGCCCGCCAGGTCCGTCAGCGCGACACCGAGCTTCTCCTCGTCGACCGGGATGACCGGGTCGACGACGCGCTTGCCGCCGAACAGGGAGCCGATGACGGAGACGGGGTTGTAGTCGCTGCCCGCGGCGGAGCGCACGGTCTGCTGACTGTCCAGGCCGAGGCCGGCCTTGTCCGGCGCGAGCTCGGTCTCCTTGCCGTCCACGGACAGCTGGAGCGGGGCCTTGGCGCGCTCACCGAGGGCGGCCTCCAGCTTCGCGACGCCCTCCTCCTTCGTGCCGCCGCCGATGTCGACGCCGAGAACGGTGGTGCCCTTGGGGACGTCGGAGTGGTTCATCAGCAGCCCGGCGCCGTAGGCGACACCGAGCAGACCGACGACGCCGACGCCGAGGAGGACCAGCTTGGAGCGGCCCTTCTTCTTCGCGGGCGCGGGTGCCGGGGCGGAGTCCGCGGGGGCGGGTGCCGGCCGGGCGGGACCGCCGGGGCCGGCCGGACCGGTGCCCGTCACGCCGTCCGGGACGTGGGGCGCCGACTCGGTGCGCCCGCCGGCGGGGCCGCCCGGCTTCGGGAACAGGGACGGTGCACGGTTCTCCGACGGAACGACGGGGATGCCGCTGGTGAGCGTGTCACCGGAGACGTTCCCGCCCGGAGCGGCGGAGGCCGGGGCAGCGAACTGGGGCGTGAGCACCGCCGTGTCGTCGGACATCCGCGGGACCGCGCCACCGGGGACACCGGACCCCTTCGGGGCCGCGGGACCACTCGGGCCTGCCGGGCCTGAGCCGGGGCCCACCGGGCCGGGGCCGCCGAGGTCCGGAGTGAGGGACGAGGTGCCGGTGACCGGACCCGTGGTGGGGCCGGACGGCCCCGGTGTGCGCACCCCGAAGTTGGGCGTGGGGCGCTCGGGGGTGCCGGGGCTGTCGGGGACACCGGCACCGGGGCGGGGGGCGTCCTGGTCGCCCGTCCGCTGCGGGGCGTCCGAGAAGTACGGCAGGTCGGGGCGGGGCGGGGTGGGCGCGGCGCCCTTCGGGGCGTCGGCTCCACCGGCCGCGCCGCCGGCGGCCGAGGCGCTCGTCGGGGACTTGCGCGGGGCGAACCAGTCGCTGGCGCTCTTCTCCTTGGCCGGCTTGGCGGCGACCGGTTCCGCGGGCGCGGCAGCCACGCCCGGCTCGGCGGCCGGTGTGTCCGGCGCACCGCCCGACGCGGGCGTGCCGGGGCGCGGGATGCTGCCCGTGCGCTCGGTGTCGGTGCTGTCGGCGTCGCCCATGGGCGTACGCATCACGACCGGCGGGATGGGACGCGAGCCCGGAATGTTGATCCGGATGCGCGTCGTCAGCGTCGTCTCGGTCTTCGGCTCCTCGGACCGGGGCGGGTCCGCAGGTTCCGGGGCCCCCTCCGGGGCGTCCTGCGAAGGATGCAGCGACGGATACTGGCGGGATCCGTACGGCGGCGTCCCCGAGGGGTACGCGGCTCCTCCGCGCCCCTGGGGCCCGGAGGACGAACTGTCAGTTTCACGACTCAAAACAGGTTCTCCCGATTGGCTCCGCCGCCCGTACTTCCCCCATGCCGCAGGCCAGGGGACGGCTCGGCGCGCGAACCACCATACTGGCCGCCGCCCGCAGGTACCCCGCGACCGGGGCGGACGAGGGTGGGACCGCTGAGCGGAGAAGGGGCATTACGGGATCGGAGGTGGCACTTTACTTGCCGGATCGGCCGCTGCCGGCGCCGGGTTGAGGCGCTCGCGACATGGTGGCACAGATCACAGCGATCGCCATTCCGCCCAGCATGAAGAGGGTGAGGCCCAGTTCGTCGCCGAAGATGTAGTCACCCTCGGGTCGGCCACCGAGCAGAAGAACGATCGAAATCAGCCAGCCCGCCGCGGGTGCCAGCGCGCCGAGCTGGGTGCCGACGAGGCAGCGCCCGCCGTGGAACAGCCCCGCGCAGGCGATCAGCGCAAGCAGCAACCCCCCGGGGAACCATGCGGCTTGGACGAGCGCCCCGGCGATCCCGACGAGCGCGCCGAGGACGAGAAGGCCCACGTAGGCGGCGATCCGCCCGGGGCTGGGAGGTGCGGCGAGGCCGGTGGGCCCGGCGCTCCCGGAAAGCCCGCCGGGACGCGGTGTGCGCTGCTTTCCCCCGCTCATCGCTGCGCTCCCGGTACGCCGGCGAACAGATCGTCCTCGCGCGCCCCTCGAGGCGCCCCGGAGACGCCGTGCACCAACTCGTAGTACTCGGTGGTGAAGAGGGGCTGGCCGAGGTCGTTGGAGAGAGCGAAGAAGCTGCCGTCCACGGAGATCTGCGTGGCGTGGGCCCGCATCGCCGCGGCCTTGGCCGACGTGTGGGCGGAGCCGTCGATCTGCGCGGTGATCGTGGTGTCGTCGACCACACCCGGTACGTCGTCGAGGGTGGCGATCCCCGGGAAGGCGTCCGGTGCCGTGTCCCGCAGACGTACGAAGCCCGCTTCGGCGACCGAACGCGGCATGCGGTTCCAGTAGATCTTGTCGACGGTGTGCACCGCGCCCGCTCCGGTGCGGTACGCGGGATCGGCGGCGAGCTCCGCCGCACGCATCGCGACGCGGTGCGCCTGGATGTGGTCGGGGTGCCCGTAGCCGCCGTCGGGGTCGTAGGTGACGAGGACCTGCGGGCGCACCGAGCGGATCACCTCCACGAGGTACCCGGCCGCCTCGTCCACGTCCGTGCTCCAGAAGGCGCCGGGGCGGCGGTTCTGCTCGGCACCCATCATTCCGGAGTCACGGAAGCGGCCCGGGCCGCCGAGGAGCCGGTGGTCGCTGACCCCGAGTTCCTTCATGGCGGCGGCGAGTTCGCCCTGGCGGTAGGGGCCGAGCGCGTCGTCCCGGTCCGCGGCGAGATGGGCGAGCTCGGGCGGGATGACCTCGCCCTCCTCGCCGAGCGTGCAGGTCACCAGGGTGACCTGGGCACCTTCGGCCGCGTACTTGGCCATGGTGGCGCCGTTGTTGATCGACTCGTCGTCCGGGTGCGCGTGCACCAGAAGCAGACGCCGGGCGGGATGGTCCGTCATGGGGACCACCCTACGAGCCGGACGGGCCGGACCGCGCCGCCGGACTGCCGTCCTCGCCCGAAGAGCTGCCGCGCGGTGCCCGGTGGGTGCGCCCGCACGGCCTGGGTCCGGCCGTGGTCCGGGCGCACGCGGAACGTTCCGGCCGTGCGGCGTGCGTGCGCGTCGGACGCCGCACTCCGATGGGGAACCGGCCGCCCCCTGCACGGGCCGCCGGCGAACCGGGGCTCAGAACTTGATGCTTCCGATCATTCCCGCCACGTTCGTGGTCAGGTCCGAGATGGTGGGCGCAATGGACGAGCTGGCGAGATAGAAACCGAGCAGCGCGCAGACCACCGCATGTCCCCCCTTCAGTCCGGCTTTCCGGATCAGCAGGAAGACGACGATCGCCAGCAGCACCACCGCCGAAATCGAGAGTGCCACGGCGGTTCACCTCCATCAGTACGGTCGGGACGGTCAGCACACATGGAGCCAGCAGGTTCATACCCACCGAGCGCTACGGATCATAACTATCCGTCGCACCGCATTGTTCGGGGCACAGCAGCACGAGGGGCGCACGACCGGGCGGTCGGGGGCCGGCATCTTCCGTCTGGATCATGCCGGATCAGGGGGGACCCCGCGAGCCGGGTGTGATCCAGGCGAAAAGCACTAGGTTCGGGCCCATGACTTCGCAGAAGATCTCGTTTCCCCGTCAGCACGCCAGGACGATGCGATTCACCCTCGGTGCTCCCCGCGCGTTCACGGTTTCACCCGACGGGGAGCGCGTGGTGTTCCTGCGGTCGGGCTCGGGCACGGACCGGTCGGGCCGGCTGTGGGTGCTGGACCTGCCCCCGGGAGAGGCGCCGAAGGAACGCCTGGTCGCCGATCCGCAGACCCTGCTGGGCGGTTCGGCGGAGCGCCTGTCGGCCCAGGAGCGGGCCCGGCGCGAGCGCAGCCGGGAGGGTTCCGCCGGGATCGTCGGCTACGCGGTCGACGAGGCGGCCGAGTTGGCCGCCTTCGCGCTCTCCGGGAAGGTGTACGTCGCGGAGTTGCGGGCGGGTACGGCGCGTGCGCTGCCGGTGCCGGGTCCGGTGATCGACCCGCGGCCGTCGCCCGACGGGCGCCACATCGCCTATGTCGCGAAGGGGGCGCTGCGCGTCGTGGGCGCGGAGGGCGACGGGGACCGGGCGCTCGCGGAATCGGAGGACGAACACGTCTCCTACGGCCTCGCGGAGTTCATCGCGGCCGAGGAGATGCAGCGCTCGCGGGGCTTCTGGTGGTCGCCGGAGTCGGACCGACTGCTGGTCGCCCGGGTCGACGACAGCCCGGTGCGGCGGTGGTGGATCGCGGATCCCGCACACCCGGACCGCAGGCCGGCCGAGGTCGCGTATCCCGCGGCGGGAACGCCCAACGCGGAGGTGCGGCTCTTCCTGACGGGCCTGGACGGTGCCCGCACCGAAGTGGTGTGGGACCGCGCCCGCCACCCGTATCTGGCGCAGGTGCACTGGTCGTCGGCCGGGGCTCCGCTGCTGCTCGTGCAGGCCCGTGACCAGCAGAGCCAGCTCTATCTCGCGGTGGACACCGAGAGCGGCGCGACGCGGACGGTGCATGTCGACGAGGATCCGGTCTGGCTGGACCTCTTCCCCGGCGTGCCCGCCTGGGCGCCGGACGGGCGGCTCGTGCGGATCGCGGACGAGGGCGGGGCGCGGGTGCTCGCGGTCGGCGACCGGCTGCTGACCGGGGCGCAGTTGCAGCTCCGGGCGGTGCTGGACATCGGTGGGTCGGATGTCCTGATCGCGGCGTCGGCGGGCGAGGAGGCCGCCCTTCCGGAGATCGGCGAGACCCATGTGTACCGGGTCAACGAGCTGGGTGTCGAGCGGATCTCCGAGGAGGCGGGGGTGCATTCGGCTGTCCGCGCGGGCGGGGTGACAGTGCTGGTCTCCCAGGTGCCGGACCGGCCGGGGGCCCGTGCCGACGTGCTCCGGGACGGGCGGCGGATCGCCACCGTCGCGAGCCATGCGCAGGAGCCGGTCCTGTCGGCACGGGCACATCTGACCGAGGGGGGCGCACGGCGGATTCCGTGCGCCGTACTGCTCCCCGAGGGGTACAAGGAGTCGGACGGCCCCCTTCCGGTCCTCATGGACCCGTACGGCGGCCCGCACGGCCGACGGGTGCTCGCCGCGCACAATCCGCATCTGACCTCCCAGTGGTTCGCCGACCAGGGCTTCGCCGTGGTCGTCGCGGACGGCCGGGGCACACCGGGACGTTCGCCGGCCTGGGAGAAGGCCGTCAAGAACGACCTCGCCCTCACCGTGGACGACCAGATCGAGGCGCTGCACGCACTGGCCGGACGGTTCCCGCTGGACCTCGGGAAGGTGGCGATCCGGGGCTGGTCGTTCGGCGGCTATCTGGCGGCGCTGGCGGTGCTGCGGCGGCCGGACGTCTTCCATGCGGCGGTGGTGGGCGCGCCGGTCACCGACCAGCGGCTGTACGACACCCACTACACGGAGCGCTATCTCGGCGACCCGGCGCAGCAGCCGGAGGTGTACGCACACAACTCGGTGCTGACGGACGAGGGACTCTCCGAGGCCGCCCACCAGGCCCGGCCGATGATGATCATTCACGGTCTGGTGGACGACAACGTGGTGGTGGCCCACGCACTGCGGCTGTCGTCGGCGCTGCTGGCGGCCGGACGCCCGCATGAGGTGCTGCCGCTCAGCGGGGTGACGCACATGACGCCGCAGGAGCAGGTGGCGGAGAATCTGCTGCTGCTCCAAGTCGACTTCCTGAAGCGGTCGTTGGGTCTCATCGGGTGATCCGGCCGGGTCCGTCGGGCGGTCGGTTCCGAGGCTCCCGTCACCAGCCGGGCGGTGGCTGGGACGGGGGCGGCGGACCGAAGGCACCGGGCGGCGGATAGCCGTATCCAGGGCCGTATCCCGGGCCGTATCCCGGACCGAAGCCCGGACCGAAGCCCGGGTGGTGCGGTCCGGGTGATTGGACGGTGCCCCGCTGGGCCAGCACGACGAGCACCGTCGCACTGGCGGCCAACTGGAAGAACCAGGTCGCCACCGTGAGTTGGTCCTCGATCGACAGGTCGGCGAAGTGGGCGAGCAACCTGTAGTGCACGCTGTGGACCACTCCCGTCACCCCACCGGTCACCAGCAGACCGGCAGCGATCAGACCGAACGGCCGCGCGTGCACGGCACGGAAGAGCGCGCTCACGGCCACGAACAGACACAACAGCACGATGAGCAGGTCGCTCCAGCCCGGCGGCGGGCCGATCAGCCTCTGGAAGACCTGGGTCCCGCCCACGTACCACTCCGGAAAGATCCGGGGGAATCTCACCAACTGGCGGATCTCCCAGCCGATCGTGACCGCACCCGAGGCACCCAGCAGCAGAAAGGTGGTCACACTCACGCCCGTGCCCGGCCGGGTCGGGGTGGACTCGGCGAAGTCCAGCGACGGCCTGCGTCCGGCCCCCGCGGTGATGAAGAGCGCGATGCCTCCTGCCAGGGCCGCGAAGGCGCAGATCAGCGCGCGGGTACGGAGGTCGTCGGAGAAGCGGGCACTCATTCCGGAGCCACCGATGGTCCAGATCCCAGGCAGCCGCACAGCGATCGTCACCGCTCCGGTGGCGACCAGGGCGGTGGCGGCCACCGCGGACCGCAGGGACGCGACGGCGGCGACGACGTACACCACGAGCAGCGTCACGTCCTCGGCCGAGGTGACGGGCATGCTGGAGGTCCGCGCGTCGTAACCGACCCAGTACCGCACCAGATACACCGGGCCGCCGACCACCGTGAGGTCCCGGACGATCCATCCTGCGACGATCACCGCGAGCAGGGCGCAGAGTACGGCGCCGGTGATCCTTGCCCCCCGAGTGAGTACCACCCGAGCGATACTCCACCGCCGCCGCCCACCGGGCAAGGGAATCGGCCCAGGGGTGCGCGAACGGGCAACCGGCCGGGAAGACCTGATGGCCCCCGGCCGGTTCACGGCACCCGCACGGCCGTACGCCCACCATGCTGACGCGTCCGTATATCGGACGTGAGACGGCCGAGTTGCCCGCACGTTAACGAATACGCGATCAGCCGGTCCTACCGCTTCCGGCGGACGGCGGCCCGCCCTCCTCACCCGCGGCGTCCCCGCGGTCCGGCTCCCGCGCCTCTTCCTCGCCTCCGGCATCCGCCGCCGTCTCCCCCGGCGTCGCCGGCCGTCCCTCCGGCGGCACCACCTGCTTCTCCTCCGCGAAGTGGCAGGCCGCATCGTGGGCGGCCGGGGTGTCCAGCAGCCGGAAGACCTCCGGGACCGCCAGCAGCGGCACCTCCCGTTCGCACCGCTCCCGCGCCTTCCAGCAGCGGGTGCGGAAGCGGCAGCCGGAGGGCGGGTTGGCGGGCGAGGGGACGTCACCGTGCAGGATGATCCGCTCCCGGTGCTCACGGGCCGTCGGGTCCGGCACCGGGACGGCGGACAGCAGCGCCTGTGTGTACGGATGCGTGGGGTGTTCGTAGATCTGTTCGTCGGTGCCCGTCTCGACGATCCGGCCCAGGTACATCACGGCCACCCGGTCGGAGATGTGCCGGACGATCGACAGGTCGTGTGCGATGAAGACGTAGCTCAGTGCGAACTCCGCCTGGAGCCGGTCCAGCAGGTTGACGACCTGCGCCTGCACGGAGACGTCGAGGGCGGAGACGGGCTCGTCGGCGACGATGATCTCGGGGTTCAGGGCGAGGCCGCGGGCGATGCCGATGCGCTGGCGCTGACCGCCGGAGAACTGGTGCGGATAGCGGTTGACGTACGTCGGGTCGAGTCCCACCACGTCCAGCAGATCCTGGACCCTTCTGCGCCGCTCGCCCTTCGGGGCCGCCTCGGGGTGGATCTCGTACGGCTCCCCGATGATGTCGCCGACCGTCATCCGGGGGTTGAGGGAGGTGTACGGGTCCTGGAACACCATCTGGATGTTGCGGCGCACGGCCTTCAGCGCGCGCCCCGACAGCGTGGTGATGTCCTCGCCCTTGTACCGGATCGCGCCGGCGGTCGGCCGTTCCAGATGCACCAGCATCCTGGCCACGGTCGATTTGCCGCAGCCCGACTCCCCCACGATGCCGAGCGTCTCGCCCGCCGCGAGGTCGAAGGAGACGCCATCGACCGCCTTGACGGCACCGATCTGTTTCCTGATGAGGATGCCCCGGGTCAGCGGATAGTGCTTGACCAGATCGCGCACCTCCAGGAGGGGTTCGCCGCCTGAGGGGGTGCTCCCGTGTTCAGCGCGCATCGAGCGTCTCCTTCCAGAAGTAGCAGGCGCTCGCCCGGTCCTCCGTCACCTCGAAGAGGGGCGGGACCTCGCCCCGGCAGATCTCCTGCGCCAACGGGCAGCGCGGATGGAAGGCGCAACCGGCCGGGATGCGCAGCAGGTTGGGCGGCAGGCCCTTGATCGCGTACAGCGCGTGGCCCTTCTGGTCCAGGCGCGGGATCGACCGGAGCAGGCCCTGGGTGTAGGGGTGCGCGGGGCGCTGGTAGATCTCGTGGACCGGGGAGGTCTCGACGATCCGGCCCGCGTACATCACCGCGATCCTGTCGGCGACGTCCGCGACGACACCGAGGTCGTGGGTGATCAGGATCAGGCCCATGCCGAGCTCGCGCTGGAGCTCGGCCAGCAGGTCCATCACCTGGGCCTGGACGGTCACGTCGAGCGCGGTGGTGGGTTCGTCGGCGATGATCAGGTCCGGCTCCAGCGCCAGCGCCATGGCGATCATGATGCGCTGGCGCATACCGCCGGAGAACTGGTGCGGGTAGTTCCCGACGCGTTCCCTGGCGGCCGGGATACGGACCCGGTCCATCAGTTCGACGGCCTTCGCCCGGGCGTCCCTGCGGGACATGCCGCGGTGGACGACGAACATCTCACCGAGCTGTTCCCCCACGCTGAGCACGGGGTTGAGGGAGGAGAGCGCGTCCTGGAAGATCATGGCCATCTCCTGGCCGCGGATCCTCCGGCGCTCGTCCTTCTTCATCGTGAGCAGATCGCGGCCCTTGAAGAGGATCTCGCCGCCGCTGATCCTTCCCGGGGGCATGTCGAGAATGCCCATGATCGCCTGTGCGGTGACCGACTTGCCGGAGCCGGACTCGCCGAGGACGGCCAGCGTCTCCCCCGCGGACACCGAGTAGCCGACACCGTTGACGGCTCTGACGACCCCGTCGCGGGTGTCGAACTCCACGTGCAGATCGCGCACTTCGAGCAACATGGCGGCGGACTCCTCAGCGCAGCTTGGGGTCGAGGGCGTCGCGCACCGCGTCGCCGAGCATGATGAAAGCGAGCACCGTGACGGCCAGCGCCCCGGCGGGCCAGAGCAGCATGTGCGGGGCGTTGCGGATGTACGGGGACGCGGCGGAGATGTCGATGCCCCAGGAGACGGCCGGGGGTTTCAGGCCGACGCCGAGGAAGGAGAGGGTGGCCTCCAGGGAGATGTACGTGCCGAGCGCGATGGTCGCGACCACGATCACCGGCGCGACGGCGTTCGGGGCGATGTGCCGCAGCAGCATCCGCGCGTCGGACGCGCCGAGCGCGCGTGCGGCCTGTACGTAGTCGTTCTGTTTGACGGTGATCACGGAACCCCGGGCGATACGGGCGACCTGGGGCCAGCCCAGCAGCACGATGAAGCCGATCACCGGCCAGACGGTGGAGCTGGTGACCACGGAGAGGAAGACCAGGCCGCCGAGGACCACCGGGATTCCGAAGAAGACGTCGGTGATGCGGGAGAGGACCGCGTCCCACCAGCCGCCGAAGAATCCGGCCAGACCGCCGAGCAGGCCACCGAGCAGGGTGACGCCCAGGGTGGCGCAGATGCCGACCGTGACCGAGTTCCTGGCCCCGTAGACGGTGCGGGTGTAGACGTCGCAGCCCTGTCCGTCGAAGCCGAAGGGGTGGCCTGGCTGCGAGCCCTGCTGGGCCCTGCCCAGGTTGCAGTTGAGGGGGTCCTGGTCCGCGATCAGCGACGGCCAGAGCGAGATGATCACCAGGAAGAGGATGATCAGGGCCGAGACGACGAAGACCGGGTTGCGGCGCAGGTCCCGCCAGGCGTCGGACCACAGGCTGCGTGGTTTCTCGGCAGGGCCGGTGCCTTCGGGGCCGCCCGGGAGCCTTTCGAGGGTGGCGCCCTCCTCCAGGGCGAGGTCCATCGCGCCTCCTGCCCCGGCCGGTGCGATCACCTCGTCCGGTGTCTTCTCAGGCATAACGGATCCTCGGGTCGAGTACGGCGTACAGCAGGTCGACGATCAGGTTCGCCGCCAGGAAGACGAGGACCAGAACGGTGACGAACCCGACGACGGTCTGGGAGTTCTGGCGCAGGATGCCCTGGTAGAGCTGGTAGCCGACGCCGTGGATGTTGAAGATGCGCTCCGTGACGATGGCACCGCCCATCAGGGCGCCCACGTCCGTACCGATGAAGGTGACGACGGGGATCAGCGAGTTCCGCAGCAGATGCCGGACGACGACGCGTCGTCTGGGCAGCCCCTTGGCCACCGCGGTGCGGACGTAGTCGGCGCGGGCGTTCTCGGCGATCGAGGTCCGGGTGAGCCGGGTGACGTACGCCAGGGAGACGGAGGCGAGGACGAGCCCGGGGACGAGGAGTTCGTCGAGCGGAGCCCCGGACGAGACGGAGGGTCTGATGACGCCCCACTGCACCCCGAGGAGGAGTTGCAGCAGCAGTCCGGTGACGAAGGTCGGGATGGAGATGACGACCAGGGTCAGGATGAGCACGGTGGTGTCGACGGGGCGGCCGCGGCGCAGACCGGTGACGACTCCGAGGCTGATGCCGATGACGATCTCGAAGACGATCGCGACGACGGTGAGCCGGATCGTGACGGGGAAGGCGGTCGCCATCAGCTCGGTGACCCTCTGTCCGTTGAACGCGGTGCCGAAGTCGCCGGTGAAGACATGGCCCATGTAGGTGAGGTATTGCTGCCACAGCGGCTTGTCGAGGCCGAACTCCGCGCGGAGCTGGGCCGTGGTCGCCGGATCGCACCGGCGTTCTCCGCAGAGGCCCGCGATGGGGTCACCCATCACATTGACCATGAGGAAGATCAGCAGCGTGGTGCCGAAGAAGACCGGGATCATCTGCAGCAGCCGCCGGATCACATAACGTCCCATGAAGGGCTCCGGGGGTCGCGGGGGTCAGAGGCGCGGGACGGAGGGAGCGGTGCGCGGCGGGATGCGGCGGCCTGGTACCGGGGACGCACCGGCCGCCCGTCCCCGCCAGGTCACTTGACCTTGATCCGCTCGTACACCGGGACGCTGAACTGGTTCAGCGCCACGTCGGTGATCCGCTCCGAGTAGCCGGCGCTGCCGTTCTGGTACCAGAGCGGGATGACGGGCATCTGCTCGACCAGGACCTTCTCCGAGTCCTGGAACGTGGCGACCGCCTTCGCCTTGACGGGCTCGGCGTTGGCCTTGTTGACGAGATCGTCGAACTTCCTGTTGCTCCACTTGCCGTCGTTGGACGAGGCGTCGGTGTAGTACACCGGCTGCAGGAAGTTCTGGATCAGCGGATAGTCCATCTGCCAGCCGGCCCGCCAGGCCCCGGTCAGCTTCTGCTGGGAGACCTGACTGCGGAAGTCGGCGAAGGTGCCGATGGGGGCGCCGACGCAGGCGTTGTTGTTCCCCAGCACCCTGTTGATGCTGTTGCAGACGGCGTCGACCCACTCCTTGTGGGAGCCCGAGTCCGCGTTGTACGAGATCGTGAACCGGCCGCCCGGGATGCCGCCGCCCTCCTGGATCAGCTTCTTGGCGTTCGCCGCGTCGTACTGGCAGGGCGCGCCGCACAGTCCCTTCTTGAAGCCGCCGCTCGCGCCGAGGACCGGGGAGGTCCAGTCGGAGGCTGGGGTGCGGGTCTTCCGGAAGATCTGGTCGGTGATCTGGTCACGGTTGATCGCCATCGACAGGCCCTGACGGACCTTGATGCCGCCGGGGGTGTCCCACTTCTTGTCGTAGAAGGGGAAGGCCAGGGTCTGGATGATGCCGGCCGGGGTGTTGATGTACCGGTTGCCGAGGTCCGCCCGGACGTTCTGCAGTTGCGAGGCGGGCACGTCGTCCACGAGGTCGAGGTTGCCGGCCGTCAGGTCGGTGTAGGCGGTGTTGTTGTCGGTGTAGACATTGAGGTCGATGCCCCCGTTCTGCGCCTTGTCCGCGCCGGGGTACGCGTCCCACTTGCGCAGTTGCATCGACGAGCCCTTGGTGTACGTCTTGACGGCGTACGGTCCGTTGCCGATCGGCTTGGCCAACCAGGCGGCGTGGTCGGTGAAGAAGGCCCTGGGCAGCGGGGCGAAGGCGGGGTAGCCGAGGGTGTCGGGCCAGAGGGAGAACTTCTGCGACAGCTTGACGGTGAAGGTTCTGTCGTCGACGAGCTTGAGGCCGCTGAGCGTCTGGGCGGTGGCGCTGCCGCTTTCGGGGTGGACCTTGTCGTAGCCGTCGATGTAACCGAAGAAGTAGGCGTTCTTCTGGTTGTTCTTCAGCAGGGCGCCGTAGTTCCAGGCATCCACGAACGACTTCGCCGTGATCTTCTCGCCGTTGCTGAAGGTCCAGCCGTCCTTCACGGTGATCGTGAAGTTCTGGTTGTCCTGGGTGGCGATCCTCTCGGCGAGCATGTCGGTGGCCGCGCCGGTCTTCGGGTCGTACTTCTTGAGCCCCCGGAAGATCATGTCGAGGACCTTGCCGCCCTGCACCTCGTTGGTGTTCGAGGGCTCCAGCGGGTTCTGCGGGTCGCCCCAGGAGGAACTCACGATCCCGTTGGCACCCCCGCCACCGGCACCACTGCTGCCGCCTCCACTGCATGCCGTCGCCGCAAGAGCGACGGTCACCGCGGCTGCGGCCCACCTGGCCTGTGTGGCTACGCGCATGGAGCGCCTCCTTGGGGTATTCGACACACGTAAGGCCAAATATCACCTCGGAACAGCACCCATGCGGCACGTCTTCACCCGTACGCGTGGATGTATCACCGGTCCGTGCGAGTGCCCCGCATAACGAAGTGGACGCACCCATGACCGGACGCTGCCGCCCGGGTCGCCCCGAATGCCCCGCTCCCCGAACTCGGCGTCCATCCACGGGACATCCATCTTTTGTCAAGTTCAGGTCAACAACCTAAAGATCGCGTGCGGACTTTCAGATCCGATTGACCGTTGTCAACTCGATTGATTGGGTCCGTTCCAACCCCTTGGCTCCTCCTGCTGGAGAAGGCCAATCTCCGTACGGGGACAGGAGCTCGATGACCACGCCATCCCCGGCCCCCATCGCCCCGGCGGACACCACCGTCACCGGAGCCGTTGAGGAGCCCCGGCCGCAGGCCCCGACAAAGGCGCCGCCGCACGGAGTCCGGGCCAGCTCGCCTGGCGGCGATTCAGGCGCGACCGCACCGGCGTCGTGTCCGCCTATGTGGTCGTCTTCTTCTTTCTGGTGGCTGCCTGCGCACCACTGATCTCCAAGGTCTACGGCAAGGATCCGTACACGACCTACGGTCAGGACCAGGATGGCTTGCTCAACGACTTCGGATTCCCCATCCAGCCCAACGGTGGAATCAGCGGCGACTTCTGGTTCGGCATCGAACCTCAACTCGGCCGCGATCTCTTCACCTTCCTCATCTACGGCATCCGTAACTCGCTCTTCATCGCCGGTGCGACAACACTCCTGGTGACCGTCCTCGGCATCGTGATCGGCATCACCGCCGGGTACGTGGGCGGCAAGACCGACTACATCATCGGCCGAGTCATCGACATCCTGCTGGCGTTCCCCTCGACGCTGTTCTTCATCGCGTTCTGGCCGGTGCTCATATCGATCCTGGTCTCGCCGGAGGAATCCACTCCGATCTGGCTGACCGTCACCAGCCTCATCCTGGTGATGACAGCGTTCGGATGGGCATCCATCGCCCGGCTTCTGCGCGGTGAGGTACTCGCCCTGCGCGAGCGGGAGTTCGTCGAGGCGGCGAAGGTGACCGGCGCCTCGCCCGCCCGGATCGTCTTCAAGGAACTGCTGCCCAACCTGTGGACGCCGATCCTCATCCAGGCGACCCTCGCTCTTCCCATGTTCGTGACCGCCGAAGCCGGACTCGCCTTCCTGGGTGTCGGACTGACCCAGAAGACGCCCGACTGGGGCGTGATGCTCCAACGCGGCGCCGACGTCTACCAGGACGACATCACCTTCATGCTCTTTCCGGGCGTATCGATGGTGGTCTTCGTCCTCGCCTTCAATCTCCTCGGCGACTCGGTACGCGACGCTCTCGACCCGAAGACCAAGCGCTGACCGTTCCGCCCCGGGCCGGAGCGACCGGGCTCCGCCGGGCCACTTCGACCCTCACCATCGACCAGGGCAGGTTGCCATGTCTCTCTCCCGCAGAAACTTCGTCATCGCCACATCCGTCGCGGCGGGCGGTTCTCTCGTTCTCTCCGCGTGCAGCAGCGGTGACGCGGGCGGAGGAGGCGGCAAGGGAACCCCGCACGTGGGCGCCACCGAGTACACCGGCGCCACCGTCAAGATCGGCACCAAGGAGGACTCGACCGGCCCCGCTCCGGAGGTCCCCGGTGCCCGGAAGGGCGGGACGATCTACGGCGTCTCCGAGGACGACTTCTCCCACCTCGACCCACAGCGCATCTACTTCGCGTTCAACTCCACTGCGGCGCTCATGTTCGCGCGCGGTCTCACCGGTTACCAGATCGACCTCAAGGGCAAGCTGACCCTGGTCGGCGACCTCGCCACCGACGTGGGCACCGCCTCCGCCGACAACAAGACCTGGACCTTCACGCTGAAGGACGGGCTCAAGTGGGAGGACGGCAGCGAACTGACGGTGGAGGACGTCCGCCACGGCATCGAGCGTTCCTGGGCTCCGTTCGTCACCGAGGGCGCCGCCTACGTCCAGCAGGCGCTCACGGGGAAGGGCAACTGGCGCGACGGTTACGAAGGCCCGTACGGCGGCAAGCACCTTGCGTCGATCGTGACCGACAAGGCGAAGAAGACGATCACCTTCACGTTGCAGGAAGCCCGTCCGGACTTCAACTTCACGCTCGCCATGAGCTCGTACGCGGCCACGCCGGTGAAACTGGACACCAAGGAGAAGTACGACAAGCAGCCCGTCTCCTGCGGTCCGTACATCGTCAAGCACCGGGCCATCGACAAGTCGATGACGCTGACCCGCAACAAGCACTGGGACCCCGCGACGGACCCGATTCGCAACGCTTACCCGGACAGCTTCGAGTTCGAGTTCGGCCCCACCTCTCTGGAGTCCACGGACCGCTTCATCGCGGACCAGGGCAAGGACCAGCAGATGGTCTCCATCTACAAGTCGATCCCGGCCGAGCGCATACAGAAGGTGCTCACCGACCCGGAGTTGAAGAAGCGCACGTTCGACGGCCTGCTCACCGGCACGTACTACTACGCGATCAACTGCAAGCGCATCACGGACGTCGAGGTACGCAAGGCACTCAACACCGCCTGGCCACTCGAACAGATCCGAAAGATCTACGGCGGACCGTCCGCGGGCGACTACGCGACCACCATCCTCAGCCCGGACATCCTGGGCCGCGAGGAGTTCGACCTCTACGGCAAGCTGAAGACTCCCCAGGGAGACGCCGAGGCTGCCAAGGCGATCCTCAAGAAGGCCGGCAAACTCGGCCAGAAGGTCGTCTACGCCTACCCGCAGAGCCCGACCTACGACAAGACAGCCGTAGTGGTCGAGAACGCGCTCAAGAAGGCCGGTTTCAAGCCCGTCATCAAGGCCGTGGACTCGACCTCCTACTACGACCAGGTCCAGCAGATCAACAACAGCTTCGACGTCATGTGGTTCGGCTGGGCTCCGGACTGGCCGACGGCGTACACCATGATCCAGCCGCTCTTCGACAGCGCCTCCATCGGCAACGGCCAGAACAACGTCTCCCAGGTCAAGGTCGACTGGATCGACGCGGCCATCAAGGAGAACGTCGTCATCACCGACCAGAAGAAGGCCGGTGCCGCCTGGGCCGCGCTGGACAAGCGGATCATGGACGAGGTCGTCCCGATCATCCCGGAGACCTTCCAGCGGCGGTTCTACCTGTACGGGTCCAAGGTCGGCGGCGCCATGATGGACCCGCTGCTCTCCGCGACGCTGCTCTACAAGACATACGTCAAGGCCTGACGAACGGCCCCCGCGGGGGTACGGGCGACTCTCCCGCAGGGTCGCCCACCCCCTCCTCCCCCTCGGCATCCGTCAGGAATACCCACTGCCATGCTGCGCTTCCTCATTCGCCGTGTCCTCGGCGCCGCGGTCATCCTGCTGATCATCAGCGCCCTCGTCTTCGTCCTCTTCTACACCGCCCCGCGCGACCCCGCCCGAGTCGCCTGCGGCAAGATCTGCACCCCCGAGACACTCGCGCTGGTACGGCACAACCTGGGGATCGCCGACCCGGTTCCGGTGCAGTACTGGCACTGGCTGCAAGGAATCTTCGTCGGCCGCGAATACGAGTCGTACGGACACTGTCCCGCCCCCTGCCTGGGGTACTCGTTCATCAACCGCGAGCCGGTCTTCGGCACCATCGTGGACCGCTTCCCGACCACCCTTTCGCTCTCCATCGGCAGCGCGTTCGTCTTCGTCGTCTTCGGCGTCGGCACCGGCATGCTCGCCGCGGTCAAGCAGGGCAAGCTTCTCGACAAGGTCGCTTCCTCCGCGTCGCTGATCGGCTCCTCGATGCAGATCTACATCGTCGGCGTGGTCGCCATGTACTTCCTCACCGACCAGATGCACCTGCTGGACCGGCCCAGCTACACACCGTTCACCGAGGATCCCGGCGCCTGGTTCTCCGGGCTGCTGCTGCCCTGGCTGGTCCTCTCCGTCATCTTCACCGCCAACTACACCCGCATGGCCCGGTCCCAACTGGTGGAGTCACTCAGCGAGGACTACGTGCGGACGGCACGCGCCAAGGGCCTGTCCCGCCGGACCGTCTTCTTCCGGTTCGCCTGGCGCGGAGCCATGGGCCCGATCGTCACCATCTTCGGTCTCGACCTCGGTGTACTTCTCGGCGGCGCGATCATCACCGAGAAGACCTTCAGCCTCCAGGGCATCGGCGCGCTCTCGGTCAAGGCCGTCTCGACCAATGATCTGCCGACCCTCCTCGGCGTGATGATGGTGGCCGCCGCCGCGATCGTGATCCTCAACATCGTCGTCGACGCCGTCTATGCCCTCATCGACCCGCGCATCCGCCTCGCCTAGGGAGAGATCCAGTGAGCACCCCCTTCCTCTCCGTACGAGATCTGCGCGTGCACTTCTCCACCGAGGACGGCGTCGTCCGGGCCGTCGACGGCCTCTCCTTCGACGTGGAGAAGGGCAGGACCCTCGGCATCGTCGGCGAGTCCGGCTCCGGAAAGTCCGTCACCAATCTGACGATCCTGGGCCTGCACCACCCCGAACACACCGAGATCGACGGCGAGATCCTGCTCGACGGCCAGGATCTGCTCGCCGCACCGGAGCGGGAGCTGGAACGCCTGCGCGGCAACAAGATGGCCATGATCTTCCAGGACGCGCTGGCCTCGCTGTCGCCGTACCACACCATCGGCAGACAGATCGGTGAGACGTACCGCAAGCACACCGGCGCCTCCAAGCGGGAGGCACGGGCCCGCACCGTCGAGATGCTCACCAAGGTGGGCATACCGCAGCCCGATCTGCGGGTGGACGACTATCCGCACCAGTTCTCCGGCGGTATGCGTCAGCGCGCGATGATCGCCATGGCGCTGGTCTGCGACCCGGAGCTGCTGATCGCGGACGAGCCGACGACCGCGCTGGATGTCACCGTGCAGGCCCAGATCACGGACCTGCTCAAGGACCTCCAGCAGGAGACCGGCACCGCAATCATCTTCATCACCCACGACCTCGGTGTCATCGCCGACATCGCCGACGACGTGCTCGTGATGTACGGCGGCCAGTGTGTGGAACGCGGCACCAAGAAGGAGGTGCTGCGGGCACCCCAACACCCGTACACCTGGGGTCTGCTGGGGTCCATGCCGAGCCTCGACGGACCGGTCGACATACCGCTGTCACCGATCCCCGGCTCCCCGCCGAGTCTGCTCAACCCGCCGACCGGCTGCCGCTTCCACCCCCGGTGTTCGTTCACCGAGCAGGTCGGGGGCGGGCGCTGTGCGACCGACCAGCCGCCGCTGGAGCTGGTGGACGGGCGCGGGGCCGCCTGCCATCTCACGCCGGAGCAGCGCACCGCGCTCTTCGCCGGCCTCGTCGACACCCGGCGCAACTGACGTACAAGAGACGGGACTTCACCACTATGAGCAGCACCGATCCGCTCCTGGACGTCTCCGGGCTCACCAAGTACTTCCCGATCAAGGGGGGCTTCCCGATCCGGCGGACGGTCGGCGCGGTCCGGGCCGTCGACGGACTGGACTTCACCGTGGGCGCGGGCGAGAGCCTGGGCCTGGTCGGCGAGTCCGGCTGCGGCAAGTCGACGACCGGCCGGCTGATCACCCGGCTGCTGGAGCCGACGGCCGGCACGATCACCTACCGCGGACAGGACATCACCCACGCCTCCCGCAAGCAGTTGGCCCCGGTCCGCTCCGAGATCCAGATGATCTTCCAGGACCCGTACGCCTCGCTGAACCCGCGGCAGACCGTCGGCAAGATCATCGCCGCTCCGATGGAGATCAACGGCATCGCCCCGGCGGGGGGCCGCGAGGCACGCGTACGGGAACTGCTGGAGATCGTCGGGCTCAACCCGGAGCACTACAACCGCTTCCCGCACGAGTTCTCCGGTGGCCAGCGGCAACGTATCGGAGTGGCCCGGGCGCTCTCCATGGAGCCGAAGCTGATCGTGGCCGACGAGCCGGTCTCGGCGCTCGACGTGTCGATCCAGGCCCAGGTGGTGAACCTGCTGCAGAAGCTGCAGCAGGAGCTCGGTATCGCGTTCCTCTTCATCGCGCACGATCTCGCCGTCGTCCGCCACTTCTCGCAGCGCGTGGCCGTCATGTACCTCGGCCGGATCGTGGAGATCGCCGACCGGGACGCCCTGTACGGCAACCCGCGCCACCCGTACACCAGGGCGCTGCTCTCCGCCGTGCCCGACGCGACGGCCGACGAGGCGACACCCCGGGAGCGCATCCTGCTCACCGGCGATGTGCCCTCCCCGGTCAATCCGCCCTCCGGTTGCCGCTTCCGCACCCGTTGCTGGAAGGCGACGGACCTGTGCGCCGGCGAGGCACCGCCGCTGGTCCGGGTCGAGGGCAGCCGGGACGGACATCTGACGGCCTGCCACCACCCCGAGGACTCCCGGTCCGTGGCGTCCGTCCCGAAGGTCCGTACGGCCTCGGACGGGCCGAAGTCCGACCAGGGTTCGGGGGACATCGAGGCCGGGGCCTGAGCCTCTGACCCGGCCCCCGGAGGTGTCTTCCCGGGCGCCGGTCATGACGCAGGCGGCCCGGAACCCGGGTCGCCCTCTACCTCGCGATCACCATGGCGCCCTTCACCCTCCTCGCGCCGGTGATCGGCCCGCTCCTGGACCGCCTGCCGCACGGCCGCC